>JAYVRZ010000150.1:0-8032 GCA_043775965.1 Sphingomonas sp.
CGGCCACGATCCACTGCCAATTCCGCACTCGCCCTGTCCGATCGATCGTCCACATCGCTGCGCAGGACTAGCAGGCTACCGGCCATATGCAACTTTTGACACATTCGCGGCGGGGCTCGTGCCGGTAGTTGCACTTACGCGGCGTCCGATACGCTAATATCTTGACATATATGACGATAAATCAGCGGCTTATACACTTTGCGGTTTCCGCCATGTCCCGCAGCGCAGCGGGCGCCACATAGCATTCGGCTCACCCGTCTCGCGATGCGTCGATGCCACCCCATCGAGCGCGGGCGCCCACCATGGCTGCCGACGAGCGTGCTGAACCGGAAGGACAGACTAGTGGTTGATTCAAGCAGCGAGAACGGCAACGGCAACGATACCGCACGGGCAACGGGCGTGACGCGTCGCGGTCTGCTCGGATCGGCGATCGTCGCAGGATCCGCGGCCGTGCTGCCCCTGGCGCATGCCGACGGCGCCGCGCCCGAGCGGAACGTCGATGTGCTGGTCATCGGCGGCGGGATCATGAGCGCGACGCTAGCCCTGCTGCTCCGCCAGCTCGAGCCGGCCTGGACCATCGAGATGGTCGAGCGCCTCGACAAGGTCGCGGAGGAAAGCTCGAACGGCTGGAACAATGCCGGTACGGGTCATTCCGCGCTGTGCGAGCTGAACTATACGCCGGTGAACGCGGCCGACGGGCTGGTCGAGATCGAGAAGGCGATCGAGATCAACGAGCAGTTCCAGGTCACGCGCCAGTTCCTGAGCCACCAGGTCAAGGCGGGGATGCTGCACGAGCCGCGATCGTTCATCAATTCCACGCCGCATATGAACCTGGTCTGGGGCGACGCCAACGTCGCCTTCCTGTACAAGCGGTGGCAAGCGCTGGGTGCGAGCCCGTTATTCTCGGGCATGGAATTTTCCAACGATCGCAAGCAGATCGCGGACTGGGTTCCGCTGATGATGGAGGGCCGCGATCCGAAGGTGGCGCTGGCGGCGACGCGCTCGCCGCTGGGTACTGATTGCAACTGGGGCGAGGTGACCCGGCAATATATCGCGTCGCTGCAGAAGCAGCCGGGCTTCGCGTTGAGCGTCGGCAAGGAAGTGCGCGACCTGGAGCGCAACCCCGACGGCACCTGGCGCGTGACCTATCGCGACATGAAGAGCGACGAGAAGCAGGTCGTGACCGCCAAGTTCGTGTTCGCGGGCGCAGGCGGCGGCGCGCTGCCGATCCTGCAGAAATCGGGCATTCCGGAGGCCGACAACTACGCCGGCTTCCCGGTCGGCGGGTCCTTCCTGGTGACCGACACGCCCAGCGTCGCGACCCGGCATCTCGCCAAGGTGTACGGCAAGGCCGCGGTCGGATCGCCGCCTATGTCCGTCCCGCATCTCGACACGCGCTACCTGGACGGCAAACAGGCATTGTTGTTCGGGCCATTTGCGACCTTCTCGACCAAGTTCCTGAAGGAAGGCTCGTATTTCGATCTGCCGGCGTCGGTGACGCTCGACAATTTCCGGCCGATGCTGGCGGTGGGCTGGGACAATTTCGACCTGGTGGAGTATCTCGCGGGCCAGCTGATCATGTCCGATGCGGACCGGATGACGGCGCTGCGCGAATATCTCCCCGGCGCCAAGGATGCCGACTGGCGGCTGTGGCAGGCGGGCCAGCGCGTCCAGATCATCAAGCGCGATCCGGAAAAGGGCGGAATGCTGAAGCTCGGTACCGAGGTCGTCGCGTCGAAGGACGGATCGATCGCCGCGCTGCTGGGCGCATCGCCGGGCGCGTCGACCGCACCGTCGATCATGCTCAACGTGCTGAAGACGGTGTTTGCGACGCGTCTCGCCACGCCCGCATGGCAGGCGAAGATCCGTGAGATCGTGCCGAGCTACGGCCTTGCGCTGAACGACCATCCCGAGATGCTGGCGGCACATTGGGCGACCACGGCGGAGACGCTGCAGCTGACGGTGCCCTCGCCGGCGGTCCATGTCGCGGCCGAACCACGGCCGGCGGCAACGCGCGTGAAGGTAGACCGGAGCCCCGACCTGGCGCTCTGACGCTAGGCTTGGCCCGGGGGGGGGGCGTTTCCTGACGTCGGTTCTGAGTGGAAGCGGAAGGGCGGCCTCGGGGGTGATCGTTAACGAAAACCGCCTGATCTATGATGCTGTTTCGTTGACCGTCGAGGGCCACCGGATGGCATTTGTAGCTGATACTGCCGCGCTCCGAACGGTCGATATGGACGATGTGCCGCACTGGACCGCGAGAGCATTACCGAGCGGCGAGGACAGCACGAGCGCCACCGCGAAAGTCAGCTGCAGGACGATGTTCGGGACGAGCATCTGCCGCAGCGGGCTATCGATGATCGGGAAGTCGCGTTCTGCGCGTCGTCGAGACCATTCGTCGGGACGCCGGTGCTTGACGAGCGGATCAGCGCTGTTTCTTGGCGGTGGTGGCGGTGAAGTCGGGGTCCTTGTTCGCGACCCAGTCGACGAACTTGCGGATCGTCGGGTGGGCCAGCAGCAGGTCGACGTCGGTGCCGTGGCGCTGCAGTTCGGAATTGGTGAAGTTGGCCATCAGCGTCTGCTGGCAGACCGGGTGCATCGGCACGACGTCGCGGCCGCCGCGGCTCTTTGGGACGGGGTGGTGCCAAGTGATGGTCTTGCCCGTGGGGCGGCCGCATAGCCAGCAGTCGGGGATGACCACAGGCGCTTCGTCCTCGCGCTGTTCGTCGCCATAGGGTTCGTGTTTCGAATGTTTGCGGGCCATGAATGCTACCTGGACTGACGGGGTTCGCGCGGTCCTTAGCGGTCCTGCGGGTGAGACCATACCGGCATTTCCGCGGGGTGACGCATCTTCGCAAGCATCCTAGAAGAGCGGCATGGCAGGCCCGTTCACGTCCCTCATGCCGGCGAAACGCTGGACGCCGTCGCGCTACCGCGCGTTGCTGCGCGCGCGTGGGCCGCGATCGGTGCAGTTCCGGACGCGAGTCGCGATCCTGACGGGGGCGATCCTGATCGGGATCGTCGCGACCCTGTTCGCCGAAGCCGCCGACTGGGCGGGCGTCCGGTTCGGTCAATATGCGCAGGCGTGGCACTGGCTGCCGCTGGCGACGACACCGCTGACGTTCATGGGCCTGGTCTGGCTGACGCGACGCTACGCACCGCTGGCGCGCGGGTCGGGGATCCCGCAGGTGATCGCCGCGCAGGCCAACCCGAACGAGGCGATCAAGACGCTGATCTCGGTCCGCACGGTCGCGGCCAAGGCGGTGATGACGGTCGGCGCCGTGCTGAGCGGCGCATCGGTGGGCCGCGAGGGGCCGACGGTGCAACTGGCCGCGGCGGTGATGGGCGTTACGCACCGGCTGGTCCGCGTGCCGCTGCGCGGCGGCGTGGTCATCGCCGGCGGTGCGGCCGGCGTGGCGGCGGCGTTCAACACCCCGCTCGCCGGACTGTTGTTCGCGATCGAGGAGTTGGCGTCGGCCTATGAACAGCGTGTGACGCTGCTGGTTCTGGCGGCGATCGTCATCGCGGGAATGGTCGCGCAGTCGGTGCAGGGCGACTATATCTATTTCGGCGCGATCGGGGCGCACATGCCCCTGGTGTCGGCGCTGCTGGTCGCGCCGGTAGCGGGGATCGTCGGCGGCATGCTGGGCGGACTCTTTTCCCGAATCCTGTTGGCGATGGCGACCGGCACGAACCGGCTGACGCTGTGGGCGCGGCGCAATCCGGTGGTGTTCGCAGGGGCCTGCGGCGTGGTCGTCGCGGTCCTGGGCGTGTTCACCGGACTGACCTGGGGGACGGGGTATGCACCCGCGCGGTCGATGATCATCGGCGTCGATGCGCCGCTGTGGTTCGGGCCCGCCAAGATGATCGCGACTGCGGCGACTGCAGTTGCGGGACTGCCGGGTGGAATCTTCGCGCCGTCGCTGGCGGTCGGCGCGGGCGTCGGCAATCTGCTGCGCGAGTTGTTTCCGGGCGAACCTGCAAGCGCGGTCGTGATCCTGGGGATGGTCGCCTATTTCGCGGGCGTCGTTCGCGCGCCGCTGACTGCGGTCATCATCCTGTCGGAGACGACCGCGAGCCGCGGACTGATGCTGCCGATGTTCGCGACCGCGTTCATCGCCGATGCCGCGAGCCAGTGGGTTTGCCGCGAGAAACTGTACCACGGATTGTCGAAGACGTTCGCGATGGCCGAAACCGCACCGGCAAACGGGACCGCACCGGCAAACGGGACCGCGCCGGCAGGCTAACGCGGTGCCGGTCCCAGTCCCGATCGGGGTCTAGTCGACCTTGACAGCCAGGGCGGGGGTCTGCTGGTGCTGGACGACGCGCCATTCCTCGTGGCTCAGCCGCCGCATCGTCGTGGTACAGTGCGCTGTGTAGCCGGTCGCGCCTTCACGGGTGGCCTCAGCCTTGTACGCGATCGCGATCAGGCCTTCCTGCGGGCGCATGACCTGTTGTTCGCTGAACGTGACGCCCGTCCAGCGCGGCGTGTCCGAGACGGCGGCGATCGCCTGCGCGCCGGTGAAGACGAACGGGTGTTCGGGCAGCACCATCACGCATTCGTCGTCGATCAGCGCACGATACTGCTCCGCGTCGCCAGTCCACAGGCTTTCCTCGAATTGCCAAATCCGGTTGTCGTCCATCATGCGTCTCCTTCGGAGGCGGAGCGCCGGGGCGGGGCCAATCGTTCCCGCGTGTCCGTAAAACACTGTCTTTTCAGGCGGAAGCGTCCGTTCACGTCGACGATTTCCGACGATACTGGAGGGCCGAGGTCTATTGCAGATGCATTTGGCGCAATCGGGAAGCCGAACTGGTCAATTGCAACGGCACGGCGTTGCGGTCATTCAGACGGTGCCTTTCAGGCATCCTCTCCTAAAAACTTTCGGCCGGTTAACCCCGGCCATTTTTTTGTCCGCGGAGGATAATCGAGTAAGGAGGGCGGCTGCCGGTCGTCACCGTCCCGGATCATTCGAGCCCTGCAGGACCGTTACGTCCGAGCGCCCATTGCTGCCGAACCCCTCGGTTGCGAGCACCTGATACTTCATCGTCCCGAGCGTCAGCCCGGCGTTTCGCCAAGCTGCCACGTGATTGGCAAACGTGATGCGGTTGGTCCTGCCCGACGGCACGCGGGTGACCCTGACGCTCCAATATTGGTCGAAATCCGCCGTGCCGACGATCGACGGTTGTCCGATCCGACGCGTTCGGTAGATCCGATACGTGCCGCCATCCGTCGTAACGATCCCCAGAGGTCGCGCTGCCCCGCCCGGCGGCACGAAGTCGCCCCAATTCTCGACGACGTAATATTCGACGAGCGGATCGGTCGACCATCCGTAGAGGCTGAGATAGCCGTTCGCGCCCGGCGTGAAATGCGCGGCGTAGCGGACGGTTCGGTTGACCGACCCGATCGCCCAACCTTTACCCGCGACGAGATTGCCGCTGGCGCCAAGGCTCCAGGTCGTAGCGTAGCGTCCACCGCGTCCTAGCCTAAGGCAGCCGGTACCGGCATCGCGGAAGAACGAATAGAAATACCCGTCGTGCATCCCGGTGCCGTTCCGGCAGACGGTGTGCGTGGATTGCCGCCCGCCCGCCGCTGCCGTGGCCGCGGTCGCGATCATCAGCAGCACGATCGCGGTAGTTTTCGAACGCCGTCTTGTCACCGTGCCTGCTCCCGCCGAGGCGCGCCGGTGTTCCGTGCGCGCGCTTGCAGCCGGTTCTGGACGAGGCCGCCGAGGTTCCGCAAGGCAATCCAGCGTCGGCGGCGGGTCAGCTCCAGTGGCGGAGTGCGCCGGTGTCGATGTGGACGAAGCCGTCGTGCGGATAATAGCCGACGCCGCCGCCGCGCATCGACAGTGCCACATCGCGCAGGCGGTTCAGTGGCACGCCGGGGATGGCGATGTCGGTCGCCTTGCCGAGCATGTGCTGGCTCTTGCTGGCAACGCCGTGCGATCGTTCGTGCATCGCGGCGTTGGTCCTGGGGCTGCGGTAGCCCGACACCAACCTGAGCGGTTTGTGCGCGGCAATGTCGAGCCGGTCGCGGACGCGGACGAGCAGATCGAGCAGCGCCGGGTCCATGTGGCGGGTGTCGCCGGTGCGCCAGTCGCGCATCGCGTGGTTGAGTTCGGCAAGCCCGTCGGCCCGGTAGCGGCCGTTTGCGAAGAAGCAGGCGTCGTAATGTTCGCCGCTATGCGGGTTGGTCAGCGCCAGCCGACGCTCGGGCGTACGGGCCGAAACGCGTTCCGACAAGGCGGCCATAACAAGCGCTGCCGTACCGCCGCGAACCAGTTCACGGCGCGATACCAATGCGTTAGACAAATTTTCGAGTCCCGGTCGAGAAGTGGTGCTCGTCTTACAGCGGATCCGGTGAATGTTTCGTTTACCTCTCGGCGCTCGTCGCACGGCGCGAACCTCCTGGCCTGTCCGGGACCGTTCTGCGATGAACTGGTCTGCGATGGGTCGCGTGTGCGCTGCTCGGAAGCGAGAGAGTTTTCGCCAAGCCGGACCCGACTCGGGACCGATGCGTTCGTCTTCCAGACGGGTGGGGAATCAGTATGCGTGCGACTATCGGAAAATCTCTGGCGGCTGTGTTTTTGCTGTCGGCTTGCAGCGTAAACGTGGTGCCGGCCAAGGACACGACGGCGAATTCGAGCGAGCCTGCCAAGCCGGCGACATGGACCGACAAGACGGTCAAGCAACTGCATGAGGCGATCGACGATCGTGCGCGACACGGGCTGGACCACATGGCGTTCGGTACGGCGTCCACCGATGGGGCGGACCTTACCAAGCAGGCACTGACCTTCGCCGCAGCGCTGTCGCGTGGCGCGACCGATCCGACCAAGCTGTACGACGTCTACACCGTGCCGCGTCCCGAGGCCGACTTGAAGGCCGGGCTGGCTGGTGCTTTGCAGTCTGGCGACCTGACCGGCTGGCTCAACCGGCTCTCGCCGCAGGATTCCAACTACCAGAAGCTCTCGGCGGCCTATCTGAAGCTGCGGGGGCCGTCGGATGCGCCGACGCCGGTGATCGCCGTCACGGGCGATGCGATCAAGCCCGGCGGCACCGATCCGCGCATCGTGCAGATCGCGCGCGAACTGACGGTGCTGGATTATCTCGATGCCGGATCCAATGGGGGCGCCGTACAGGGCAACGTCTATACGCCGGTGATGGTCGCGGCGGTGCGGCGGATGCAGGCCGACTATGCGATGAAGCCCGACGGCGTGATCGGCGGCGAGGCGCTTGCGATCCTCAACATGTCGGACGTCGACCGCGCGCGCGCGATAGCGGTGGCAATGGAGCGGTTGCGCTGGCTCGACCGCAATGCGCCTGCCACGCGCATCGACGTCAACCTGGCGGCGGCGCGGCTGACCTATTGGCGCGATGGCAAGATCGCCGACAGCCGGAAGGTCATCGTCGGCGAGCCGGACAAGGAGACGCCGCAGCTCGGGTCGCCGATATTCCGGCTGGTCGCGAACCCGACCTGGACGGTGCCGCGGTCGATTCAGAAAAAGGACATCGCGAGCAAGGGCGCAGGCTATCTGAAGGCGAACAACATGGTCTGGAAGGATGGCTGGATCGTCCAGCAGCCGGGGCCGAAGAACTCGCTGGGGCTGGTCAAGTTCGACATGCTGAACGACCACGCGATCTACCTGCACGATACGCCTGCCAAGCCGATCTTCGCGATGGTGCAGCGCCAGCGTAGCCATGGGTGCGTCCGGGTCGACGATGCGCTGGGGTTCGCCGAGATACTGGCGCAGGATGGCGGGGTGCTCGACGATTGGCACAAGGCGCGCGTGACCGGCAAGGAGACGTTCGTCAAGTTGCCGCACCAGATCCCGGTTCGCATGCTGTACCAGACGGTGCTGTTCGACGATTCCGGCGAGCCGATCGTGCGCAACGATCCGTATGGCTGGGACGACCGGGTCGGCGCGGCGCTGGGGTTCAAGGCCGGCAAGGCGCTTCGTGTCCAGACTGGTGCTGCCGACGTCGGGCCCTGACAATCGTCCGAAGTAGTGGCTCTGTCGGGGGGACGGGCAATCCC
>JAYVRZ010000151.1:0-3751 GCA_043775965.1 Sphingomonas sp.
ACGCCGTCGGCCGGCAGGCGCGGCACGCAGGTGGCGAGGCCGTGCCGGTCCATATGGTTCAGCAGCCGGCAGACGTAGCGCGAGGTGAGATCGCATTTCAGCGTCCACGAGGCGTTGGTATAGCCGAACGTCGAACACAGGTTAGGCACCCCGTCGAACATCATCCCCTTGTACTGGAGTCGCCCCGCCAGCGACAGCGGCTGCCCGTCCAGGCTGAACGCAACGCCGCTCATCAACTGCAGTTCGAGCCCCGTCGCGGTGACGATCACGTCGGCCGGCAGATCACGCCCCGAGTCGAGCCGGATACCCTCAGGCGTAATCCGCGCGATGGTGTCGGTCACAATCGAGGCGCTACCGGCGTTGATCGCCGCGAACAAATCCCCGTCAGGCACCAGGCACACTCGCTGGTCCCACGGATTATAGCGCGGCGTGAAATGGGTCGCCACATCGTAGTCGGGACCGAGATGATCGCGAACCATGCCGATCATCCGCTCCTTCACCTTGGCCGGCTTCTTCCGCGCGAGCCGGTAGAAGAACATCCCCATCAGCACGTTCTTCCACCGCGTGATGCCGTATGCCGCCTTCGACGGCAGCTTCCCGCGCAGCCAGTTCGCGACGCGGTCCTCGCCCGGCCTGGCGACGATGTAGGTCGGCGAGCGCTGGAGCATCGTCACGTGCGCGGCGGTCTGCGCCATCGTCGGTACCAGCGTCACCGCGGTCGCGCCGCTGCCGATGACGACGACGCGCTTGCCCGCGTAATCGAGATCTTCGGGCCAGAATTGCGGGTGGACGATTCGGCCTTGAAAGCCGTCCGCCCCCTCGAACTCCGGGGCGTAGGCCTTCGCGTAGTTATAATAGCCCGCGCACATCGACAGGAAGTTGCACGTCAGCGTCACGGGCGCGCCATCAGGCCCGGTCGCCTCGACCGTCCACATCGCGTCCTCTGTGGACCACGCCGCCGTCTTGACGTGATGGCCGTAGCGGATCTTGCGGTCGATGCCGTATTCCCGCGCCGTTTCCTCGACATAGGCGCGGATCGACGGGCCGTCCGCGATCGACTTCGCCGCGGTCCACGGGTGAAACGCGAACCCCAGCGTGTGCATGTCCGAGTCGGAACGGATGCCGGGATAACGGAACAGGTCCCACGTCCCGCCCATCGCGGCGCGGCCCTCGAGGATCATGTAGCTCCGGTCGGGGCACCGCGTCTGGAGGTGGTAGCCGGTACCGATCCCGGAAATGCCGGCGCCCACCACGATCACGTCGACATGCTCGGTCATGCTGGATCCTCTCGCCCCGGCACTACGCCATAGGTTGCATAACCGAACCTATCCGACTCCCGACCGAACTCAATAGTCCTTCGAATATTTGACGCTGGCGCTCTGGCCGCCACTCGATCCCGCCGCCGACAACAGGCTGAGCGCCTTGGTCAATGCGATCTCGAGCTGGGTCGAGGTGAAGCCCTTCGCGTCCGTCACGATTTCCACATAGATGTTCTTCGTGATGTACTTGCCCGCGGCGAGGCTCGTCCCGCGGCCGGTTGCCTCGTCGGCCCCGAGCACGCGCAACCGGTCGAACCCGGTCGCCGAACGCAGCTTGCCGAGCGGGTTGAGACCGCCACCACCGGAACCACGCAGCGAGTTCAGCGCGGACGCCAGTTGGATCGCCTCGGTCGCCGACAGATTGGCCGGGCTCGCCCCGAACAACAGGCGGCTGAGCACCTCGTCCTGCGGCAGCACCGGCGTCGAGGTGAACGCGATCTGCGGCTTCTGGCCGGTTCCGGTCACGTTGATGACGACGGTGATGTCGCTGGTCGTCGTGCTCGCCTGGATGTTGATGTCCGGATCGGTCAGCGCGCCGCCACGGAAGCGGATCTGCCCCTTGGTGACGTCGAACCGCTTGCCCGAGAAGGAATAGGTGCCGCGGACGATATCGAGGCCGCCGGTGACGATGGGCGCGGCCGACGTGCCGCCGATCCGCATGTCCATCTCCCATTCGGACTCCAGGCCCATGCCCGACACGAACAACTGGTTCGGCGCACGCACCCGGAGATCGAGCTTGAACGATCCCGCGGTGGGCACTTGCGACCGGTCGGTCGAGAGCGGCGTGCGGACATCGCCCTTGCGCCGCACGCCGGTGAGCTCGGGCACTTCGGCCTGGCCCTGGCGGATGATCTGATAGCGTGCCTCGGGGATCTGGAGATCGCCCTGGATCAGCCCGCCATTGCGGTCGTGCGTAAGGTGAACCGTACCGGTCGTGGTGGCGCTGATCGCGTCGCTCTTTGCGAGCTGCGCCTTGTTCAGCGTCGCGCGGATATCGATCGGGAAGCCGCTGTCCGCCGCGAAGCCGATCTTGCCCTGCGCCTGGACGGTGCCATCGCCGGCCTTGGCGCTGAGCTGCGTCAGTTCCAGGTCGGTATTCGAGAAGCGTCCGGCGATCCGCATTTGCGACAGGCGCGTGCCGTAGGTCTCGTTGTCGTAAGTCAGATTGTCGGCACGGACGACGCCGTTCAGCTGCGGCGCCTGCAAGCGCCCCGAGAAATCGGCGGCGACCGCGATCGGGCCGGTGAGCTGCTGATTCGGGATCGCCGCGAAGCTGAACAGCACCGCTGAAGGGCCATTATAGCGGATCCCGCCCGAGAGCGGCGCGGCCATCAGGCGTGTGCTCCAAGAGCCGCTGCCAGCCGGCAAAGGACGCAAATTGGCGACCATCCGTCCGACCACGGTCGGCCCGCGACGAACGAGCGCACGAGCGGTCGCGCCCTCGCCGCCGAGCGTACCCGCGAAGACGATGTCGACAGGGTCGGAAACCGCGGCGAGACCCGAGCGGGTGAAGTTGGTGACGGTCACGCGCGCGTCCGCCGTCGGCAACGCCGCCGAGTTTGCCTGCGAGAAGTCGAGGCTGCCGGTCGCCTTGCCGCCGATACCCAGGTTCGGGACCAGCGCCGACAGTGTCGACAGGTCGAGGCGATCGAGCCGGACCTGCGCGTTGGTGCCGCGGCCATAGCTGCCAGCCAAGCGCGCCGAGCCGCCGCCCGCGCCGCCGAAGTCGATCCGGGTCGGCGACAGGCGATAGACGCCCTTCGCAGCCTGGATGCGCGCCGGGTTGACGGTGCGGAAGTCGATGCCGTTCGCCTGGCCCTGCGCGGCGACGAGGTAATTGTTCGGGCTGAGCTTGGCGTTGACGGCAAGGCGGAACGGTACGCCGTTCGACCCCGTCAGCAATGCCTGCGCGGTGCCGTTGCCACCGACGTAATTCACCTTCGCGCGTGCCGCCGAGAGGACGATCGCGCCGTAACGCATGTCGGCGACCTGCGCGTCTGCCACGATCTGCGGCGTCGGCGTGAGGACGGCGGTCGCATTGACGATCGCTCGGCCGATGGTGAAGTCGACCATCCCCGGGATCTTGGCACCATTGGCGCGCGCGGCGACGTCGGCACGCTGATAGCCGCCCTGGTTCGCGAGACGGACATTGCCTGACAGGCCCTGCCCCGCAAACTGGAGACCGCCCGCGAACGGACCTGCGGCGGTCTGCACGATCCGGCCGCGACCGGTGATCCCGGCGAATACGACGCGACGTACGTCGACCGAGAGTTGCGTCCCCGGCGTGACCAGCACGTCGGCGGTGAACGGCCCGTAATTGGTGCCGCCACTGGCGGTGACGGCATAGGCGCCGCCACGACCGACGATCCGCGCGTTGAGGTTGACGAGCCCGACGCCTACGCCCGGACGTGGTGCACGCAAGACGACGACAG
>JAYVRZ010000152.1:0-2191 GCA_043775965.1 Sphingomonas sp.
CTCACCAATCTCGAAGGCCTCGCAGACACTCCCCTCCTGCTCGTGAATCCCAACGTCGCCGTCTCCACAGCCGCGGTCTTCAAGGCGTGGGGCGGCCAGGACCGAGGCCCGATCCCCGAAGGCGACCTGCTCGCCCGCGCCACCGCCGGCCGCAACGACCTCGAGCCCCCCGCGCTCGCGCTGGCCCCGGTCATCGCCGACGTCCGCCACCTCCTCGACGCCGCCGACGGCGTCCTGCTTTCGAGAATGTCCGGCTCCGGCGCCACCTGCTTCGCGCTGTTCGAAACGCCCGAGGCCAGAGACGCCGCCGCACACGCCGCTCAGGCCCGAGGCTGGTGGACGCTCGCAACGACACTCGCCTGACCGGACCGACCCCGAATAAGCCTGCCCTAAGCAGACTGCACGGATCTCGATCAAACCTCGCCAACCCCACCCCGTCATTCCCGCGGAGGCGGGAACCCATACCGGCTATCGTCGCGATATAATCGTCAGCCTCCAAGGCTATGGATCCCCGCCTGCGCGGGGATGACGATCTTTCAGGTGTCTAAGCGGCTTGGCGTTTCAGCATTTCGCATCGGCGCCCGCGTACGCCACCAAACCCCGAATCTTTTTACCCCAAACTCGATGTTCCACACTTGTTCCGAAAGAACAAAGAGGATACACGACGCATGACGCGTTGAATGGCACGCGCGCTTGCTTTAGCGATGGGAGCTTATCAATGGCCGCTAATCTGAAAGTGATCGACACCGGCATGGCAACCGCAACCAACGACCGCCAGAAGGCGCTCGACGCCGCGCTGGCGCAGATCGACCGCGCGTTCGGCAAGGGCTCGGCGATGCGCCTCGGCTCGAAGGAGACGATGCAGGTCGAGGTCATCTCCACCGGTTCGCTCGGGCTCGACATCGCGCTCGGCGTCGGCGGCCTGCCGCGTGGTCGCGTGATCGAGATCTACGGTCCTGAATCGTCGGGCAAGACCACGCTCGCGCTTCACGTGATCGCCGAAGCGCAGAAGGGCGGTGGCACCGCGGCGTTCGTCGATGCCGAGCACGCGCTCGACCCGGTTTATGCCAAGAAGCTCGGCGTCAACATCGACGAGCTGATCGTGTCGCAGCCCGACACCGGCGAGCAGGCGCTCGAGATCGTCGACACGCTGGTGCGCTCGAACGCGATCGACGTGCTCGTGGTCGATTCCGTCGCCGCGCTCGTGCCGCGCGCGGAAATCGAAGGCGAGATGGGCGACAGCCATGTTGGCCTCCAGGCGCGTCTCATGTCGCAGTCTTTGCGGAAGCTGACTGGCTCGATCAGCCGCTCGCGCTGCATGGTGATTTTCATCAACCAGCTCCGCATGAAGATCGGTGTCATGTACGGCAACCCCGAGACGACGACCGGCGGCAACGCGCTGAAGTTCTACGCCTCGGTCCGCCTCGACATCCGCCGCATCGGCGCGATCAAGGCCGGCGAGGAAGTGACCGGCAACCAGACCCGCGTGAAGGTCGTCAAGAACAAGGTCGCGCCGCCGTTCAAGCAGGTCGAGTTCGACATCATGTACGGGCAGGGCGTCTCGAAGCTCGGCGAGATCCTCGATCTCGGCGTGAAGGCTGGCCTCGTCGAGAAGTCCGGTGCGTGGTTCAGCTACGACAGCGTGCGCCTGGGCCAGGGTCGCGAGAACTCGAAGACCTTCCTCAAGGACAACCCCGAAACCGCCGACCGCCTCGAAAAGCAGATCCGCGCGCGCACCGACAAGGTCGCCGAGGAAATGATGGCCGGCCCCGACGCCGAAGACGACGCGTAAGCCCACTATACCCTCTCCCCTACGGGGAGAGGGAGGGACCCATTGCAAAGCAATAGGAGGGTGAGGGCACGTGCGATGTGTAAATGGCGCCGCCCGCCCAGTCGGTCAGCCGCGACCTTCTATAACCCCGGCGAAGGCCGGGGCCCAATTGGGAAAGCCAAGGAAGCGCCTGCAACGCCACAATGCTTTTCGGCGCTCGTTTCCAATTGCTCCTCCCACCTTGGTCCCACCGCCCCTCCTTGTTCTCCCGCGAAGGCGGGAGCCCAGTCTGGATCCCCGCCTTCGCGGGGAAACAATTTTAGAAGCCGTTGGGAGAGCTCGACGTTTAGGTTGAGCTCAGTGAGCCGCCGCAAGACCGTCACTCAATACCCCTCCCAGCGTCTGCACTTCCTATACTTC
>JAYVRZ010000153.1:0-10878 GCA_043775965.1 Sphingomonas sp.
GCTCGACGACGTCGCCGGTTCGCTCCAGGCGCTGCAGCTCGCCGGGATCATCCTCACCCCGCCGGTCTGCGACTGGGGCGAACTCACCGATCTCCTCGCGCAGCGCGGCATCCCCACCGTGACGCTCGGTGCGACCGCCGCCGACGACGTCTCCGCCGCGGTCTTCATCGACGATTACCAGGCGGCGCGCGACCTGACCGACCACCTGATCGGGCTCGGCCACCGCGACATCGCCTTTGTCCAGGGCATCGCCTCGCACGCCGCCTCGGGCAAGCGCTTCACGGGTTACCGCGATGCGATGGCGCAGGCGGGCCTGACCGTCCGCGACGATTGGGTGCAGGTCGGCGACTTCACCTTCCGCTCGGGGATGGCCGCGGGCGACGCGATCCTCGCGGGCACCGACCGGCCGACCGCGGTGTTCGCCGCGAACGACGAGATGGCGCTGGGCGTGCTGGTCAGCGCCGCCCGCATGGACATCGCCGTCCCCAGGTCGCTGTCCGTCGCCGGCTTCGACGACGCCGCGATCGCGCGCATGGCCTGGCCGCAACTGACCACCATCCGCCAACCCAACGCGGATCTCGCCGCCGCCGCGATCGATATCCTCGTCGATCCCGCCTACGCCCAAGCGACCCTGCGCGGCGCCCACTCGCTGCAACTTCCCTATAGCTTCGTCGAGCGCTCCAGCACCGGGCCATTGGCGGACTGACGTCATGGCTGCCGCCCGGTGGTCTCGCGTCGAGATCACCGGGCGGCAGCTGCGCGTTACAGCCCGACCACGCCGCCATCCGTCTTGGTGATCACGATCGTCGCCGAGCGTGGCCTTGACGGCGTCGCCACCGCACCCGCCTGGTTCGCCGGCCAGCTGCTGGTGATGTTGGTCGGTCCGCCATTCTCGCCCGGATGCTGGATGTTGACGAACAGCGACCGGCCGTCCGGCGTCGTGTGGATCCCGGTGATCTCGCATTCCTTCGGCCCGACCAGGAAGCGGCGCAGCGTCGCGCCCGGCGCCTTGCCGATCCGCGTCGTCACGGTGCTGGAGACGCCGCCGATCGTGTTGGTCACCGTCCGCGTGCCGCCATCGTTGACCGTGCCGGGCACCGACGCGAGCAGCATGCAGTTGGTGACGTCGGTGTAGGCGCCGTCATCAGTCTCGATCCACATCACCGGCGCGATCGTCCCCGACGCGTTGCTCGGCAGGCCGAACCACAGTCCGTCCGGCGACGAGAAGTCGTTGGTCGCGTCGAGCCCCGACAGGTTGATGTTGGTCGCGTCGAGGTCGCTGCCCGCCCCGAACGCATAGATGTCCCACGCGAACGTCGTCGCTTCGGACGTGTCGCCGGTCTCGCGCAGGCGGATGACATGCCCGTTCGCGTTGCCCGTGGTCTGCCCGCCGGTGGTCTTCGGATCGACATAGGCGCGCGGGTTCGGTGCGTCGGTGGTGGCGACGGTCCGCGAGGAGTTGTTGGTGAGCGTGCAGTACATCTCGCCGGTCGCGGGGTTCACCGCGGTCCACTCGGGCCGATCCATCCGCGTCGCGCCCAGCGCATCGCCGGCCAGCCGCGCATTGATCAGCACGTCCGCCTGGCTGTCGAACGGATACGCCGCGTTCGCCGCCGTCAGCGGACCCTGGCCGAACACGAGCGGGAGCCACTGCCCACTGCCATCCGCCGCGAACTTCGCGACGTAAAGCGTTCCTGCATCGAGATACTTGTCCCCGACTGCCAACCGATCGGCCGCCGAGGCGTCCGCCACGGCCCAGGGCGTCGCCGACACGAACTTGTAGATATATTCGTTCTGCGCATCGTCGCCCATGTAGAAGGCAGGCTTCACGCCCGCGATCGCGCGGCCGCATTCGCAGCCCTCATGGTTCATCCGGCCGAGCGCGGTGCGCTTGCGCGGCGTCGAGGCGGGATCGAACGGATCGATCTCGACGACCCAGCCATATTGGAAGATCTCGTTGCGGAAATCGCCCGTGCCGTCGGCAGGTGCGGTCGCCTGCGTGGTGATGTTCCAGCGCGTATAGGCGGTGTTGGTCGTGTCGGCGGGCGTTACCGTCGACCAGCCGTAATTGCCGCCGGTGTTGCTCTCGCTCTTCCCGTAGCGGGTGAGCGACGTGTTGGCCTTGACCCCCACCGCGCCCGTCGCCGCTCGCCGCGTGCCGTCACCGACCTCGCGCTTGAAATACCCGACCCAATTCTCTTCGTTCGTCAGGTACGTGTGCCAAGGCATTGTCCCGTTTGCACAATTGTTGATCGTGCCGCGACCTGCCGTGCCATCGGGCGAATAGCGCGTCTTCAGGCTGTCGTTGCCGCGCACCGGCCCCGAAAATCGCATCGGCGTCAGCGGCGTGATACGGCGGTTGAACGACGACGTCGCGACATAACCCCAGGCCGTGGCACGGCTGACCTCAATCACCGACACGCCGTGGCACTCCATTTCCTTCAGCGCCTCGGCCTCGGGACGGACGCCGCCGGTCGTCGTCGCGCCGTTCGGATGCAGATAGGCTTGCGAGATATTCTCGTGGTTGAGCACGAGCAGGCCGCGCGTGTTGCCGTTGGTATCGGGAGTGCCCGCGGCGGAGAGCCCGAAATAGCTCATGCCGTCGTGGTGATCGCCCGCGCGCTTCGAGAAAGTCGTGTCGGTCCCATCGTTCGCATAGGCACCGACCCCGTTGCCGATCGGATCGCCGAGCCGGTACAGCACCGTCACCGCATAGCCCGCAGGGACCGCAACGACATCCGCCAGGCTCTTCGCAACGGCTGTGAAGCCGAGTGACGCCGCGCCTACCGTCACGCTGGTCGTCGCGGTCACCGAACTGCCCGCCGACACCGCGGTGAACAGGAAGCTCAGCACCGTCCCCGCCGTTGCACCCGGCACGACGAACGTCGCGACCGTCGTCGTCGCGCCCGCGAGCGTCACCGCCGGGCCGGCGGTCTGCGTCCAGCTCACGCTGTCGACCTGGCCGATCGCAGCGCCGGTCAGCGTCGCGACGCGGCCTGCGGACGAACTGCCGCCCGCGACCGCGGTCACCGTGACCGGGCTCGCGCCATTGTCGTCGTCATCGTCGCACCCGGTCAGCAACATGCCTCCGAAGACGGCGGCGGTGGCGGCGGACATGCCGCCCATCAAGGTCTGGCGTCGTGAATAGCGGGCGTCGATCAGGTCGTTCAGATGCGGATGGGCGCTCGGATTGGTGTCGATGTCGCCGTCGGTATAGCTGGTGTCGATAGTCATGAGTCTTCCCCCCGGAGAAGTGTGATGTCGATGATAGGATCGGTGCGGATTAGAATTTCGCGCCCAGCTCGACGCCGTAGAAGCGTGGTTCGCCGGCGATGTAGGTCGGGATGCCGAAGCCGCCGCCGGTGTTCCCCGCGTCAATCAGGTAGCGCTTGTTGGTCGCGTTCCGGACGAACCCGCCGACGCTGTACTTGCCCTGCGCGAACTCGAGTCCGGCGCGCAAATTGACCAGCGTATAGCCCGGCGTGCTGATCGCGGGATTGTTCGGCAGCTCGAAGAATACCTTCGACTTATAGGTGACGCTCGGCGTTGCGTAGACGGTCGCGCCGCCCACCGGCACGCGCAGCATCGCGCCCGCCGATGCCGTGATATCCGGCTGGAGGCGGAAACGGTTGCCGGCAAACACGCCGTTCGCCGCTTCGTCGCCGATGCCGCCATCGATATAGGCGAACGTTCCGAATACAGAGAGATACGAGGCGAGCTTCAGATTGCCTTCCAGCTCGACGCCGAGGTTCTTGGCCGATCCGGCGCTCTGCGTGGTGGTGACGCCGTTGTTGGTCACCGATACCTGGAAGCCGTCATAGGTCTGGTAGAAGACCGATGCCGCGCCGCTGAACGGTCCGACGCGACCTTTGATGCCGCCTTCGTAGTTCCAGACATCCTCCTGCGGGACGACCTGCAGATTGGGTCCTACCCCGAACGCGGTGCGCTGGGCGGCAAGCTGGACCACGGGTGAGCGACGCCCCTTGCTGATCGTCGCATAGAGATTGAGGTCGCCGTTGAGCTTCAAGAGCGCATTGAAGCGCGGCAGGATCGCCGTGAAGCTCTTCTCCGCGACGAACTTGTTGCCGTTGGTGTTCGCGGTGCCCAGCAGGCTCGACTGGATGCCGAGCGCCGCCAGGATGACCGAGTTCGGCTGTACCGAGGAATAGCCCGACTGGCGGTCCTCAATCAGGATTCGCGCGCCGGCAGTCAGTTCGAGCTGCGGCACCGGGATGTAGGTGGCGTCGGCGAACACCGAATAGGTGTCGTTGTTGCCGAAGTTGGTGAATACGGCGGAATACGGAATGGCGGTCGCGCGCCCGCCCGTGAGAACCGACGTGGCGCGCGTCGCGGGGACGGTGCCGTTGGCGGTGACGCAGGCGGTCCCGGTCGGGATGCCGGCGCCGTTCAACGCGGCGCGGATCGGCGCATAGGCGGCGGCCACCGAGCAGGCGAGGTAGGTGCCTTCCTCGGTCGCGAACGGTACGCGCTGGAAACCGTTCTCGAAGAACGCGTTCCAGCCGACCGACGCCCGGTATTTCGTCCCTTCGAAGGCGAAGCGGCTCTCATGGCTCCACTGGTCGCCCTTGGCGTCCTCGGCGAATTCCAGATACGCGGCGGGGCCACCGTCCGCGTCGAAGATCTCGAGCGCGTCGAACCGGCGATAGCCGTTGACGGTGGTGAAGGTGATCCCGGGCGACAGGTCCGCGGTGATCGTCAGGTTGGCGTCGTAGACGTTGCGCGTGAGACCCAGTTTACGCGCGCCCAGAAGTTCGAGGCTGTACGGCGAGCCCGACAGTTCGGCGTATCCATAGTCGCCGGTCTGCCCGCCGGTCGGGGCATGCGCGCGGCTCTTGAACGCCGTGCCGGGGTTGCGCTGTCCGTCATAGGTGAGGACCAGGTCGGCGGTGATGCTGTCGTTCGGGGTGAAGCGCAGCGAGCCGCGAACGCCGCGCTGGTCCTGTCCGTTCAGATCGTCCTGGTCGACGAGCCCCTGGTTCTGGTTCGGCACGTTCGCGTCGCCGGCGATGTTCCGGACATAGCCCTTCCGATATTTGTAGGCGAAGGCGAGACGGCCTGAGAGGACGTCGTTACCGGCGTTGAGGAAACCCGACACCTGCGTCCGGTCGAAATTGCCGTACGAGGCGTCGAGGCCCCCGGAGAAACCGGGCTGCGGCTTGTTCGAGATCACGCTGATCGCGCCGACCGCGGCGGCGGTGCCGAACAGCGTCGCCTGCGGGCCCTTCACGACTTCGATCCGCTCTAGGTCGTACAGGTCCTGCCACGCACCGCGCGACCGGCTGATGTCGATGCCATTGTAATAAAGTGTCACGCGCGCGCCCTGCTGCGACGAGCCATTGTCCGAGGTGATGCCGCGGATCACGAAGCCGGGATTGTTCGCGCTCTGCTCCTGGACCTGGAGGCCGGGGATGAAGGCCGCGACCTCGTCGAGTTCGGACACGCCGATCGACGCCATGCGCGCGCCCGTCAGCGCGGTGACGGTGATCGGTACGTCGGCGATCCGCTGTTCGCGCTTCTGCGCGGTGACGACGATCTCGTCGTTCGCGGCATCGGTGTCTGCGATTGAAGCCTGGGCCGAAGCCTGGGCCGAAGACTGGGCCGAAGCCTGGGCCGAAGCCTGGGCAAGTGCCGCGGTCGAGCAGGTCGTGGCAAGCGTCGCGATTGCGAGCCGCGTGAAGATTCGTGTCATTGTGTCCCCCGTGTGTCGCGACGGCCCTAGGAGACCGAAGTGACGTTTCGATGGCGTAATAATGAAAGGAACATGACGCGTCGGTCATGTGCGTGTCACACCGGTGACGCCGGACTGTCGCGGAGCGCGGCTAGCAGGCGGGCGACACCCGATTGAAAGACCGCTGATGACCCTCAACCGCCGCGACGCCCTCAAAAACGCCCTGAAGCTCGCAGGATCGGGCGCGACGCTCGCACTGCCCGCCGTCGCTGCCCAAGCGGCGGGCGGGGCCAGGTCACGCTTCGATCACGGCGTCGCGAGCGGCGATCCCTCGGTCGATGGCGCGATCCTCTGGACCCGTGCGACGCCCGCGGACGCGACGCAGGCAGGCGATATCGCGCTGACCTGGCACGTCGCGGAAACCGAAGGCGGCAAACCACTTCGCTCGGGCAGCATCGCGGCGCGTGCCGCCCGCGACTTCACCGCGAAGGTCGAGGCGACCGGGCTCCAGCCGGGCCGCGAATACCGCTACTGGTTCGACGCGGCGGATGGCACGCGCTCGCCAGTCGGTCGGTTCCGGACGTTGCCGAAGGGCAAGGTCGCCGACGCCGTCATGGCGGTGGTGTCGTGCCAGCTCTACGCCGGCGGCCTGTTCAACGCCTATGATGCGATCGCCAAGCTCGACCGGCTCGACGCGGTCGTCCACCTCGGCGACTATATCTACGAATATGGCGCGGAAGGGTATGGCGCGGACATCGCCAGGAAGATCGGCCGGATCGTCGAGCCCGCCCACGAGATCGTCAGCCTCGCCGACTACCGGATGCGCCACGCGCAGGTGAAGCGCGACGTCGACATGCAGGCCGCGCATGCCCGTGCCGCGTTCATCTGCGTCTGGGACGACCATGAAGTCGCGAACGACGACTGGATGCACGGCGCCGAGAACCACGATCCCAAGACCGAGGGTGACTGGGACAAGCGCAAGGCTGCCGCGATGCAGGCGTATTTCGAGTGGATGCCGATCCGCGATCCCAAGCCCGGCCAGCCCTGGGCCGCAATCAACCGCAGCTTCGATTTCGGCGACCTCGCGACCCTGGTGATGGTCGAAACGCGGCTCCTCGCGCGCAGCCAGCAGGTCGCGTCGAAAGGCGAGGGGATCGCGCCCGCCGATTACGCGCCGATGATGGCCGAACGCGCGCTGCCGACCCGCGAACTGCTCGGACCGGCACAGCTGAGCTGGGTCGAGAAGACGATGGCGACGTCGGCCGCGGCGGGCAAGCCGTGGCAGGTGCTCGGCAACCAGGTGGTCATGGCAAAGATCGCCGGGCCGGACATCGAGACGCAGATGGGCCCTGAGCGCTTCGCCGCGACGATGGCCAAGCTGCCGGCGATGTGGCGCGAGCGTCTCGCTGCGGGTATCGCGTCGTACCGAGCCGGCCTGCCGTTCAACTTCGATAGCTGGGACGGCTACCCGCCCGCGCGCGAGCGGCTCTATGCCGCGTTCCGGCGCGCCGGGTCGCGACCGATCGTGCTTTCGGGCGACAGCCACGCGGCTTGGGCGAACGACCTGCACGACGCGTCGGGCATGCTGGTCGCCGCCGAATTCGGCTGCACCGCGATCACCAGCCCCTCCTACGGATCGCTGCTCCCCGGCATCGGCACGCTGATCGCAGACGCCAATGCAGGCGAAGTCCGGTTCTGCGACCAGGACCACAAGGGCTTCCTGCTCCTGACGCTGACGCCCGAGCACGCGATCGGCGATTTCCGGACCGTTTCGACGATCCTCGCCAAGCCGTACGAGCAGGCGAGCGTGAAGCTTTTCCGCGCACGCGCTGCCAACCCGAGCCTGCCGCTCGAAGACATGGCCTAAACGCCTGCGCGCCGCAGCAGGTATATGTCCATGATCCAGCCATGCCGGGCGCGCAGTGCAGCGCGCTCGGCGACGATCGCTGCAGCCACGTCGCCCAATGCCCCCGAGACGAGCGCCTCGTGCGCCATGCCGAGATAGGCGCCCCACCAGATCGCCACTCCCTCGGCCGCGAGGGTCTCGAACGCACACCCGCCGTCGAGCATCACGGCCAGCGTATCGACACCGTCGGGCCAGCCATGGTCCCGAAGTCGCCGCCCGGTCGTGATCAGCACGGGGGCACCAAGATCGTTGAGCGGGATCGCATGCGCCGCGGTCAGCGCGTGCAGGCTGGTGATGCCGGGCACGACCTTCAGCGTCAGCGCCATGCCACCCGCCCGCAGGCGATCGGCGATCCGGAGCGTGCTGTCGTACAGCGAAGGATCTCCCCAGACGAGCAGCGCCAGCCTGCCGCCGCCCGGCAGATGTCGCGCGATCTCGGCGGCCCAGACCTCCGCGATGGCATCGTGCCACCGGTCGACCGCCGCGAAATATGGCCCACGCGCGTCTCGCTCGGGAAGGTCGAATTCGACGACGCGCGTCGCACCAGTCAGCACCGCCGCACAGATCGTGCGGCGCAACTCGATCAGGTCGGACTTCGCGTCGCCCTTGCGTGGCAGCAGGATCAGGTCGGCGGCGTTCATCGCGGCGATCGCGGCGCGCGTGAGGTGGTCGGGGTTGCCGGTGCCGATGCCGATCAGATGCAGGTCGATCATGCGTCGTCCATCAGCGGGCCGTAGAGGATCAGCGCGGGCTTGCCGGAAAAGCCCGCCTTCAGCTGCGCGGCCAGTTCGGCGATCGTCGACCGGGTCAGGACCTGGTCGGGATGCCCGACATTCTCGGCGAGCAGGGCCGGGGTCTCGGGGGCGAGTCCGTGCGCGATCAACGACTCTGCCAGCGCGGGAAACGTGCGCTTGGGCATGAACACGACGGTGGTCGCCTCGGGATCGGCGAGCGCGACCATGTTGCGCTGTTCGGGAAGATCGCCGGTGACGTCGTGCCCGGTCACGAACTGGACGCGGCGGGCGCTCAGGCGGCGGGTGAGGGGAATCCGTGCCGCGGCGGCGGCGGCACTCGCCGCGCTGATCCCGGGCACGATCTCGAACGCGATGCCGGCCGCGCGGAGAGCGGCGATCTCCTCTTCCAGCCGCCCGAACATGCCGGCATCGCCCGACTTCAGGCGGACGACGCGGACGCCGGTCAACGCATGCTCGACCAGCAGCTGCGACACATGCGCCTGGCTGGGCGAGGGGCGCCCCGCGCGCTTGCCGACCGCGATGAGCGCGGCGCCGGGACGGGCATGCCCCAGCACCGCGCCCGACGACAGGTCGTCGAACAGCACCGCATCCGCCGCCTGCAGCCGCGCCACCGCCTTCAACGTCAGCAGCTCGGGGTCGCCGGGGCCCGAACTCACGAACGAGACGAAACCGGTCATGTGGCGGCGGCTATCATGTGGAAGAAGCTACCCGTGACCGCGCCACGATGCGAGCCCGTCTCCGGCACCGCGTTGCCCTCCGCGTCGGTCACGCGCGCGAGCGGGGCGTCGGGTTGTTCGAGGATCGTCGAGTAGTGGAACTCGTGCCCCGTCAGCCCGGTCCCCGCCGCAAAGCCTCCCATCGGCGCCAGGAGGCTCGCGTTCCGGTATCCCAGGTGCATCTTCCGCTGCGCATAACTCGTGACGAGCCCGAGCAGTCCCGCCATGCGGTGCCGGGTGCCGTCGGCATCGATCAACGCTTCGCCGAGTGCCATATACCCACCGCATTCGCCGTGAACCGGCCGGGTCCGCGCGTGCTCGGCGAGCCCTGCGTGAAAATTGCGGGCGGCGGCGAGCGTGCCGGCGTGGAGCTCGGGATACCCCCCTGGCAACCAGACGAGGTCCGCAACCGCGGCAGGCCCTTCGTCGGCCAGCGGCGAGAACGGCATGATCTCGGCGCCCGCCCGCCGCCATCCTTCCAGGACATGCGAATAGGTGAACGAGAATGCGGCATCCTGCGCCAGGGCTATGCGCTGTGCCGGAGGACGAACCCAGGCCGGCTCCGCAGGCGTCCTGCCGCACGCACTCGCAGCCTCGCGCAGCGTCGCAATATCGACATGCGCGCGCAGGAACGCCGCATATTCGCCGATCCGCGCATCGAGATCGGGATGCTCCACCGCCTGCACCAGCCCCAGATGCCGCTCGGGCAATTTCAGGTCGCCCCGCCTCGGCAGCGCCCCGAACACGCGGATCCCGACCGCCTCCATCCCGGCGCGCGCGAGCCGTTCGTGGCGCGGGCTCGCAACCCGGTTCAGGATCACGCCCGCAACCGGAACGCTGGGGTCGAAGCGGCTGAAGCCCAGCGCGGTCGCCGCTGCGGACTGCGCCTGGCCGGAGACGTCGATGACCAGCACGACCGGCCATCCCATCCGCCGCGCGATGTCGGCGCTGGCACCATTGCCGGTCGCGCCCGGTTTCGCGACTCCGTCGAACAGCCCCATCGACCCTTCCGCCAGCGCGAAGTCGGCGTCGTCGGCCTTCGCCGCGAGGCTATCGAGCATCGCCGCGGGCATCGACCAGCTGTCGAGGTTGAACGACGCGCGCCCGCTCGCGGCGCGGTGGAACGCGGGATCGATATAGTCCGGCCCGCATTTGAATGGCTGAACCACCACATTGTCGTCGCGGAGCGCGCGCAACAGGCCGAGCATGACCGTCGTCTTTCCCGTGCCGGATGCGGGCGCGGCGACCAGCAATCCGCGCGTCATGCCTCGCCTCCCGCAAACCGCGAGCCCGCCGATTGCGGACGAAAGCGGCGATCATAGCCCTGGGCGTAGAGGCTGCTTTCGCTGAAATCCTCCGCGGCCAGCACGCGGCCGACCAGGATCAGCGCGGTACGATCCGGCTTGCCCGCCACGGCCTCGCCGATCGAGGCGAGCGTCGCGCGCACCAGCTGTTGGTCCGGCCAGCTCGCGCGCCACACGACGGCAACCGGGCAATCGTCGCCATAAGCCGGCGTCAGGTCCGCCACGACCTGAGCGAGGTTGTGGATCGACAGGTGAATGGCGAGCGTGGCGCCGGTCGCTGCGAACGCGGCCAGCGTCTCGGCGGGCGGCATCGTGCTGGCCCGGCCAGGTGTGCGGGTGAGCACGACCGACTGCGCAAGTTCGGGCAGCGTCAGCTCGACTTCGAGCGCGGCGGCCGCGGCGGCGAAGGCTGGCACGCCGGGCGTGATCGTGAACGGGATGTCGAGCGCGCGCAGGCGGCGGAGCTGCTCGCCCATCGCCGACCAGATCGACAGGTCGCCCGAATGAA
>JAYVRZ010000154.1:0-15922 GCA_043775965.1 Sphingomonas sp.
CTTCGTCTGCCGCGACGTCGCGCTGACCATCGAGACGGCAAGCTCGACCTTCACGTCAGGCTACAAGGCCGGCGAACGCGTCTCGTTCCCGGTCGCGCACCACGACGGCAACTACTTCGCCGACGCAGACACACTAGACCGCCTCGAAGGCGAAGGCCGCGTCGCGCTCCGTTACGCCGAGAGCGTCAACGGCTCCGCGCGCAACATCGCCGGGTTGCTCAACGACAAGGGCAACGTCCTCGGCATGATGCCCCATCCCGAGCGGCGCATCGAAGCGGCACACGGCGGCACCGACGGCCGTCGTCTGTTCGAAGGCCTGCTGGAAGCGGTCGGCGCCTGATCCTTGTTCTCCCGCGATAGCGGGGGCCGGGATATCACCCACAGCGACGGCGACCCTGGGCCCCCGCGGGTGCAGGAGAATAATTAAGGCCGGGGACTCAAACCCGCGTCCGGAACGGTGAGAAGTCCGTACCCCGGTCATACACGTCGACACCCTCGCGCCGCTTGAGCCAGCCGACCACCAGGTACGTCAGCGGCGTCAGCAGCACCTCCCAGGACACCTTCAGCAAAAACTGGCTGACCATCACCATCAGCATCGCGTGGACCGGCCAGTCGGGCGCGCCGTAAAAGGCGAGCGGGTAGAAGATCAGGCTGTCGAACGCCTGCCCCACCACCGTGCTGCCGATCGTGCGCGTCCACAGCATCCGGCCCCCCGTCCAGATCTTCATCCGCGCCAGCACGAAGCTGTTGGCGAATTCGCCCACCCAGAATGCGCAGATCGAGGCCAGGACGATCCGCGGCACCTGCCCGAACACCGACTCATACGCAGCCTGGCCGGTCCATCCCGTGTCCGGCGGCAGCGCGACGACGACGGCCGACATGAACACCATGAACAGCATCGCGCCAAACCCCGCCCAGATGCAGCGGCGCGCCCGCGCATATCCGTACACCTCGGTCAGGATATCGCCGATCACGTAGCTGACTGGAAAGAACAGGATGCCCGCACCGAACGGCCACGCGCCGATGAAGGGCAGGTCGATCACCGCGCGCTTGCCGGCACCGATCACGTTCGACAGCAGAAGGATCGTCACGAATGCCGCCATTACGAAGTCGAAATAGCGGAACTGTCCGCCGCTGACCGTGCTGGCGGCAACCGGTTCGAGCCCGTGCGCGCTGTTCCTGTCCCTAGCCGTCTCAATATCCATGATGCGGGTTATGATCGCGGTTCCAAGCCTGCGCAATCCGCGCTAGTCGTCGCCGCAGCGCGCGCCCGTAGCTCAGCTGGATAGAGCAAGGAGCTTCTACCTCCTCGGTCGGGGGTTCGAACCCCTCCGGGCGCGCCAACCGCCGCTTCTCCGAAATCTCGACACGCAAAAAAATGGCCGGATCGTTAAATCCGGCCAGTTGGTGGGAGAGCTGATGAACGAGGAAAATTAGAACGTGATGCGCGCGGTCCCGCTGATCCGGCGATCGTTCAGCTGCACGTCGCGCGGCCGAGTCTCGACGCCGAAGTACGTCGCGCGGCGGGTATCCAGTAGGTTCGTACCATCGACGCCCAGCGAGAAGTGATCGGTGACGTTGTAGTTCACCGATGCGTCGAGCTGGCCGAACCCCTTGTTGATGATCGGCAGCGCACCGGTGCCGTTACCGGCAGTCGTCACGACATACTTGCTCCGCCAGTTATAGGCTGCACGCGCCGACAGCTTGTTCTTCTCGTAGATGCCGACGAGATTGTAGCTGTATTTCGACAGCAGTTCGAGCGGCACCGACAGCGCGTTGCCAGCGGTATCGGTCGACGACGGGCTCGGCGCCTTGCTGTCGACATAGGTGAAGTTCGCCTGCACGCCGAACCCGTCGAGCGGGGCCGGCAGGAAATCGAAGAACTGGTTGTACGCAACTTCGAAGCCCTTGATCGTGCCCTTGTCGCCGTTGAGGTACGACGTGACCTGATAGGTCGCGCTGGTGCCGTCGTCGAACGTCACGACCCGGTCGGAGACCGCGGTCTGGATGAAGTTCTTGGCGCGCTTGTAGAACACTGCGGCGGTCAGCGACCCTGCCTTGGCGAAATACCATTCGAGCGAGCCGTCGAGCTGGTTGGCGGTCAGCGGCTTCAGGAACGGGTTGCCGCCGCTCGCGGTATAGGGCGCCTGCGTGATCGGCGACGGTGCGTTGATCTGGAGGCTCGGGTTGAGCTGCGTGAAGGTCGGACGCGACAGCGCGCGCGACGCCGCGACGCGCGCCTGCAGATTGTCGGTGATGTGCAGGCGGATGTTCACGCTGGGCAGGAACGAGGTGTATTTGCGCGTGAAGTCGATCGCGGAAAAGGTCGGGTCGTTGTTCGTGCCGGTCACCGCGTTGTAGCTGCTGATCGCGTAGAAGCCCGACGTGTTCAGCTCGGTCCGCACCACGCGCAGGCCGACCGTCCCGTCGATCGGCATCGACAGGTCGTTGGCGGCGAACTTGGCGGTCGCATAGCCGGTATAGGTCTTCTGGCTCTGCTCGTTCAGGCTGGTCGGCGTATAGGCAACCTTCGAGGTGATCCCGAGCTGCGCGAGCGTAGCGTCATAGTCGAGCGTGGTCGACGCCGGGAAGGCGAGCACGTTGCCGAACAGGTCTGCATTACCACGGAAGAAGTCGCTCAAATCGGCCACTTCCTGGTCGCCCGTGCCGATTCCACGCCCCAGATACACGAAGCGATAGCCGGCATCCTGAGTCGTGTTCTTGCGGTTGGCATAGCGTGCACCAACCTTGATCGACTGCAGGAAACCATCACCCAGCTTGTATTCCGCATCGAGCCGCGCCGCCTTGTTGGTCGCGGTCGACTCGTCGATATGGTCGAGATAATAGCCGACGCCGTACTGGCTCGGATCGGTGAGGCTGGTCGCATTCGTGATGTTGACCACCGGCACCGCGCCGGAGATATCCTGATACAGTGTCACGGGCGTCGACGAGAGCGAGACGATCGAACGCAGGTTCTTGGTCGTGCCGCGGACATACTGGCCGTCGGCGGTGATCGTCAGCTTCGACGACGGCGTCCACTTCGCATTGAGCGAATAGTCGGTGGTAACCGAATGGCGTCGCGTCAGGCTGGTGTTCGAGGCCGTCGGCACGTTGGCGAACGTGCCGCTCTGGAAATCACCGTTCGGCGCAAAGGTGAACGGCGCCCCGGCCAGCGGCGTGATCGAGTCCGCACTGGTGTATGCGAAGTAGCTGTAGTCCTGCCACTGGAACTTGTAGTCCGAACGGAGCACCTCGCCGGTGAACTCCAGCGTGCTGCTGGGGCGCCACTGGATCGAGATATCGGTGCCGAGGCGCCGACGATCGCCGAGCGTCTGGCCGATACCGGTGCCGTGCGGCAGGGTCGTGACCTGTCCGGTGCGGCCCAGCGCGGCAAGCGTGGCGGCATCGGTCGCGTTGGCGGGATCGAGCGTGTAGAACGGCTCGGTCGAGATTACGTCCTGGCGGAACGCGGTCTTCTGATAGGCGACGTCGACCAGGATGCCGATCTCGCCGATCCCGGTATTCCAGCGATCGCTGATCAACCCTGAAACCGACGGCTTGCTCTTGCCGAGCAGGTCGAAATAGCTGTTGGTGACGCTTGCCGATGCACGGAAGCCGTCGAAGTCGAAGGGTTTGCGCGTCCGCAAATTGATCGTGCCGCTGATCTGATCCTCGATCATGTCGGCGGCCGGATTCTTGTAGACATCGACGCCGGCGAGCAGTTCCGACGGTACGTCCTCGAAGCTCAGGCCGTTGCTGCCGCTGGCGGTGAAGCTGTCGCGACCGTTGATCTCGGTGCGAACCTGCGTGAGGCCGCGGATCGCGACGCTGCTGCCTTCGCCATAGTTGCGCTGGATCTGGATACCCGAAATACGCTGCAACGCTTCGGCGACGTTGCGGTCGGGCAACTTGCCGATGTCTTCTGCTACGATCGAGTCGACGATCTGGTCTGAGTTGCGCTTGATTGCCTGGGCGCTGCGCAGGCTGGCTCGGACGCCGGTCACGACGATGTCGTCGCCGCCTGGTGCCGCGGCCGCCTCGACGCCCTGTCCCTGGTCGCCGCTGGGAGCGGTGACGGCGCCGCTCGCCTGCTGCGCCTCAGGCGCGGCCTGTGCGTCAGCGGCTATCGGGGCGGCGGTGGTATTCTGCGCATACGCTGCGGGCGCCAGGCTCAACGCCAGCACGGCAGCCGACGAACCGGCAAGCATGCGGAGCGCGCTGGCGCGCTGCGAACGGACGAACATTGGTATTTCCCCTTCAACACATCGAATGGCCACGCCGCATCGCGACGCTGGTGCCAGTGGCTTCCCGGTTGCGGGATCACCCGCCTGAGTTTCGATGGTACGGCTCGGATCGATTGCGACCCTGCCCGCCCCTCCTTCGACCTTTTGTCGGCGTTAGCGCTAACAGGCCTTGATTTGTCTTACCACGATGTTCAGGCTTGTGAAGCGGAATTTCACGGCAATGCGTTTATATCCGGTGTGACGACGGCGTCGGTATCGGTAACGCTTGACACAATTCGTCGCAATTCGCGGTCGCTGGGGCTCGCCGATAGAGCGCAGTCCCTGGAGAAGGACAATATATGATCAAAGCGCTCTCTCGGGTCGCCATGTGCACCGCGGCCTGCATCGCCATCACGGCTGGAAGCGCCACCGCGCAGACCGCCGTTCCAGGCGATCCCTACGCCTCGGACCCGGTCGGCATCGTTGCCGACCCCTGTCCCGTGCAAGCCAATCCAACCGACGGCGCGGGCTGGGATCGCTGGAAACTGCACATGCTGACACGCGATTTCGGCCAGCTCTGCCGCTACGCCGCGCAGAACGCGGCGCTGATCGCCTCGCGCCAGAAGGTCCGCGTCGTGTTCATGGGCGATTCGATCACCGACAACTGGATCGGGGCGGACGCAGCGCTGTTCACCGATGGCCTCGTCGATCGCGGCATCAGCGGCCAGACCACACCGCAGATGCTGGTCCGGTTTCGCGCCGACGTACTCGCGCTCAAGCCGCGCGCGGTCCACATCATGGCGGGCACCAACGACATCGCCGGCAACACGGGCGCGGCGACGATCGAGACGGTGCAGGGCAATATCATGACCATGGCGGAACTGGCGCGCGCGCATGGCATCAAGGTGATCCTCGCCTCGACGCCCCCCGCCGCCGCCTTTCCCTGGCGCCCGGCAATGAAGCCCGCACCGCAGATCGCCGCGTTCAATAGCTGGTTGCGCGCCTATGCGGCCAGGAACGGCTTTACCTATCTCGACTATTATCCCGCGCTCGCCGGTCCGGATGGCGGCATGAAACCCGGCTATTCCAGCGATGGCGTCCACCCGACTCCGCAAGGCTATGCCGTGATGAAACCGCTCGCGCTCGCCGCGATCGCCAGGACGCTGGATGCTTCGACAAGGACTGCGAAATGATGGACTTCAACAGGCGATCGGTACTGGCCGGCATGGCGGCGCTCGGCGCGGCGCGCGGTGCGGTCGCGCAGAGCCCGATGGGGCTCGCCGCCGGCCCGGTGAAGCCCGAATGGCCGTCGCTGGTGAACGCCTATCGCTACCCCGACTGGTTCCGCGACGCGAAGCTGGGGCTGTGGTCACACTGGGGCCCGCAATCGGTGCCGGAGCAGGGCGATTGGTACGGCCGGTTCCTGTATATGCAGGGCCATCCGATGTACAAGCATCACCTGAAGACCTACGGCCATCCATCGAAGACGGGGATGATGGACATCCAGAACCGCTGGACCGCGGACCGCTGGGATCCCGACGCGCTGATCGCACGCTACAAGAAGGCGGGCGCGAAATACTTCATGTCGCTCGCCAGCCACCACGACAATCTCGACTGCTACGACAGCCGCTATCACGCGTGGAACTCGCTCCGCGTCGGCCCAAAGCGCGACATCGTCGGCACCTGGGAGAAAGCCGCGCGGAAGGCGGGGCTGAAGTTCGGCGTGTCCAACCATGCCGCGCACGCCTGGCACTGGTACCAGACGGGATACGCGTATGATCCGACGGGGCCGCTGAAAGGCGTCCGCTACGATGCGTCGACGCTGCGCAAGGCCGACGGCGCGGGCAAATGGTGGGACGGCCTCGACCCACAACAGCTCTACACCGGCGCGCATATGGCTGCGCCCGACGGGATCGACAGCATCGCTGCGATGAACGACTGGCATGAGAAGAACGATGGCCAGTGGATGGAGCATGGTCCGAAGGATGCGCCCGGCTATGCGGCGAAATGGCTGCTCCGCCAGACCGACCTGATCGCCAAGTACAAGCCGGACATGGTCTATTTCGACGATTACGAACTGCCGTTCGGACCGATCGGGCTGGAATCGCTCGCCGATTATTATAACCGCTCGATCCAGTGGCACGGCAAGATCGACGTCGTCCTGACCGCCAAGCAATTGAAGCCGCACCAGCGCTTCGGCTTGGTCCAGGACGTCGAGCGCGGCTTTACCGACCATATCTGGGACGAGCCGTGGCAGACCGATACGTGTCTCGGCGACTGGTTCTACAACGTCGCGCGCCTACGCGACAAAAGCTACAAGAGCGCGCCGGAAGTGATCCAGCGACTGGCCGACGTCGTGTCGAAGAACGGCAATCTTTTGCTGTCGGTGCCACAGCCCGGCGACGGCTCGATCGACAGCGAGGTCGAGCACATTCTCGACGGCATGACCGACTGGGTCGCTATCAACGGCGAAGCGATCTTCGGCTCGCGACCGTGGCGGCGCTATGGCGAGGGTCCGACGATCCTGCCGACTGGCATGCAGAACGAGACGGTCAAGCCATTCACCGCGAAGGACATCAGGTTCACGACCAACAAGGGCTCGCTGTACGCGGTGTTCCTCGGCTGGCCGGAGAATGTGGCGACGATCGGCTCACTCGCGCGCTCGGTAAACGGCGGGGCGGTCGAGCGGGTGACGATGCTAGGCGGTGGTGTGATCGCGCATCGGCAGGATGCGGCGGGCCTGCACGTGACGATGCCGGCGAATACGCGCGGGCGGTTCGTGCCGGTGCTGAAGCTGGAGGGGCGCGGGCTGGTCTAGACCTGCCACCCGCTCTCACGGATGGACCACCTCGAGGATGCACTACCTCCAGGGACCACCACCGTAAAAAAACACCACCCCGACGAAGGCCGGGGCCCAATTGGGGGACAGTCATAACGGCGCACAGCGCTTCGTTACCGCAACCTCTCCACTTGGGCCCCGGCCTTCGCCGGGGTGGTTTGCTTGTGGATAGGGTCCAATCCCCAAAGACCGTCATCCCAGCGCAAGCTGGGATCTTCCCATGGCATCCGCTGCGTCCGCCAAGCGCGATACCCCAGCTTTCGCTGGGGTGACGGGAGAAGTGAAACGCGTGACGGGACAAGGGTGCGCGCCATAGCTGTTCGACGTCGAACCTCCGCAACACCCCTTCACCTCACCGAGCCGGCCGCTTCACCTCCGCAGTCCCACGATACGTCACCGTCGCATCGCCCGCCCCGTCCAGATCCAGCGGACGCCCGGCGGCCATCCACTTCACCCGGATCGTCCGGCTGCCGGGCATGGTCTTATACCCCTGCCCTTCGCGTGCACCGAGCGTTACCACCCCGGTCGCATCGTCATATGTCACCGGGATCCGGCTATACGCGCCGCCGCGATACTGCTCGCTGGTGCCGTCATCCTCGTACAGCCCGAACCGGCCGTTCGCCCCCTGATATACCGCCAGCGTCAGCGGCGCATCGGGCTTCTGATCGACATATTGCGTGACCGGCCCCATCGGCACGATCGCGCCCGCCTTCACGAACAGCGGCATCCGCTCGTACGGCGCCGCGACGGTCACGGTCTGCCCACCACGATACGCCTGGCCGGTCTGGAAATCATACCACGTCTGCGTTCCCGCTGGCAGGTACACCGCGCGTGACCGCGCCTTGTATTGGGTGACCGGCGCGACGAGGAAGCTGTCGCCGAACAGATATTCGTCGTTCACCTTCCGTGCCTGCAGGTCGTTCGGGTAATCCATGACGAGCCCGCGCATGATGCTGCCGTCCTTGAACCACGTGTCGGCCGCGACGGTGTAGATATACGGCATCAGGCGGTAGCGAAGCTGGTCGTACCAGACCATCGACTGCCGCATCGGCGAGCCTCCGGGCGAAATCTCGTAGATCTCGCGGTACGGGCTTTCGCCGTGGCTGCGGAAAAGCGGGCTGAACGCGCCGAACTGGAACCAGCGCAGGTTCAGTTCGCGCCACTCGTCCAGGTTCGCCGCAGTCGGCGTCTTGGCCGAATAGCGATCCTCCAGCGCGAACCCGCCGATGTCGTGCGTCCAGTTCGGGATGCCCGACATCGAAAGGTTCACGCCCGCCGATATCTGCGCGCGCAGATCGTACCAGCGGCTGGCAACGTCGCCGGACCACACCGCGGCCCCCTCGCGCTGCAACCCGCCAAAGCCCGACCGCGTCAGGATGAACGGGCGAACGTCGGGCTTATACTGCCGCCAGCCGTCATAGACCGCGCCGACATGCACCAGCGGATAGCTGTTGAAATACTGCGCGCCCGGCCCCGCCGCGGTCGGCCCCATCGTGGCGATCCGTTCGGGGATCGACAGGTTCGAGTGCATGTCGGGCTCGCTCGCATCGAGCCACCAGGCGTCGGTGCCGATCTTCGCCAGGCTGTCCTTGATCTGGCGCCAGTAGATCGTCCGCGCCTCGGGCGCGTAGGGATCGTAATCGGTGTTCAGATAGCCTGGCCCGACCCAGTCCTTGTTCCCGTAATCGAGATTGCCGCGATAGGTGTAGCCCTTGGCCGCGAGCTCCTTGTAGTTCTCGGTCGTCGGATAGAATTTCGGCCAGACCGAAATCATAAAGTGCGCGTTCAGGCCGTGGATCTTGTCGACCATCTTCTCCGGCTCGGGGAAGCGCGCCTTGTCGAACTGGTGGCTGCCCCACGCATTCTCGGGCCAGTAGAACCAGTCCTGGACGATATTATCGAGCGGGATCTTCAGGTCGCGGTACTTCTTGACGACGTCGACGACCTCGTCCTGCGTATTGTAGCGCTGGCGCGACTGCCAGAAGCCGTACGCCCATTTCGGCATCATCACGGCCTTGCCGGTGAGCGAACGATAGCCCGCGACGACCTCATCCATATTTTTGCCCGGCACGTACCAGTAGTTGACCGACTTCGCGATATCGCTGGTGAACCAGACCGAGTGGCGATCGGGCGCCGCCAGCGGGTTGTTGTGGAGCAGCGCGATATAGCCCGCGTTCGGCTCCCACTCGATCCGCACCGCGACGCGCTTGCCCTTGGTCATCGGCAGGTCGAAATTCGCGTACCAGGGGTTCCAGTTCTGGCGCCAGCGGTTCAGCACCTCCTTGCCGTCTGCGAACACCTTGAAATAGCTCGAGCCGTAAAGCTGGAACTTGTGCACGCCGCTGACGTCGGGCGTGACGTCGCCGGTCCACACGACCTTCTGCGTCTCGACCGCATTACCCGCGGTATTCTGGCCACCGGTCGCCGCGACCGTCTGCGCCTTGGCGGCTGCGGGCCACTTCGCCTGGTCTTTGATATACTGATAGTTGATCGACGCTTCCTGTTGCGTCACCGCGAGCCGGTCGCCCAGATAATATTGCGCAGTGAAGCCCGGCTTGCCGCCGCTCGTCACCTTCAGCCCGTCGGTGCCGACCAGCGAATAGGGGCGCGGGTTACCGAACCGGGTGATGCCGTCATTGTCCCACAACAGGCCGTAGTTGCGCGTCGAGACGACGAACGGCACGGCGATGTCCATGTTGTGCTGCGCGAGTTCGACGTCCTCGCCGTTGTAGTCCATCTGCGTGTTCTGGTGCTGGCCGAGCCCGTACAACCCCTCGTCGGTGCCGCGGTTGAACTGCTGCGAGGCGACCACGAAGGGCTTGCCGTCCGCGGCGGTGGGAAAGAACGCCGGGTTCGCCGCCTGATCGAGCACGACCTTGCCGGCCGCGTCGAGGAAGCGGACCCGGCCGGTTTTCAGATCGACATCGACGGTATCGCGTGCGGTCGCGACGAGCACATGCTTGCCCTGCTGCGTCACGGTGTATTGGCCGGCGATCGGCGGCGTCGGCACCATCAGGCTCGGCGCGGTCGTCGTGCGGGTCGGGCTGGCGACGACATGGATGATCCCGTCGCCGTGCACCGTCACTTCGACCCAGCGCGCCGGGCCGCTCGACGGCACGACGCCGATACCGTTGGGGATCGTCTCGAAACCGCCCTTGGCCGCCTGCGCCTGCGCTACCGCAGGGGTAAGGGCGCTGCCTGCGAGCAGCAGCGCGAGGCCGAAAGCCTTCATCGTCGTCGTCCCTTGATATCGGTCGAGCACGCGGCTCATTTGTAGCTGCCCATGGTCACCTTCAGGATGACCGGCGTGATGAGGTTGATGCCGTAATCGGTCTGGTCGCCGTTCCACACGCGGCTCATGACCCAGCGCCCGTCGACCACGCGCCCTTCCTCGACGCGGAACACCGACGCATTTGCCGGTCCACCCTTGGCCGTGCCGAAGTTCAACCGGACATGATCGCCGACCACGAGGAACTCGTTCGCCGACAATTGCGCGACCGCGACGCCGCCGACCGCTTCCTTCGCCCAGACCGGAGGTTCGGACTTGATCCAGGTCCAGTCCTTCTGCCCGAACTGCCACTCGCCATAGCTCGTCCCGATCGTCCAGTTGCCCATCGTCGTCGTCTGGCTCGCGCCATCATCCGGCTTTGCCGCACCCCAGGTCGGATGCTCGAATGCGATCTTCGCCCAGTCGCGCCCCATCGTCGCCAGCGCACCGTATTTGGCCCCGATCGCATCGAGCGTTTCGCCGTCGAGTGCCTTCGCCCCGAGCGGGTAGTTGAAATACCCCGTGTCATCCATGCCGAACGGCGCATAGCCGATCGCCCCGCGCCCCAGCGCCGCCCAGAAGAACCGCGCGAATTCCTTGGCGTTGCCGATCTCGGGCACCATCAGCGCATTGTCGGGCCGCGCATACGCATCGAGGTACAGTGCGACGTGCGCAGCATCGCGGTCGTAGATATCGGGTGCCGCGAAATCGATCGCGGGCGCCGCCGCCTTCCAGATATCGAGCACGTCCTGCTGCGGTCCACCGCTCGCCACGCCCGTAGGATCGGGCACGTTCGATGGCCCGGCAAGAGATGCGTTGACGTACATCGGCAACGGCTTGATCGCCTTGCCCGCCGCCGCAATCTCGTCGACGAACCGCGCGGTGTGCCAGGTGTTGAATGCGCGATCGGCCTGCGCGCCGAACATCTGCGTCCAGCTGCCCCCCGGCTTCTTCAGAGCCTTCGCCAGTTCGGCCGGCACGGGTTTCGCAAACACGGCATTGGCCTGCGCGCCGTAATCGCGCGGCGAGCGATAACTGCCCACCTCGTTTTCAGGCTGCACCATGATGACCGTGTTCTGCGGGTCATGCGCCTTGAGGTACTTCATCACCTCGACGAACGCGCGCTTGTCCGCTTCCAGCGTCGCGCGAAACATCGGCGAGTGGACATAATGATCAGTGCCGTCCTTTGCCTTCATGCGCGGGAAGCGCTTATTGTCGGCCTTGAACCAGTCCGGCGTGTAACCCGGCGAGGTGTTCTTCCACGTCCCGAACCAGAGCAGCACCACGCGCTTGTCGTGCGTCCGCGCCTGATCGAGCAGAGTCTGAAGGAACGAGAGGTCGAACTTGCCCTCGACCGGCTCGACCTGCTGCCACGCGATCGGGATCTCGACCGTGTTCGCGTGGATCCGGTCGAGCATCGGCCACACCTGCGGCAGCGCCGACGCATAATTGCTGCTATTGTTGACCTGCGCGCCGAGCATCAGGAACGGCGCGCCGTCGACCATCAAAGCGTGCCGGCCGTTCTTCGCCACCAGCCGTGGAATCTCGGTCGCCGTCTGCGCCGACGCGCCACCCGCAATTACAGACGCAGAAAGAGCGAGCCCCGCGATCACGTTCTTCAACCGAACCATCCTCAGTCCCTTTTCGTAAAAAGCGGGGTCGCCGTAAGCGATCCTCCGTCGGTCGCTATCGACATGCATGCGGTGACTATCGGCTGGCCGGTCCTCCGCCACGAAACCATCGTCGACCGTGATGACGTAGCCAGAGACAGAGGTGATTTCGGACGACGCTACGCCAGCGTGGCATGATACCGTTACCAGCATTCGACCGGACGGAGCGATCGGCATATCGCACTTGGCCATCTCGTCCTCCCCGCCTGCGTCGACGAGCGCGCAGCCCGTTCCGATCGTTCGTTTGATTTATATGATCAATGTCGCGCATTTGCCCATTGCGCAAGTCCGATCACCGATCGCATAGGCGTCAAGTACGAACAGCGACCCCGTGCGGCAGGGCTTGACGGCCCCGCCACGACGCATAGGGTACCGCTAACAATATGGAGAGGGATATCTTGGAGATCGCATTCGCATCGGCGTGGGCGTTGCCAGCCGACTGGGAACACGCCACCTTGCTGGGCCGGATCGACAGTGGCGACGGCCCGACCCCGGTGATCGTCCGCGGTGGCCGTGTCTATGATATGTCTTACGTAGCACCGACCGTCGCCGACCTGGTCGCGGCAGGCGATTTCGACACCGGCGCCGGCACCGATCTCGGCCATCTCGACGATCTGCCGCTATCTCCCGAACCCGACGCCGAGATCCGCCTGCTGAGCCCGATCGACCTCCAGTGCGTCAAGGCATCGGGCGTCACCTTCGCGGTCTCCGCGCTCGAACGCGTGATCGAGGAACGCGCCCGCGGCGATGCAAACGCCGCGGCATCGGTCCGCGGTCGCCTCGAGGAACGCGTCGGCGGCAGCATCCGCTCGGTCGTCCCCGGTTCGCCCGAAGCCGCTGCGCTGAAGGCCGCGCTGATCGAGGACGGGATGTGGTCGCAATATCTCGAGGTCGCGATCGGCCCGGACGCGGAGATATTCACCAAGAGCCCGACTCTTTCCACGATCGGCTGGGGTGGCGAGATCGGCATCCGCTCGGACTCGACCTGGAACAACCCGGAGCCCGAAGTCGTGCTGGTCGTCGACCGCAACGGCAGGACGATCGGCGCGACGCTCGGCAACGACGTCAACCTGCGCGATTTCGAGGGACGCAGCGCGCTCCTGCTGGGCAAGGCGAAGGACAATAACGCGTCCTGCTCGCTCGGGCCGTTCATCCGGCTGTTCGACGAGAATTTCGGCATGGACGACGTCCGCGCCGCGCAGATCGCGCTGACGATCGAGGGCGCGGAAGGCTATCGCCTCGAAGGCAGCAGCTCGATGGACCAGATCAGCCGCGATCCCGAGGAACTCGTCCGCCAGGCGATGAGCGAGCATCAATATCCCGACGGCTTCGTGCTGTTCCTCGGCACGCTGTTCGCGCCGACGCAGGATCGCGACGAGCCCGGCCGCGGCTTCACCCACGCGGTCGGCGATATCGTCACGATCTCGAACGCGAAGCTCGGCGCGCTCGTCAATCCGGTGACGACGTCGAAGGACGCGGCACCGTGGAATTATGGGATCGGCGATCTCATGCGCAATCTCGCAGGCCGCGGCCTGCTCGCGCCGACCAAGACTCAGGGAGCCTAAGCGCGTGGAAAAGACCCGAATTGCCGACCAGACGGCGATCTATCCGAGCCTGGACGGCAAGCGCGTCCTGATCACCGGCGGTGCGTCCGGCATCGGCGCCGGCCTGGTCGAGGCGTTCGCGCGCCAGGGTTCGCACGTTGCTTTCGTCGATATGGCGGAGGACGCGGCACTCGCGCTGATCGAGACACTGACCCCGGACGTGGCGACTGCGCCGATCTTCATGCCGCTCGACCTGCGCGATATCGATGCGCTGAAAACGACGATCGCCGGCATCGAAGACCGGCTCGGTGGGATCGACATCCTGATCAACAACGCCGCCAACGACGATCGCCACACTATCGAGGAGGTCACGCCTGCGTATTGGGACGAGCGGATGGCGACCAACCTGCGCCATCTGTTCTTTGCGGCACAGTCCGTGGTGCCGTCTATGAAGCGTGCAGGCGGCGGCGTGATCCTCAATTTCGGCTCGATCTCTTGGCATCTCGCGCTGCCCGAACTGCTGCTGTACCAAACCGCAAAGGCCGGCATCGAGGGCATGACGCGCGCGATGGCCCGAGACCTTGGAGGGGATGGCATCCGCGTGAACACGATCGTACCCGGCAATGTCGAGACGCCGCGACAGCTGAAATGGTACACTCCCGAGGGCGAGGCCGAGATCATCGCCGCGCAGTGCCTGAAGACCCGCGTCCAGCCCGCCGATGTCGCCGCGCTCGTGCTGTTCCTCGCGTCGGACGATGCGCGGATGTGCACCGGGCATGATTATTTCGTCGATGCCGGGTGGCGCTGAGATGGCGCACGACATCCAGGCAGAGAGCATCTGCACCGTCGGCGCGACGCTTGGCGAAGGCCCGATCTGGGTCGCGCGCGATGCGGCATTGTGGTTCGTCGACATCAAGGCGCCGTGCATCTACCGCTTCGATCCCGCCAGCGGCGCGCTCGACTCCTGGGAGGCGCCCGACCAGACCGGCTGGGTGATCCCGTCGGACGACGGCGCGTTCCTGGCGGGCGTCCGCGGTGGCCTTCACCGCTTCGATCCGACGACCGGCGCGTTCGATCATCTCGCCGCGGTCCACCCCGAAACCCCCGGCAACCGCCTCAACGACGCCGCCCGCGATCCGTCGGGCCGCGTCTGGTTCGGGACGATGGACAATGACGAGGCGGACGCCACGGGCCATGTCTATTGCTGGCACGAGAACGAACTGACCAAGACGGATATCCCGGCCGTCCCGATCACCAACGGCCCGGCGATTTCGCCCGACGGTCGCACGCTGTATGCGGTCGACACGCTCGGCAAGCGGATCGACGCCTATCCGATCGATGATGCCGGCAAGGTCGGCGAACCGCGCGTGTTCATGACCGCGGGCCCCGACGACGGCTATCCCGACGGCGCGATCTGCGATTCCGAAGGCGGCGTCTGGGTCGGGTTCTTCGGCGGATGGGCGGCGCGGCGTTATGCGCCCGACGGCAGTTGCACCGACACCGTCCGCTTTCCGGTCTCCAACATCACCAAGATCGCGCTGGGCGGTGCGGACGGCCGCACCGCCTATGCGACGACCGCGGCCAAGGGCCTCGACGACGCGGCGCGCGCGGCGCAGCCGCTTGCCGGCAACCTGTTCACCTTCCGCGTCGCCATTCCGGGCGTGCCGGTCGATCCCATCACAGCATGATGCAGAAAACGTCGCCAGAACGTTGCACCGGAGAGGAAAACCAATGACTATCGCGGCAGATTCCGCACCCCAGGTGAACCGCGCGCTCATCGCGATGATCGTCATCGTCGCGACGATCGGCGGGTTCATGTTCGGCTATGACTCGGGCGTCATCAACGGCACGCAGGCGGGGCTCGAAAAGACCTTCGCGCTGTCGTCGCTCGGCACCGGCTTCACGGTCGGCGCGATCCTGATCGGCTCGTCGGTCGGCGCGTTCATGGCCGGCAGGCTTGCGGACAATCTCGGCCGCCGCAACGTCATGATGATCGCTGCCGTCCTGTTCATCATCAGCGCGCTCGCTGCAGGCGCCGCCACCTCGGCGACGATGTTCGTCCTCGCGCGCATCATCGGCGGGCTAGGCATCGGTGCCGCGAGCGTGTTGGCCCCGGTCTACATCTCCGAAGTCGTACCTGCGAACGTCCGCGGGCGGCTGTCGAGCGTGCAGCAGATCATGATCATCACCGGGCTTACGGCGGCGTTCGTCGTCAACTATTTCCTGGCCGCTTCCGCGGGTGTCTCCACGGCGACATTCTGGGGCGGTATCGAAGCCTGGCGGTGGATGTACCTGATCCAGTCGCTCCCGGCGGCAATCTTCCTCGTCGCCTTGTTCTTCATTCCCGAGAGCCCGCGCTATCTGGTGTCCAAGGGGCG
>JAYVRZ010000155.1:0-3277 GCA_043775965.1 Sphingomonas sp.
AGTTGACGCCCGTCGGGATACACCATCGGCACACCCGCCGCATCGATCGAGATACCGCAGAAATCGTCCGCGAGCAGATCGTGCCCCGCACCTGCCGACGATGCCGCGCCCAGCGCCGCCGCCAGCGTCGACTTACCCGCTCCCGATGGTCCGCAGAACAGCACCGCGGCAGCGCCATCGCCACCACGCCCCACACTGCCGTCACACCCCACACTGCCGCCACTGCCGCCACCGATCCGCACCGCGCTGGCGTGCAGCACGATCCGCCCGCGCTGGTGCAGCAGGATACCGAACCCAGTGCCCGACACGAACACCGCGGCATCCTCGATCGCGCCGTCGCCGTCGGTCGCGTAGCGCACCGTGTCACCGCCGCTCAGCAGCATGCGGATGATACCCGGCACCGCGATCAGGAACCGTCCGCGCGCGAACTGCCAGTTCGGCCCGGTCGCCTCGGCATCGTCCAGCCGGTCCGGCACCGTCCCTGCCCGGATCACCACGTCCGCCGGCCGAATGGCGTCGGCCTCGCGGGCGATGTCCGAGTCCGCCCCGCCCCATCCCGACGCAACCGCCGTCGGCCCGGCGATCGCGCCCGCGATCAGGCCCGGTAATGCGAGGTCGCTGGAAACCGTCAGGCCGGAGACGATATAGGCGAACACGCGATCTCCCCCGCCCGCCTCCGCGTATCGCGGCAGGCAGCACCCGCTACGCTACCGCTGCCGTCGCGGCCCGCGCAAACGGAGACGGATCCAAACTCGGCGCTTCTGCCCCCCGGTTGGGTCGCGATGTCCGACCAGAAGACCAAGTTGCCGCGTCAGCCACCCGCCGACGTCTTCGCCCCGATCAACATCCCCCTCACGCCGGTGCGCGCGTTCGGCGACACCGACGACAGAACAGGCTTCGTGTCGGCGAATTCATGAAACCGTCGCGCCGCGCCGCAGGTTCACCGGTCATGAGCATCTTCGACAATCACATCGCGGTCGTTACCGGCGGCGAATCTGGCATCGGTGCCGCCTGCGCCAAGGCACTGGGCGATGGCGGTGCGCGCGTCGTCATCACCTATTTCAAGGATGCCGCCGCGGCGCAGGCGGTCTGCGCCTCGATCGGCGGCGAGGACCGGGCGATCGCGGTACAGGTCGATGTCGGCGACGAAGCCGCGGTCGAACGGCTGTTCGCGCAGGCAGAGCGCGCCTTTGGCACGGTCGACCTGCTGGTCAACTCGGCCGGTCTGAACATGAGTGGGGTGCTGCTCGCCGACATGGCGCTCGCGCAGTTCGATCGCGTCGTGCGGTCCGATCTCTACGGGCCGTTCCTCACCTGCCGAAGGATGGTCCGCGCGCTCGAAGCCGCTAACGCCAAGGGGCGGATCGTCAACATCTCGTCGATCCACGAACGCGCGCCGCGCCCCGGCGGGGTCGATTACGATTCCGCCAAGGGTGGCCTGTCGCAGCTGACCGCGACGCTGGCGCTGGAACTCGCACCCAAGGGAATCGCAGTGAACGGGGTCGCGCCGGGCATGATCCTGACGCCGATGAACCAGTCCGCGCTCGATCATCCGACCGAACTCGCCGCCAAGGAAGCGGCAATCCCGTGGAAGCGCGCAGGCCGGCCCGACGAAGTCGCGGCGCTCGTCGCGTTCCTGCTGTCGCCCGCCGCAGACTATATCACCGGCACCACGGTCACGATCGACGGCGCGCTGTCGCTCACCGTCGCGCAGGGCGCGTGATGATCACCTATGCCGTCGAACAACTCGACACCGTCACGATCTCGGCCGCGTCGGTAATCGACGGCATGGACCTGATGAGCCCCTTCGTCTGGCGGGAAGGCGCGCTGTACCGGATCATGGTCCGCGGTGTGCCGCATCCACTCGGGCCGCAGGATCCGACCGGCATCATCGCGCGCGGGGAAAGTCGCGACGGCCTGGCGTTCACGATGGACCCCGGCCTCGCGATCACGCCTGGCCCCGGTGCCGAGGACATGGGCGGGTGCGAGGACCCGACCGTGCTCGTCACCGACCGCGAATATCTCGTCTATTATACCGGCGTCGACGCGGCTCGCGGGCAGGGGTGCATGATCCTCGCCGCGGGCCGCGACCTGACCGACCTGGTCAAGGAGGATCTCGTCCTCAAGGCACCGCCCGGCGAAGGCAATATCAAGGAAGCCACGCTGGCGCAGACGTCGGCGGGCGACTGGCGGCTGTTCTACGAATATGCCGCGGCAGGCGCGTCGCGGATCGGCATGGCGGGCGGGCCGACCGCGAAGGGCCCATGGACCGTGCTGCCCGATCCGTTCGGCATCCGCGAGGACAGCTGGGACAATTGGCATCTTTCGACCGGTCCGATCTGGCAGGCGGCGGGGCAGGACCCGGTGATGTTCTACAACGGGGCCACGCACGATGCGCGCTGGCGGATCGGCTGGATCAGCTTCAGCGCCGACTTCGCCCACGTCACCGGCCGCGGGCTGGAGCCGTTGCTCGTCCCGCCGCCGGCGATGAGCCGTGAAGCCACCGACATCGCCTTCGCCGCGTCGACCGTCGCGGAGGGCGACCGGATCGCGCTCTATTACTCGCTCGAGGACCGCATGCTCCGCCGCGCGCTGATCGGCCGGTACGCACGGTAACGCGCGCACCACCCGATTGGCGCTTGCACCGGTGCGCCGGACCGGACCATTCTAAGGCGTTCATATCCGGGGGTATCATGCGCCGACTCGTCACCAATTGCCTGCTCGCCGTCGTGGTCGCTCCCGCCGTCGCCCTCGCTGCGGCCCCAACCCCGGCGTTCGCCAGGGCGCAGCGCGTCGAGGAAGTCTCGCTCGCGCAGCTTGCCGCGCAGATGCGCGAGGGGCAGGCGACCAGCGTCGAGATCACCCGCGCCTATCTCGCGCGAATCGCAGCGATGGATCGCGCGGGGCCGGCGCTGCACAGCGTCATCGCGATCAATCCCGATGCGCTGGCCCAGGCCGCGACGCTCGATGCCGAGCGCAAGGCGGGGCATGTGCGCGGACCGCTGCACGGCATCCCGATCCTCATCAAGGACAATATCGAGACCGCCGATCCGATGCCGACCACCGCCGGCAGCCTTGCGCTCAAGGACAATTTTACGCGCCGCGACGCACCGATGGTCGCGTATCTGCGACGCGCGGGCGCGGTCATCCTCGGCAAGACGAACCTGTCGGAATGGGCGAACATCCGCTCGACGCATTCGATGAGCGGGTGGAGCGCGGTCGGCGGGCTGGTCCGCAACCCCTATGCGCTAGACCGGACCGCGTGCGGCTCGTCCTC
>JAYVRZ010000156.1:0-26719 GCA_043775965.1 Sphingomonas sp.
CTGGGCTCCCGCCTTCGCGGGAGAACAAGCGAGGCGCGATACGCCTTCCCTCGCTCTTCTCCCGCTTCCATCCGCTCAGCGGCCGCCCGTCCATCGGGCGTCCGCCTGTCCGTCCAGCCCCCACCCGCGACCCCAGCCCCCACCCGCGACCCCAGCCCCCATTCGTCACCCCAGCCCCATTCGTCACCCCAGCGAAAGCTGGGGTATCCCCGTTTGGCAGGCGCCGTGCCCCACACGACGATATCCCAGCTTTCGGTGGGATGACGGGAAGTGGAATCAGGGAATGGGGTATTCTGCAGCCGATAGCGGGGGATCTCGGAGCAGGGAGCGGGGAGCAGGGCGCGGCCAGCGGCGAGTTTCGGCGCGGCGCCAGGGAGCGCGCGACCGCATGGCAAACCGGCCGAAGCGCATGCACCACCCCCCCAACCCCCCCGGACGCTAAAACTCCCGTCCACCCCCCGGCGCAACCGACCGTATCGCCGCCAGCACATGCGCCAGCAGGCCGCCCGCGTCGTGGTGGATATTATGCCCCCCCGGCATCCCGATCTTTCGCGCGCTCGCCACCGTCAGCAGCGGGCATAGGCTGTCGGTTTCCTCCACGCCGTAGATGCACGTGACCGGCGCCCAGTTCAGCCGATTGCCCGTCGTCGCCCCCATGCCGTCGGGCGTCCCGTGATCGTAGAGAAGCCCCGACGGATCGGCCCGATAGAAGACGGTGTCGCCCGGCAGGACCAACACGATCGCCGCCACGCGCGCACGCAACGCGGTCGGCAGGTCCGCAAGCCCGGTCTGGACGATGTCCGCGCCATAGGATTGTCCCATCACCACAAGTCGCTTCGCACCGGTCCGTGCCAGCGCCGTTCGGACGCCGTCCGCAACGATCGCGTCCAGCTCGCCGCGCGTGCGGTGCCGCGCGAACAGCGCCGGCGTGGTGATCCCGACGACCGGAATGCCGTGCTCCGTCAGCCCGCGCGACGTCGATGCGCCGAGCAGGAACCGCAGCCCCATGTCGCCCGAAAAATTCACGACCGCGACGGGCGGAGCGACCGGGCGGGCGATCGATGAGCGGACGCCCAGCGCCGGATACACATGCACCGGATTCCGGTCGAAATAGCCGGCCAGATACACGAACAGCACGACGATCGCGGAAACGATGCCCGCGACCCACGCCCCGCGTTGCCACCGTCTTGCCGAAGGGGAGCGGGAAGGCTTGGTCATCGTCACAGGCTCGTCCTACGCATGGCGGGGCAGCACGCGATACCCTCGGCCACCCCCTGCTTCGATGACGCGCGGATTACGTAATCATCCGTTTCAGCGTCGCGATCCGGTCCGCCTCGGCCGCCGGCTTGTCCGTCCTGATCCGCGCGATCCGGGGAAAGCGCATCGCCACGCCCGACTTGTGCCGCTTCGACTCGTGCAGCGAATCGAACGCGATCTCCAGCACCAGCGTCTTCTCCACCTCGCGCACCGGGCCGAAGCGGTTCTGCGTATGGTTGCGCACGAAGCTGTCGAGCATCTTGAGCTCCTCGTCGGTGATCCCCGAATACGCCTTGCCGACCGGAAGCAGTTCGCCCTCCTCGGTCCAGCAGCCGAACGTGTAGTCCGAATAATAGGACGATCGTCGCCCGGATCCGCGCTGGGCATACATCATCACGCAATCGGCGGTCAGCGGATCGCGCTTCCACTTGTACCAGAGTCCCGCCCGGCGCCCCCCGACATAGGGCGAATCGCGGCGCTTGAGCATCACGCCCTCGATCGCGGCATCGCGCGATGTGGCGCGGATCGCCTCCAGCGCGGTGAAATCCTCCGCCTCGATCACCATGCTGAGATCGAAACGCTCGGGATCGAGCCGCGGCACGAACGCCTCCAGCCGCTTGCGCCGATCGGTCCACGGCAGCGTCCGCAGATCTTCCTCACCGTCGAGCAACAGGTCGTAGAGCCGCACGAACGCCGGATAGTCCGCCAGCATCTTCGCCGACACGGTCTTGCGCCCGAGCCGCTGCTGCAACGCGTTGAAGCTCGCCGCCCCACCGCCTTCCTCCAGCGTACCGCCCTGATGCTCGCCCTTCACCAGCAGTTCGCCGTCGACCGTCCCCGGTGTCCGGAACGCGGCGGCGATCTCGGGAAAGCTGGCCGTCACGTCGTCGCCGGTGCGGCTGTAGAGCCGCGTCTCGCCCGCGACATGGACGATCTGCACGCGGATGCCGTCCCACTTCCACTCGGCGGCATAGTCGGCGAGGTCGACGCGCAGATCTTCCAGCCCGTGTGCCAGCATGAACGGCCGGAACACCGGGACATCCGCCGGCGTCGGCTGTTCGCCAGTTCCCTCCGCCCACGCGAACAGCGTCGGATACGGCGCGTCGAGCCCGTGCCAGACCTCCTCGACCGCATCGACATCCAGCCCGAACGCATCGGCGAGCGCGGTCTTCGCCAACCGCGCCGACACGCCGATCCGCAGCGCGCCGGTCGCCATCTTGAGCAACGCGAACCGTTCCTCCGCATCCGACCGATCGAGCATGTCCGCCAACGCCGCCGGGGCATCCGCGCGCGACAGCGCCGCCAGCCGCTCGACGACGTCGGTAATCGACAAGGGCGTCGGATCGACCGGCACGACCGGCTCGGGCCACAGCAACGCGACCGTCTCCGCGGTATCGCCGACATAATCGCGACTCATCCGGAACAGCACCGGATCGACGCGTTCCTCGATCAGCCCGCGGATCACCGCCGACTTCACCCCGCGCAGGTCGAGGTCCCCGGTCAGCGCCGCCATCGCCCAGCCGCGATCGGGATCGGGCGTCGCACGCAGGTAATCCGCGATCAGCTTCAGCTTGGCATTGCGCGAACGCGTGTAGGTGAGCGAGTCGAGCAGGGCGGCAATGGCATGCATCAGGAGACAACGCCCGGCCCTGCGAAGGGATGCAGATGCGAAACGACCGCCGCCGGGCGATCCCGACGACGGTCGTTTACCGGCCTACGAGACCACCGCGTCAGTCGATCGCGTTCTTGATCCCCTTGCCCGCGAGCAGGCCGAGCACGAGGAAGATTACGAACAGCGCGATCGCGATGAAGAACAGGATCTTGGCGATGCCGATGAACGCGCCGCCGACGCCGCCAAAGCCGAGCAGGGCGAGCACGAGGCCGATGACGAGAAAGGTGATGGCGAGCTTCAGCATGACGGCCTCCTGTTTGGTAAGGATCGCTCAACCGGCTGGAAAGCCGGTTGGTTCCTCGCGCGTAACGATCAGCCCTGGTGGCCGGCCTCGAACAGGAATCATGCGCGTTCCTCGGCCTGGTCGGTCCATTCGTCGACGATGCCGCTGGTCGCGCGCGACGTCTCCGATCGAGCGCAGTGTGGCGTTGGCGGTCCAGCGCACCCGCTCGGCGACCGACCCGATGCCGTCGCTCGCCAGGTCGGCGGCGTGCCGATCGCGGGACCGGCAGTGGCGTAAGCGAACCGAAAGCCGAAATGCTCCTTCCCGCGGTCAAACCAGCCGGAGCGCACCGAGTGCGAGGATGAGTCCGAACAGGACGAACACCACGCCGATGCCGATCCGCAGCGGCTTCAGCGGCAGTTTCAGCCACGCCGCTTCGCCGATCAGCGCGGCGGGCACGATAACGGCAAGCGACCCGATCGTCGCGCCGATCGCGGCCAGCGCGGGGACGGGGGTGCGCGCGGCCAGCGTGAGCACGATGAACTGCACGCCGTCGCCGAACGCCAGGATGAACAGCCCCAGCGCGCTGGTGGCGATCGCGCCGATCTTCCAGCGATCGAGACGTTCGGGCGGCTTGGCCGGGAAGAACGACCCGCCACCCTGCAACAGCAGCGCGAGCGCGAGCATCAGTTGCTGCGCGTTGGGGGCAAGCTTCGGCCCGATCATCGCGCCGAGCGTCGCCGCGAGGCCGCTCGCCGCGGCCAGCGCGACCGCCGCCATAGCGATCACCAGCCCGGGCTTGGCATAGCGGTCCGACAGGATCGCCGCGAGCCAGGCGGTGCGATCGCCGACCTGCGCCAGCGCGGCGGCGACCAGTGCCGCCATCAATGCGTCCATGGATTATCCAGCGAGTCGGACCGAACAGGCCGCCGCAAACGCGTGGCACGCCTGCAGATCCTGCCGTTCGCAGCCGACCGCGTCGCGCAGGATCGACAGCCAGCCATGCACCAGCGCGCCATGCTCACCGCGGGACAGCGCCGAATCGACGAAATGCGCGACTGTGACGGCGGGGTTGAGGCCGTTGCCAAGCGCGATGACCCTAATCGCATCGATCTCGGTGGCGATGTCGCAGGGGCGGGAATAGGGTGCACGAACGTCGATCGCGGCGATTCGCGCGGCCAGGTCGGCTTTTACGGCGTCCATGTCGTCGATCCGGTGTCCATCGTCGATGCGTAGCGCCTGCCCCATGATCCCGCTCCTTGTTATCTGACGATAGGATGCGCTTCGGGTAGTGAATAGCGCGTTAAATGCGTCCTGCGGGCCGGGCAGGGGGCGTAAAGCTTGACTTCGCCGCGTGCGTCCGCCATGCGCCCAGCCAGATCGAGCGGCGGCATCAGTTCGCCGCTTTCGCATTTTCAAGCCATAGGAATTTGGGCTCATGGCCAAGCCGACTACCGTCAAGATCAAGCTGCTCAGCACCGCTGACACCGGCTTCTTCTACGTCACCAAGAAGAACCCCCGTACCAAGACGGAGAAGCTCTCCTTCTCGAAGTACGATCCCGTCGTGCGCAAGCATGTCGAGTTCAAGGAAGCCAAGATCAAGTAATCCGGCCGGCGGCGCAAGCCGTCGACTGCGTTACGCTGGTTCGAAAAGCCGCGGGCAACCCCCGCGGTTTTTGGCGTTAGGGCTCAAGGGGAAGCGCCGTCGTACCTCCCGTCGGACATCCCGCCCCTTCGTCATCTCCGCCCCTTTAGTGATCCCGCTCCCTTTAGCGATTCCGCCCCCCCCTCCGTCATCCCAGCGAAAGCTGGGATCTCCCGCCGCAAGGGCGCGCGCGTAACGGGGAGACCCCAGCGTTCGCTGGGGTGACGGGGTAGGGCGGGACGATATTCCCGTTCTACCGTCCGCCTGGAATCTCCACCCCGTTCGTCCCGAGTAGCTGTCGAGCAGTCGCCGCAGGCGACGTATCGAAACGGGGTATCGAAGGACAGGTTGGCGCGCGGAGCCGATGCCTAGATACGCGCCCTCGATACCCTGCTGACGAAGCTACTCGGTCGCTACTCAGCACGAACGGAATTGGGGGAGGCCTGGGAGAAGGAGCGAGGCGATATTGCGGGCTTAGGCGGCTTGGAGGATCGAGGCGGACGGCGTGTCTCCTCTTGCCTCAAACCAGCGCCCCGACCGCATCCATGAACCGCGCCAGGCTGATCGGTTTCGACACATACGCATCCGCCCCCGCCGCGCGGATCCGTTCCTCGTCGTCGCGGCCCGCATAGGCGGTCACCGCCATCACCGGGATCGCCTTCAGATCCTCGTCGGCCTTCAGTTCGAGGATGATCTCGTAGCCCGTGACATGCGGCATCTGGATGTCCATGATGATCAGGTCGGGGGTAAAATCCCGCGCCCTCGCAACGGCTTCGCGGCCGTCGCGCACGGGTTCGACGGCGAACTGATGCGCGCGCAGCAGATCGCAGAATAGTTTGAGGTTCAGTTCGTTGTCCTCGACAACGAGCACCTTCTTCGCCACCGACACATCCCATCCGGAAAGAAGGCTTGATAGGCAATGCGCGACCGCGATTCAAACGAAGACGCCGAGGCGCTCGCCCTGCGCGCATTGGTGTGGACCCTGGTAGAGCCCGACCGCGCGATGCGGTTGCTGTCGGTGACCGGCCTCGATCCGCACGACTTGCGGGCACGGGCGAGCGACCCGACCGTGTTGTCGGCAGCACTCGGGTTCCTAGAGAATTACGAGCCCGATCTGATCGCCTGCGCGGAGTCGCTCGGCGTTAAACCCGAGGCGCTCGTCCGCGCCCGCGCCAAACTGGATAACGGAGAGTTCGAAGCATGAAGCCGTTGCTGATCAGCGATTGCGACGAAGTGCTGCTGCACATGGTCAAGCATTTCGGCGTCTGGCTCGACGAGCGCCACGATATCGATTTCACGATCCAGCACGGCGATTTCGCGACCGCGATGACGCGACGCGACGGTGGCCCGCCGCCGTCGCGCGAGGATATGTGGGCGATGCTCGGCGAGTTCTTCCCCGCCGAGATGCACCGCCAGACCTTGGTGCCGCACGCGGTCGAGGCGCTGGAGCGGCTGGCGCAGGTCGCGGACATCGTCATCCTCACCAACCTCCAGGACGAGTGCCGCCAGCCGCGGATCGAACAGCTCGCCAAATTCGGCATCGCCCACCGCGTCGAGTGCAACCAGGGTGGCAAGGGCACGCCGGTCTCGCGGCTGGTCGCGGAATACGGGGCGCCTGTGACGGTGTTCGTCGACGACTTGGCGGTGCATCACGAGTCGGTCGCGAAGCACGCGCCGGGTGTCCACCGACTGCATATGGTGTCCGAGCCGACCTTGGCGGTGAACGTGCCAAAGGCGCCCGAAGCACACGCACGGATCGACGACTGGCGCGAGGCAGCGGACTGGATCGCCGCGCGGTTCGAAGCAGGCGTGCCAGCGGACGCCTAAAGACCGCGTTGGAAAGGTGTAGAGGACCGGCAATCCTCCCCCGCAAGGGGGAGGTGGCAGGCGCAGCCTGACGGAGGGGGAGGTAAGGGAAAACCTCTGTTCCGTGTCCTCCCCCTCCGACGCCTACGGCGCCACCTCCCCCTGGCGGGGGAGGATTGATCGGAGGGCAGTTCGAACCTGGGGTTTGGGGGAAGGGGCCACTTGACCCATCCCCCACCCCTGTGGTGATACCCCAGTCATGACCGATCGTATCGACCGCAAGCTCGAAGAGCTGGGCCTCACCCTCCCACAGGCTGCCGCGCCCGTTGCCGCCTATGTCCCGACCGTGCTGGCGAACGGCATGCTCCACATCTCGGGCCAGTTGCCGTTCAAGGACGGCGACCTGGTCAAGGGCCGCGTCGGCGACGACGTCTCGCTCGAGTCCGCGCAGGAGGCCGCCAAGCTCTGCGGACTGATGCTCGTTGCGCAGATGAAGGCCGCGCTCGGCACGCTCGCCCGGGTCGAGCGGATCGTGAAGCTCGGCGTGTTCGTCAACTCGACCGGCGACTTCACCGACCAGGCCAAGGTCGCCAATGGTGCCTCCGAACTGATGGTCGCGCTGTTCGGCGACGTCGGCAAGCATGCGCGCTCGGCAGTCGGCGTCGCGATCCTGCCGCTCGGCGCCGCGGTCGAGATCGACGCGATCGTGCAGGTTTCCGCCTGACCGGACGCGAGGCGCCCGCGCGTCTCTGCCCGAAGCCCTTGGAGGCGCGCCCCCGCGTCTCTACCTAGGCGGCAATGAACGCCGTCACCGCTCGCATCGCCCAAGGTGTCTCCTCGATCGCTGCCGAGGATTGGGACGCCTGCGCCGGCACCGCCAACCCGTTTATCGGCCACGCGTTCCTGACCGCGCTCGAAGCGTCGAAGAGCGTCGGTGGCCGCTCGGGGTGGCAGGCCTTGCCGGTGGTGGTCGACGGCCCCGACGGCAAACCCGCAGGCATCGCGCCTGCCTATGCCAAGAGCCACAGCCAGGGCGAATACGTCTTCGACCAGGGCTGGGCCGATGCATGGGAGCGCGCCGGCGGCCAATATTATCCCAAGCTCCAGATCGCCGCACCGTTCAGCCCCGTGCCCGGTCCCCGCCTGCTGCTGAAGGATCCGGATCACGCCCCCGCGCTGATCGCCGCGCTCGAAGCCGTCACCGACCAGAGCGGGCTGTCCTCCGCGCACGCGACCTTCATCGACCCCGCAGAAGTCCCGCTGTTCGAGGCGGCGGGCTGGCTGATCCGCCAGGGCACGCAGTTCCACTGGAAGAACGACGGCTATGCGAGCTTCGACGACTTCCTCGCGGTCCTCGCCAGCCGCAAGCGCAAGGCCATCCGCAAGGAGCGCGCCGCCGCCGTCGAAGGCCTGACGATCCGCCATCTCACCGGCGCCGAGATCACCCCCGCCCACTGGGACGCGTTCTGGGTGTTCTACCAGGACACCGGTCGCCGCAAATGGGGTCAGCCATACCTGACGCGCGCGTTCTTCGACCGGATCGGCGAGACGATGGGCGACCGCGTGCTGCTCATGCTCGCCGAGCGCGACGGCGTGCCGATTGCGGGCGCGCTCAACCTGATCGGCGCGGACACGCTCTACGGCCGGTACTGGGGCGCGACCGAGGAGGTCCCCTTCCTCCATTTCGAGCTTTGCTATTACCAGGCGATCGACGCCGCCATCGCGCGCGGGCTGCAAACCGTCGAGGCGGGCGCGCAGGGCGAACACAAGCTTGCGCGCGGCTATGCCCCGGTCGCGACCTACTCGGCCCATTACATCCCCGACCCGAGCTTCCGCCGCGCCATCGCCGACTATCTCGTCCGCGAGCGCGAGGCCGTCGCCGAACAGCAGGATTATCTCGGCGAGCTTACTCCGTTCCGGCGGGGCGAGCAGCAGCAGCCCGATTGACCCGGTAAAGCAGGCTCGTGCCATCGCGACGGATCAGGGTGAGGTCGCCAACCAGCGCCGGATCGAACTTCGGCGGGTGGATCAGCCAGACGTAATCGAACGCGGCGCGGGGAAACTTCTCCAGCGCCATCGAGATCGGCCGCCAGAACTGGCCGCGGCACTTGACGTCGCTGACGATCTCCGACGGATCATGCGCAAATCCCCGTGCCGCCGGATACTGCGTCGTCAGCAATTGCGCGCCCGCCATCGACCATTGGTCGTTGGTGAACGCCAGCCGCCGCTCCAGCAGCAGCGCCGGCACATGCTCCAACCGTGAATACGCCCAGTCGTCGCGACACCTGCGCCCGACGAACGACACGACCCGCGCCCGCTCCGGCACCGTATCGATCGCCGCGATCGCCTGGTCGTAGCTGCGATCGTAGATCAGGTAACTGACCGTCGTCCCCGCCAGCCGCACCCCGAAGAACGCGAACCCCAGCACCGCAAGCACCGCCGCCCCACGCAGCGACAGCCCATGCCTGGGCCGCAGCGCGATCAGCGCGATCGCCAGTACGAACGGCGCCAGCCGCATGTCGGCATAGGCCGACCCGAACACGATCCGCGGCAGCAGCACGTACACCGCCAGCAGGAACAGCGCGGACAGCCCCAAATTGCGCGAATATTCGATCGTCTGGTCGCGCACGCCGCGGAACAGGATCACGAACAGCACCGTGACCGACGCGATGTCGAACGTCATCCACCGATCGCGCAGGACCATCGTGATCCAGTTCATCTTCCAGCGCCAGTTGAACCAGTCCTGCGTCTTGCCGCCGACATGATCGCCCGATCGCCACACCACCATCATCACCATCGGCAGCGCGAGCGGCAGGCAGTTCAGTCCCGCCTGGACGAACGCCTTGAACCAGCCATGCGCCCAGCTCTTGGGATCGCTGTCGCGGCGGATATCATGCTGGCGGATCAGCTCGGCCGAGAAGGCGAGCACGCCCAGCACGCCCCAGCCGAACGTATGGCACAGCCACAACAGGCACGAGATCGGCACGAAGACGATCGCGCGCAGCCGCTCGCGCTTGAGCCGCCCCATCCGCAGCCACAGCGCGAACAGGTTGAGCGCCAGCGCCATCGCGAGCGCGAAATTTACGAATCCGAACTGGAACGGATAACTGTAGGCGAGCGGCAGCGCGAACAACGCGGTCGCCGGAATCCGCCCGTGCACCTCGCGCGCGATCCATAACAGGCCCGTGACGGTAAGCGCCGGGATCGCCATTACGATCAGCTTGACCGCCAGCTGCAACCCGAAGATCGGCGCGAGCGGCTCGATCAACAGGTCGATGCCGAGATTGCCGATCATCTGCCAATGGAAGTTATACCATTGCGCAAGCCAGGGATTTTCACCGATCGCGAGCTGGACGCGGTAGCGCCCCATATGCCCCGGCAGGTCGACCAGCGGCGGGATTTCCGGCCACAGCAACGGGATCATCGACGCCAGCGCCACCGCGACGACGAAGCCGCGCGTCTGCCACCAATGCAGCCTGTCCCCCTGAATATTCATACCGTCCGACCCTAGGGTCGGACGGGCGCGCGAGACAAGGGTTTGCGCGACGAGCCGATCGATCTTGATGCGAGAAACTCCGCGCGATTTCGCCCTTGCCGACTTACCGGTCGCGGCGCGCCAGCAACCGCAATCGCAGCGCGTTGAGCTTGATGAAGCCTTCCGCGTCGCGCTGGTCGTAGGCGCCCTGGTCGTCCTCGAACGTCACGACCTTTTCCGAATACAGCGAGTTCGGCGACTTGCGGCCGACCACGTAGACGCCGCCCTTGTAGAGCTTCAGCCGCACCGTGCCCGACACCTTCAGCTGGCTATGATCGATCGCCGCCTGCAGCATCTCGCGCTCCGGCGAGAACCAGAAGCCGTTGTACAACAGCTCGGCATAGCGCGGCGCGAGTTCGTCCTTCAGGTGCGCGGCGCCGCGATCGAGCGTCAGCTGCTCGATACCGCGGTGTGCGAGCTGATAGATCGTGCCGCCCGGCGTCTCGTACATGCCGCGGCTCTTCATCCCGACGAAGCGGTTCTCGACCAGGTCGAGCCGCCCGATCCCGTGGCGGCGGCCATAGTCGTTGAGCGTCGACAGCAACGTTGCCGGGCTCATCCCCTCGCCGTTGATCGCGACGCCGTCGCCGCGCTCGAAATCGATCGTGATGTACTCGGGCGTGTCGGGTGCGTCCTCGGGATTGACGGTGCGCGAATAGACGTAGTCGGGGACCTCGTCCCACGGGTTCTCGAGAACCTTACCCTCCGACGAGGTGTGCAGCATGTTCGCATCGGTCGAGAAGGGCGACTCGCCGCGCTTGTCCTTGCTGACCGGGATCTGGTGCTGTTCGGCGAACTCGATCAGCTTGGTGCGGCTGGTCAAATCCCATTCGCGCCACGGCGCGATCACCTTGATGTCGGGCGACAGCGCGTAATAGCCGAGTTCGAAGCGGACCTGGTCGTTGCCCTTGCCGGTCGCGCCGTGGCTGACGGCGTCGGCGCCGACCATCTTGGCGATCTCGATCTGGCGCTTGGCGATCAGCGGCCGCGCGATCGACGTGCCGAGCAGGTACAGCCCCTCGTACAGCGCGTTCGACCGCATCATCGGGAATACGTAGTCGCGAACGAATTCCTCGCGCAGATCGTCGACGAAGATATGCTCGGGCTTGACGCCCATCATCTCGGCCTTGGCGCGCGCGGGCTCGAGTTCCTCGCCCTGGCCGAGGTCGGCGGTGAACGTCACGACCTCGCACTTGTACGTCTGCTGGAGCCACTTCAGGATCACGCTCGTGTCTAGGCCACCGGAATAGGCGAGCACGACCCGATTGATGCCGGCGTCACCGGCGGGACGATTGATCTGATCGGTCACGGGCAGAATCCTTCGGCAATATCCAATGCCCGCGCCCCTATGCGCTGGGGCCCCTCCATGCAACCGGGCCCTGCAACTATGGCGTTCATGGCGCGTACAACCAGGCCGCGTTACTGGCGCGGCAAATTCTCTGGAGTTTACCCATCGTGCTACGCCAAACGCTTACCGTCCTCGTCCTTGCCGGTCTCGCGACCCCGGCGCTCGCACAGGAAACCCGCGCGTCCGCCGCCGCCAAGTTCAAGACCGAATTCGCCGCGTCGGACACCAACAAGGACGGCGTCCTCACCCGCGCGGAAGTGCTGGCCCGGATCGACAACATGAAGGTCGGGGCAGGGCGTCCCGACCCGGTTCACGCCAAGCGCCTCGCCGACCTCTGGTTCACCAGCGCGGACAAGAACAAGGACGGCAAGGTCACGCAGGCCGAAGCCCAGGCGCTGCTCGCCGCGACCTTCGCGAAGTACGACGCCAACCACGACGGCAAGATCGGCGGCGACGAGCGCGCCGCGGCCAAGGCCGACGTGCAGGGCCCGCGCTGAGCAGCCTATCCCAAGGGACACTGTTCTCCCGCGGATGCGGGAGCCCAGCTAAGTACCGTATCCCTGCTTGACCCTGGACCCCCGCCTTCGCGGGGGAACAGGAAGCAGGGCGAAATACAAAGCGGGATCAGTCCCGCAAAGCCCGCTCACCCTCGATCATATAGTCGCGCGTCAGCGGCAGGGTCATCCGGCTCCTCGACAGCTGCACCTGGTAATTGACCATCCCCCCGGTGCGGAACGCCGCCGCCGCCCCGGCAAGATAGAAGGTCCACATCCGGTAGAACCGCTCGTCGTACAGCGCGACGATCGCATCCTTCGCCGCCACCGTCCGATCATACCATTGGTCGATCGTCAGCGCGTAATGGACGCGCAGCACCTCGATATCGGTCGGGAAGAACTTCAGCCCCTCATACCCGCGCACGATCTCCGACAGCGACGGATTATACCCGCCCGGGAAGATGTACTTGGTCGTAAAGGTATCGGTCACGCCGGGCCCGCCCATCCGGCCGATCGTGTGGAGCAGCATCACGCCGTCTTCGGTCAGCAGGTCGCGGCACTTGCGGAAGAACGCCTTGTAGTGCGCCGGGCCGACATGCTCGAACATCCCGACCGACACGATCCGATCGAACGTCCCCGTCAGCGCACGATAGTCGATCAGCTCGAACGTAACCTTGTCGGCAACCCCCGCCTCCTCGGCCCGCCGCCGCGCGACCTTCAGCTGTTCCTCGCTGAGCGTCACGCCCAGCACTTCGGCGCCGGTCTTGGCATGAAGATACAGCGCCATCCCGCCCCAGCCGCAACCGATGTCGAGCACGCGCATCCCCGGCTCGATCGCCAGCTTGGCGGCGATATGCGCCTTCTTGTCGGACTGCGCCTGCTCCAGGCTGTTGCCCGGATCGGTGAAATACGCGCAGCTATATTGCCGGTCCGCATCGAGGAAGAGATCGTACAGCCGGTCCGACAGGTCGTAATGATGCGCGACGTTCTTCTTCGACCGGCGCGCCATGTTCACGCGGTCGACGCGGTGGACGATCTTGCCGAGCAGCTTGATCGGCAGCGACGGATTGAGCCCGCCACCACGCTCCCACGGGCTGTTCCCTTTCAGCAGGTTAATCAGGTCGCGGATGTCGCCGCGGTCGATCGCGAGCCGGCCGTCCATGAACGCCTCCGCCGCGCCGAGTGCCGGATGGCGGACGATCGCACCGGCGACGCCGGGCTCGGTCAGGCGGATCGTGACCGGGTTGAAGGCCGGGTCGGGCTTGCCGAAATGCTTGGTCGTGCCGTCGGCATGGATCAGCGTGAGTTCGCCGGTTTTTACCTGCCGGGCCAGGAAACGATCGAAGAGTGCCATGCCGGGTTAGCTAATGACTGGTACGGAATTGCGCTACCCCCGCGGCAGCTCAGATCCCCGCGTACCAGTCATAATCCACGTTATCTTCCCAATAGCCGCCCTTGCCCTTGCCGATCCCGGCGAGGCTGTCGACCGCGTCGATCGCCGTGACGTATTTCGCGTGCTTGTAGCCGAGCTGTCGTTCGACCCGCAGGCGTACCGGCGCACCATGCGCGACGTCGAGCACCTGGTCGTTGAGCGCCCAAGCCAGGATCGTCTGCGGGTGGAACGCATCGACCAAATCGACCGACTCGTAATAGTTCGCGCCGCGGTACAGGTCGGCACACGTGAACACGACGTAGCGCGCGGTGTCGCGGATCTGCGCGGCCTTGAGCAGCGCACCGAGCTTCGGACCCTGCCATTTGCCGATCGCCGACCAGCCCTCGACGCAATCATGCCGCGTGATCTGCGCCCGCGACGGCATCTGGCGAAGCTGCGGCAACGTCACCGACAACGGTCGATCGACCAGCCCGCCGACCTTCAGCCGATAGTCCGCGAAGTTGTTAGCCACCATCGCGGTATAGTCCGCCGTCCCCGGATCACGCGTGCCGTTCGATCGGAAGATCGGCGACATCTGCGCGGGGCTGAACTCGGGTGCCAGCGCGTTGCGGTCGGTCAGCGCGCGTTGCAGACCGCGGTTCATGTCCTCGCCCTTGAACAGGATCTTCCGCGCCTCCGGATTCGCGGCGATCTTGTCGCAACCGGTCAGCAACACGCCCGCGCCGATCGCGGCGCCGGTGACGAGCGTACGGCGAGTGATGATCGTGCTCATGCGACGTCCTCTTCGGCATGGGCGGGTACTGCCCAACGCCCGGTAATCATCGACCGCACCTCGTTCCACGTCCCCGCCAGGATCACGAGCGCCAGATGCGCGATGATGAACAGCACCAGCCCGGTCGCCGCGATGAAGTGGATCGAGCGCGCCGACTGCCGCCCGCCGAACACCTCCAGCAGCCACGGCCACGCCGCATCCATCCCCGGCGACATCGTCAGCCCGGTCAGGATCATCACCGGGATCAGCACGAAGATCGTCGCCACGTACGACAGCTTCTGGAGGATGTTGTACGCCCCCGGCCGCTTCGGATCGTGGAAGCGGAACGCCAAATGTTCCTTCACGTCGTGCACCACTTCGCGCGGCGACAGCTCGGTCGCACGAACGCGAAGATCGCGCTGGAAATGCTTGTTGATCAGGCTGACGATCATGAACCCGAGCAGCGCGAACGCGAGCACCAGCGCGAACAACAGATGCCAGCGCCGCGACAGCGCGAGGTTGTAGCTCACCGGGATCGTCAGCAGGTTGAGCAGCGACACCAGCCAGCTCGGCCACTGGTCCAGCGTCGTCCACGCGCTGTCGAAATTGGCGCCGTATCGGCCCCAGTACAGCCGCGGATGCGCCTTGAGGATACCGATCCCGCTGCCGATCATGATGAACATCGTCACCACTGTCACCCAGTGCCAGACGCGCGTCGCCAACCGGTGGCGCTTGATCGTCGGGCTGATAATCAGGATGGGCAGGGGATCGTTCATGCTCGACCTTCGCTCTAGGCAGTCGAACCGTGACATAGCAGGGATAAGCGTATGACCGAATGGCATTCTTACGAGCCCGCGAACGGCCACCGCCTGCCGCACGACCCGTTGAACGCGATCGTCGCACCACGCCCGATCGGCTGGGTCAGCACCCTGTCGGCAGACGGCGTCGCCAACCTCGCGCCCTATTCGTTCTTCAACCTATTCAACTACAGCCCGCCGCTGATCGGCTTTTCGTCGATGGGCTGGAAGGACAGCGTCGCCAATATCGAGGCGACCGGCGAGTTCGTCTGGAACCTCGTATCCCGCGATCTGAGCGAGGCGATGAATACGACGGCGGCGAACGTGGCGGCGGAAGTCGACGAGTTCGCGTTGGCTGGTCTGAACATGGCGGCCTCGACCAAGGTGAAACCACCCCGCGTCGCCGCATCCCGCGCCCAGTTCGAATGCAAGCTGACCCAGCTGATCCGCCTCGAAACCAAGGAAGGCCGCGAACTCGACCAGTGGCTGGTCCTAGGCGAAGCGATCGCGATCCACATCGACTCGGCGATGCTGGAGGACGGCGTGTACCAAACCGCCCGCGCGAACCCGATCCTCCGCGGCGGCGGTCCCGCGGATTACTTCGAGATCACGGAAGATGCCCTGTTCAAGATGCGCCGCCCGGGCTGACGCGTAGATCCGTCCGTCACCAAGCGGACACGCGGTGCCCAAACCGACATCCGCCCCCACCAGACATCCGCCCCCACCACACAGCCCCCCTCATCCGTCATCCCAGCGAAAGCTGGGATATCCCCGTAAAGGATCGCGCCCTTGCCGCACGAGACCCCAGCTTTCGCTGGGGTGACGGATTTGGGTTTGGGGAGCGACTACAAGGGAAGTTCCACCCGCAAAGGCGCGCAAATTGTTCACCCGCGAAGGCGGGTGCCCAGACTGTTTCCCCGCCTTCGCGGGGAAGCACTCTCACCCATAAGCCCGCCAGAAAAACACCAAGGTCGTCGCGATCGTCACCAGCAGCGTCCAAACCCGGATCACCTGAGGCGACAGCACCAACCCCAGCTTCGCCCCGAAATGCCCCCCGACGACCCCACCGACCAGCATCGGCAAGCACAGCGCCCACGCCACCATCCCCGTCGCGATGAAGATGATCGTCGCGGCCAGGTTGGCGACCGCCAGCATCAGCGTCCGCGGCGGCGCCAACGTCGCGGGCGTCGCCCCAGACAGCAATCCCCACGCCGCGGTCAGCATCAGCCCGACGCCGCCCCCGAAATACCCGCCGTAAATCCCCAGCAAAGCCTGCACCCCGACCAGCGACTTCGGCCCGATCTCGACCCGCGACCGCAGCCACAGCGACGCGCGCGTCCCGAACGCGATCGCCAGCGTCGCGAACAGCAGCAGCCACGGCACGATCAGGTCGAACGCACGCGCCGACGTCGCCACCAGCAACAGGCTGCCGACCAGCCCGCCGACGAAGGTGATCCCCGCCATCGTCTTCATGCCGACGCCCGAGATCGGCTGTAGCCCATGCCGATACGCCCAGGCACTCGCCATCGCGCCCGGCTGGAGCGAGACGTTGCTGGTCGCATTGGCGATCGGCGAGGGCAGGCCGAGCCCGATCAGCGTCGGCATCGTCGCGAAGCTGCCGCCCCCCGCCAGCGCATTCATCGCGCCGCCCAAAACGCCCGCCCCAGCCGCCAGCGCGACCGCACTCAGATCAGGCAAGAGCGGCTTCGCGATCGATCTGCGCACGGCTCTTCTTCTCCGACGCGGTCTTCAGCTGCCCGCACGCCGCATCGATATCGCGCCCGCGCGGCGTCCGCACCGGCGCCGAAATCCCCGCACCAAAGACGATGCTCGAGAACGACTTGATCCGCTCCGGCGTCGAACACTCGTATTCCGCGCCCGGCCAGGGGTTGAAGGGAATGAGGTTCACCTTCGCCGGCAGCTCGTACTTCCGCAGCAACCGCACGAGTTCGCGCGCATCGTCATCGGAGTCGTTCTTGTCCTTCAACATCACATATTCGAACGTAATCCGCCGCGCGTTGTTGGTGCCGGGATAGTCCGCGCACGCCTGCAACAGCTCCTCGATACCGTATTTGCGGTTGAGCGGCACGAGCTCGTCGCGCACCTCCTTGGTCACCGCATGCAGCGACACGGCGAGATTCACGCCGATCTCCGCCCCCGCACGCGCCATCATCGGCACCACGCCGCTGGTCGACAACGTGATCCGCCGCCGGCTGAGCGCGAGGCCCGAACCGTCCATCACCAGCTTCAACGCATCGCGGACATTCTCGAAATTATACAGCGGCTCGCCCATCCCCATCATCACGATGTTGGTCAGCATGCGGCCTTCCGGCTGGCTCGGCCATTCGCCCAACGAGTCACGCGCGAGCATCACCTGCCCGACGATCTCGGCAGGCGTCAGGTTACGCACCAGCCGCATCGTACCCGTATGGCAGAACGTGCAATTGAGCGTGCAGCCGACCTGGCTCGACACGCACAGCGTCCCGCGATCCGCGTCGGGGATGAACACCATCTCGTAATCCTGCGCATCATCCGACCGCAGCAGCCACTTGCGCGTCCCGTCGGTCGAAACCTGCGCCTCGACCACGTTCGGCCGGCTGATCACGAACCGCTGCTCCAGCCACGGATGCATCGTCTTCGAGATATCGGTCATCGCCGAAAACTCGGTCGCCCCGCGATTGTAGATCCAGTGCCAAAGCTGCTTAGCGCGCAGCTTGGCCTGCCGCTCCTCCAACTGCGACGTCTCCAACGCCATCCGCAGATCGGCAAGCGACAGCCCGAGCAGGTCGATCCGCCCATCGCTACGCGGCACGAAGCTGCGGGGAACGGGCACGGGATCGATGTGCCCCGGAATAGGCATGAGGTTCGCGGCGGTCTGCATGGCCGGGCGCATAACGGATTTTTGCCGATTTTTCTACAGGGTGCGGGAAGGGGGCGGAGTCAGCGCAGTCCGGCGGGACGCAACCGAAAATAGCCACCACCCCGGCGGAGGCCGGGGCCCAATTGGAAAGGTCGTCGCAACAAGGGACTGAGCGTCGTCACTCTCTTCCCCCAATTGGGCCCCGGCCTCCGCCGGGGAGGTGATTGGGGGGAGGGCGCGGGGTTAAACTCGAACGCTCAACCGCCGCTACACGCCAGCACGGCAGCATCGATCGCCGTCGCCGCGCCCGGCAGCGCATACACATCCGCGAACGGCCGCCCGCCGACACCGACCGCCTCGACGCTCATGCTCCGCCCCGATCTGAGCGCCGCGACGATCGCGCGGTCGCTCGGCGCGTCGCTCGCCCAGGCATCCAGCCCGTTCGCGACCAGCACGAACCGACGCTCGCCGACCGTCAGAGTCACACCGGCGGACCGATCGCGCTCGCGACTCAGCCGGAGGTATAGCGACGCGCGAAGACCACGCTTGGGCCAGGTCGCGACGCTCGCGAAGCCACTCGATCGCCCACCTGCCATCACCGGCTTGGCGATTGCGAAGCAGCGGTCGGGAGCGGCATCGCGAAACGCCCCCCAGCTCTTGTAGATGCCGATCGTGTCGCGCGCCGATGCCGGCGCTGCGACCGCGAGGAACAGCAGAGCCGCCAGTCTCACGCCGGCGCGAACCCGGTACCCAGATGCGGCACGGTCGCGGAGCCGTTCTCGACCAGCGTAACCGACCCCTGCGGCAACCCCGGCGCGATCGGCGCACCCAGCAGCGGATCGACCGGCACCCCCGTCATCACGCCGAGCATCACCCGACTCGAAATCCCGTGCATGATCACGAGCCGGTCGCCGACATCCCCCGCGGTATCCGCCAGCCACCCGCCGACCCGCGCCGAGATCTCGGCATAGGTTTCGCCGTCGGGCGCGGTCTTCAACGTACCACCCGGCAGCATCACCGGCCCGACCTCGTCGACCACATCCGCATAATAGCGCCCGCCCCACGATCCCATGTCGATCTCGACCAATCGGGGATCGGTCCGCGCGCCGTGCCAATCGAGCTCCAGATGCTCGCAGATAACCGCCAGAGTCTGCAAGGCCCGCCCGGTCGGCGATGCCCACAAGGTCAGCGCCGGCTTCACCCCCAGCATCCGCCGCAAAGCCCGCCCAAGTTCGTCCGCCTGCGCGAATCCAGCGCGCGTGAGGGGCGTATGCGCGGCATCCCCCTGCAACCGGTGCGCGGCATTGAACACGGTTTCGCCGTGCCGCGCGACGAAATCCCGACCCTTTCGAGCGGGGCGGATTTCGGCTGATCGGGCGCCCGCTTCATCCTGTCGATGGCTTGGAATCATAAGCCGCGTTTCAACCCCCTGTGGCGCAAAAGCAACGGATTTCCGCGTTTATCTGGGGTTCATGCAACGCACTTCGGACTGGTCCATTGGGCCGCTGCCGCCTCGTGTTCGGAGGTGGCAAGGCATCATGGAGTAACCCAATGCGTAAGCTTATCGCCGTCTCGCTGTTCGCAACCACCGCAGCCGCCGCTGCCCTGGGTGCAGCCCCCGCGCTCGCACAGACCAACCCGACCTTTACCGGTCCCCGCGTCGAGGCCACGCTCGGCTACGACCACACCGGCGCCGGCAGCAGCGTGTCCAACGACAACGGGCGCGACGACCAGAAGATCGACGGCCTGCTGTACGGCGGCGGCATCGGCTACGACATCGCGACCTCCGACAAAATCGTGCTCGGCGCCGAAGCCGAACTGACCGGCTCGACCGCGAAGAGCGACCGCAACGATTACACCAGCGACTTCGGCTATGGCCGCGTCAAGCAGGGCCGCGACATCTATGTCGGCGCGCGCGCGGGCTACGTCGTCGCACCGACGACGATGCTGTACGTCAAGGGCGGCTACACCAACTCGAAGCTCGAAGTGCTCGCCGGCAGCACCAGCCAGACCACCGACACCAATTTCAAGCTCGACGGCTGGCGCGTCGGTGCGGGCGCCGAGCACGCGATGGGCCCCAACAGCTATGCCAAGCTCGAATATCGCTATTCGAACTATGAGCGCGGCGATATCGACTATGCGACCGGCGGCACCAGCGGGCGGTTCGACGTCGACACCGATCGCCATCAGGTCGTGGCAAGCTACGGCTTCCGCTTCTGATCGCTTTAACGCGACGTTTACCGTGATCAAAGAAGGGTCGGGGCGCTTGCTCCGACCCTTTGTTGTTGGGTAAGCCATCTGCGGATTGCCCCCAGCCCGAGTCCGGCTGCGGTGGCGGGGGGAATTACGATGAAGGCGACGATCGAACGCGCAACGCTCCTCAAGGGGCTGAGCCATGTCCAGTCCGTGGTGGAGCGGCGCAACACCATCCCCATCCTGTCGAACGTGCTGATCGAGGCGACCGCCGAGGGTACGCTCAAGCTGATGGCGACCGACCTCGATCTCCAGATCAACGAATCGATCGCAGCCGCCGTCGACCAGCCCGGCGCGACCACCGTGTCCGCGCACACGCTGTTCGATATCGCGCGGAAACTCCCCGAGGGTAGCCAGGTTCAGCTCGCGGCGTCGGAAGGCCGGATGAGCATCGTCGCCGGCCGCGCCCGCTTCTCGCTCGGCACGCTGCCGCGCGACGATTTCCCGGTGATCGCGGAAGGCGAACTGCCGACCCAGTTCGAACTGCCCGCCGAGACGCTCAAGCAGATCATCGACAAGACGCGCTTCGCGATCTCGACCGAAGAGACGCGCTATTATCTGAACGGCATCTTCCTGCACGTGGCGGATGGCGACAGCTCGACGCCGGTGCTGAAGGCCGCCGCGACCGACGGCCACCGCCTCGCGCGCGTCACGCTGCCGCGGCCCGAGGGTGCCGAATCGATGCCCGACGTGATCGTACCGCGCAAATGCATCGGCGAGCTTCGGAAACTGCTCGACGAGGTCGACGGTTCGGTCGGCGTCTCGCTGTCGCCGACCAAGATCCGCTTCGACCTCGGCCAGGCGATCCTGACCTCGAAGCTGATCGACGGCACCTTCCCCGACTACAGCCGCGTGATCCCGACCGGCAACGACAAGATCCTCAAGATCGACCCGAAGAGCTTCATGGAAGGCGTCGACCGCGTCTCGACCATCGCCACCGAGAAAACGCGTGCCGTGAAGATGGCGCTCGACCGCGACAAGATCACGCTGTCAGTGACCTCGCCCGAAAACGGCACCGCCGCCGAGGAAGTCCCCGGCGAGTATGTCGCGCTGCCGTTCGAGATCGGCTTCAACAGCCGCTATCTGATGGACATCCTGGCGCAGATCGACGGCGACATGGTCGAGGTCCACTTGGCGGACGCCGCCGCCCCGACGCTGATCCGTGAAAACGACAAATCGCCCGCGCTCTACGTGCTGATGCCGATGCGGGTCTGATTCGGCGCGCTTGCCGCTCCGTGCTATAGGCGGAGCGGCAGGCAGGAGCCGGATCATGAACGTGATTGATGTTGCTGACTTAAAAGATCAGCTAGACAAAACTACTGAATGGCTCGCAGCGGGAGAGGTCGTGCGAATAACGCGCGACGGTATGCCTTTCGCATACGCAACGCCCAATTCGCTCATCTCATCGAGTGAACAGATAAACACTTCCGCATCAGATGTATCTGCAGATGCGCTGCTTGCTGATATTAGACTTTCCCGTGATTTTGCCAGTCCGGTAACTGAGTGAGCAATCTAGAAGGGCGAACGAGTATACGTGATCTGACGTTCGGCTTTTGCTTAACGCTTGTAGCGTTGATGCTTGGTAACGTTTTGGGAGTTGTCCTTACCGCAGTTTGGGGATGGGAAAGCATGAGTTTCGAGCGGCCGGGTGGGGTGGCCTTGGGCGCAGTGCAGGGCGCGCTCGGAGCTCTGCTATCAATGTGGGCATGTGAAAGATGGGCAACAATTAGGGTTGGCCAGATCTGGTTGGCCGTAGCGTTGGGAACTTTCGCTTTTTTTATGCTGGCATTGGTTGCTGCGTCGCTGTGGCAACATCGCTTGGATGCATTGGTAACTTGGCAGGCCGCCAGCTCGGTTAGTTATTTTTCCGGCGTCTTTTTCACGCGGAGGCTCGCTTCGGAGGGCCTTAGTTAGCTCTGTGAAAGCATCGGGCTTGGAGCTTGTTCGGAAACGGGCAGCCGGCTTCACCTATTGCCATCCCAAGCATGTGGGGTTGTAGCCGTAGAAAGGCCATCCTGCGGGGTGGTCTTTTTCGTTGGAACCCATCGCCGAACCTGATACTAACAGCAATGTCAGTAAGGAGTCGACTCGATGGCGAAGCTTCCTCCCTTTCCGGGTACCTCAGGCCGCCGCGATTGGCCGACCGCCCTCGACGCGGTGCGCAAGCTCATGGCGAACGGCGACGACACGACGCAGGTGTTCCGGATCATGCGCGCGCTCAACGTCGGCAATGCGCCGATGAACTACGCGCGGCTGCTCGCCACCGAGAAGGGCGGGCGGATCGCCTATGACCGCGTCGAACTCGCGCAGCGCTTCTCCGATCCCGCGTTCGTCGCGTCGTTCGCGCCCGACACGGTCGGCGCCGCCTATCGCTATTTCCTCGAGACCACCGGCTATTCCGCCGACGGCCTGGTGGAGGTTTCGCGGCTCGCGCCAAGCGAGGACGACATGGCGCATCCCTATGCGTGGTTCGGCCGGCGCGTACGCGACACGCACGACATCTGGCACGTGCTGACCGGCTACAAGGCCGACGAGAGCATGGGCGAGGCGGCGCTCGTCGCGTTCAGTTTCGCGCAGGTCGGCGGGCTCGGCTGGGCGCTGATCGGCACGGCGGCGGCGTTCAAGAGCATCCGCGTCACCGGCAGCAAGCTGTTCGCGAAGGCGGTCTGGGAAGGCTACCGCAACGGACGGAAAGCGAAGTGGATTTCGGGCGAGGATTATCTCGAACTCCTCCACGAACCACTCGACGCAGCGCGTGCCCGGCTCGGGATCGTCACGCCGGTCGCCTATCTGCGGGCACAGCGCGAACTCGGCCCCGAACTCGCCTCGTATCTCAGCATGCAGAAGGCGAAGATCGAGCCCGAGACGATCATCCCCGAACGGATCGCCGCCTGAGGCAAAGGCTGACGGCGCGCGGAAATTGCCGCTAAGGGCGGTGCGATGCTGTCGCGCCTCGTCCTCACCGATTTCCGCAATCACGCCGACCTGACGCTCGCCGCCGGGCCCGGCTTCGTCGTGCTGACCGGCGAGAACGGGGCCGGCAAGACGAACATCCTCGAAGCGGTATCGCTGCTCGCACCCGGCCGAGGCCTGCGCCGCGCGGCGCTCGGCGAGATGGCGAGGCAAAGCGGGGCAGGCGGCTTCGGCGTTGCGGCTACGCTGTTTGCAGAGCGCGGCGCACAATCCCCCTCCCGCTTGCGGGAGGGGTTAGGGGAGGGCGCGACGTACGTACTGGCGCCCGGTGTCGAGGAAAGCGCGCCCCTCCCCCGACCCAGTTCCGGGTCAGCTGTGCCCCCGGCACAGCTTGAACAGCACGGGGTGCTGTTCACCCGGAACTCGCAAGCGGAAGGGGAGAAGAGGACGGATGGGCAAATACCCGCTAGCGCAGAAGTCGACGTCGCCACAGGCACGCTCCCGTCCGCCCCCGAACGCCGCATAGTCCGCATCCAGGGCGCCACCACCACCGCCAACGCGCTCGCCGAATGGCTCACCATCCTCTGGCTAACCCCCGCGATGGACCGCCTGTTCGTCGCCCCCGCCGGCGAACGCCGCGGCTTCCTCGATCGCCTGACGCTCGCGCTCGCCCCCACCCACGCCCACCACGCCGCCCGCTACGACGCGGCGATGCGCGCCCGAAACCGCCTGCTCGCCGACGAAGGCCGCCCCGACGGCGACTGGCTCTCCGCACTCGAGGCGCAGATGGCCGAGCACGGCGCCGCGGTCGATGCGGCACGCCGCGAGACGGTCGACCTGCTCGGCACGCGACTGGCAGGGCAAACCGACGGACCGTTCCCGCGCGCCGGCCTCGCGCTCGAAGGCTGGGCCGGCGACACGACCCGCCTGCAAGCCGACCTCGCCCAGGGCCGCGCACGCGACGCCGCCGCCGGCCGCACGCTGGTCGGCCCGCACCGCGTCGACCTCGCCGTGACGCATCTCGACAAGGCACGCGCCGCCTCGCTCGCGTCGACCGGCGAACAGAAGGCGCTGCTCCTCGGCATCGTCCTCGCCCACGCCGAACTGGTCGCCGAGCGAACCGGCCAGCCGCCGGTACTGCTGCTCGACGAGGTCGCCGCGCACCTCGACCCGTCGCGTCGCGCGGCGCTGTTCGATCGGCTCGCGGGACGCGGGCAGGTGTGGATGACCGGCACCGAGGATGCACTGTTCGACGCTATCGACGCGCACGCGACGCGGATCGCGGTCGGCCGCGCTTACGGCTGACGTCATCAACTGAACGGACGCTGTCGATCGAGGTCACCGCGCGTTCAAGCGGCCGCGGGCAGAACCCGTCCCATCGAAGACCATGGAGAGTTCACGATGACCCGCAATTTCGCCCGCGCCGCCCTCGGCATTCTGATGGCCACCGCCACCGTCGCGCCCGCTCTGGCACAGGACCAGGCCCGCTTCGACCCGCGCACCGCGCCGTGGACGCGCCCGGGCTACCGGCTGGTCGGTGCCGGTGTGCCGATGCTGTTCCCCGAACTCCGCGATAGCCCCCGCGGTCGCGCGTTCGTGATGCCGAACTTCGACGCGAACGGCGACGGCCGGATCAGCCCCCGCGAGGCCGAGGACGCCAACCGCGAATTCGCCCGCATCGCCGGCCCGCGCCGCGACCGGTTCGACTGGGACGCGTACGGCCGTGGTCCCGGCCGTGGTCCCGGCCGTGGTCCCGACCGTGGTCCAGGTCGCGGCGAAACCGTCGTCGAGACCACCACGACCTGGGACCGCGGCGCGATGCGCGATTATCACTTCCGCCAGACCCCGCGCGGCGCGACGCTGACGCTGCAGGAGGACGTTCTGTTCCGCACCGACAGCGACGTGCTGCGTCCCGGCGCGATCGAGAAGCTGCGTCCGCTCGCGCGCTATCTGCGTGGCAACCCCGGCGTCCGCGTGTCGATCGACGGCTTCACCGATTCGCGCGGCACCGACGCGCACAACCAGGACCTGTCCGAGCGCCGCGCCGCCAGCGTCCGCCAGGCGTTCGACGACATGGACGTCGTCCGCGCCCGCTTCAGCGTCGTCGGCCACGGCGAGCGCGACCCAGTCGCCACCAACGCGACGCCGGCGGGCATGCGCCTCAACCGCCGCGTCGAGGTAACCCTGCTCGGCCAACGCGCCGACCGGTTCTAGCAACGACTCCCTCTCCCCACCGGGGAGAGGGAAGGGGCCCGCCACGCTTGTTGTGGGAAGGGTGAGGGGAGTGAGGCTCGGATCGCGCACCCCAACGCCCCCTCACCCTCCCGTCGCTACGGCTCCTCCGTCCCTCTCCCCGAGGGGAGAGGGGGCCACAATCCCCCGCTGTCCTACACCGAAGCAACCTGCCACCGTCCGCCCCATGGCGGTTCCAGCCCCTCGACCGCGGCAACTCCCTCAACCGCCCAAAACGGCAGGCGACGAAACGCTCCCAACGTCTGCACTTCCTATACTTCACTCGCCGACGCCCCAGCCCGCGCAGGCCATTTCGCTTCCGTTTCGGCCCCCGAATGCCTATATGCTGGGCATGGCATCCAACCCCGAAACCAATAATCCCAACGTCCCCAACATGGGCGATTACGGCGCGGACTCGATCAAGGTCCTCAAGGGCCTCGACGCGGTCCGCAAGCGCCCCGGCATGTATATCGGCGATACCGACGACGGCTCGGGCCTCCACCACATGGTGTTCGAGGTTTCGGACAATGCGATCGACGAGGCACTCGCCGGGCATTGCGACCGGATCGACATCGTCCTGAACGCCAATGGCTCGGTTTCCGTCACCGACAACGGCCGCGGGATCCCGACCGGCATCCACACCGAGGAAGGCGTGTCCGCCGCCGAGGTCATCATGACCCAGCTCCACGCCGGCGGTAAGTTCGAGAACACCAACGACGAGAACGCGTACAAGGTCTCGGGCGGCCTCCACGGCGTCGGCGTCTCGGTCGTCAACGCGCTCAGCGAATGGCTCGACCTGACGATCTGGCGCAACGGCGAGGAGCATTACATGCGCTTCGCATTCGGCGACGCGGTGATGCCGCTCAAGGTCGTCGGCCCCGCCACCGAAGGCCAGAAGGGCACGCGCGTCACCTTCCTGCCGTCGCCCGCCACGTTCAAGATCATCGATTTCGACTTCGACAAGCTCGAACACCGCTACCGCGAGCTCGCCTTCCTCAATTCGGGCGTCCGCCTGTTCCTCAGCGACGCGCGCAGCGAAGAGCGCAAGACCGTCGAGCTCTATTACGAGGGCGGGATCGCCGCGTTCGTGAAGTATCTCGATCGCGCCAAGGTGCCGTTGATGCCCGAGCCGGTCGCGATCACGGGCACCCGCGACGACGTCACGATGGACGTCGCGCTCCAGTGGAACGACTCGTACTACGAAAACGTCCTAGCCTTCACGAACAACATCCCGCAGCGCGACGGCGGCACGCACATGGCCGCGTTCCGCGCCGCGCTGACCCGCACGATCAACAATTATGCCGACAAGTCGGGGATGCTGAAGAAGGAAAAGGTCACGCTGACCGGTGAGGACATGCGTGAAGGCCTGACCGCGATCGTTTCAGTCAAGCTGCCCGACCCCAAGTTCGGCAGTCAGACCAAGGACAAATTGGTCAGCTCTGAGGTTCGCCAGCCGCTCGAAAGCCTGATGAGCGATAAGATGAGCGAATGGCTGGAGGAGCATCCTGGCGACGCGCGCTCGATCATCCAGAAAGTCATC
>JAYVRZ010000157.1:0-11331 GCA_043775965.1 Sphingomonas sp.
GGCGAGTTCTTTAGCAACGATGCGACCGATGATGCGCTTAGGCGTGTCTGACATATCAAGCTCCTATCGTAGGGAATGGCCCCCAGGGAGCATAAATAAAGCAGGCTGCATAAAATATGTCGAGTTGAAGAAGCTCTCCAAAGAAGCAGAAAGAACGATTTTCAACCTAACTGTCTTCGCATTATCAGACAAGGGTCTTCAGAACTGATCAACAGCCAACTCTTAGCCTGCCGGGACGGATGTTATGCCAGTAACATCTCCTTTGCCGTCGGGTTGCGATGCTGCGTGCGCGATCAAATCGTTTCCGACGCAACTGCACGTGGAGGCCACCGGAAAAGCCATAGCGTCGCCCGATACGGCCAGCCACGTGCTGACGCTTGGTGGCTCGAAGCCGTCACCTGATGGATAGCCAGATGAGTGCACCCCTTTCGGCCAGCCAATTCGAGATCAATCCCTACCAGAACAATTTTTGCAGCGGCTGGATACCGGCACCGCCAGGCGGCTATCCCCAAAACCAGCCGTTCCCTCGATATGACCAGTGTTCATCCGGAAGCGGAAAGCTAAACTCACGCGTCGGCTGAATTTCGGATTGGCCGACAGGGACTAGACCTATGCAAGACACGGCGTAAGCCTACGAGTACCACCGTCATCCGCGAACGCTGCAACGTGCGGCGCTTTCCGCCGTCGTACGAATCTCCGCCAACGGGTCCTTCTCTCGGGCTAGTTCGGGGGTCTCGACGCGGAGATGTTCGACGCCGGCATGCCATTGACGTTGCCACCAGACGGTACCCGATGTCGCACTGATCGTGGGAAGCAGAACCGAGGCGTCGCGCAGAAGTTCATCCGGCGGGATGAGATACTTCCCGGCGGCTAAGGCGTGGGACAGGTCCTTGGCCAGTTCCACGTTCGGCGCGTTCGCCATGTCGCCTGTCTTCTCTTCCAGATCCCGCATCAGGTTTTGCTTCGCGGTGTTCCATTCGACATCCGTGAAACCTTCGCTGACGAGATCGCACGTGGTCCTCCGCAGGTTCGTCAGTGCAGGTCGCCACTGACCGGCTGCGAAGTTGTCCCAGACCATAATCAGACGATGCCCCTGCTCGCCGTTCTCGATGAACATCCCGACCTTGCCCGGAGAGCTGTCGGGTTGAGTGCGGGCGAGGCGGTCGTTGACAGCCTGCTTCACCAGCATTTCCATGATCGTCGACGTGGACTGCTCGCGACGTGACGTGGGCGGCGCGACGGTAGGGGTGACGACGGTCATCAACGCGATCCTGCGCCCCTGTTCGAGCGTCGCGAAGCTGATGGGCCTTATGCGTTCCGCCCGGAACGACGCAATCGGGGGCGGGGGCGGGGGCGGGGACGGGGAGTCGGGGCGCTTCCAACTCCGGAAGTGCTTTTCGATCAACCCCCTCGTGACGGAGACGTCCACGTTACCGACCACTACCACCATGGTGTTCCGGGGCCTGTAGAGGCGACTGTACAACGAACGTATCGTATCGACGGTCGCGGAGGCCACGTCGTCCGAGTTCTGAGCGTCGATCACGTCGGTGGGCGAACCGGGCGCGACGGAAGCTATGTAGCTGGCGTAGATGTCGTTCCCGAGCTTCCTGCCGGCCATCTCCTGTTCGACCTGGACGCGCGCTTCGTCGACTGCGTCGGATCTCATCGTCAGGTCGCTGGCGACCTCTCGGAAGAGGCCGAGCAGGGTATCCAGATCGGCAACGTCGTTCGCCTTCGTCGAGAGGAAATAGTTCGTCTCGCGCCAGTTGGTCGTCCCAGCGGATGGCGCAGGGAGGGTCAGCGGCAAGCCGACGCGTGGAAGGTGATGCAGATCTTCCGGCGCCCCGATGGTGGGGCTGAGGAAGGCGATGTGTTCGATGAGATGCGCCAACCCGCGCTCGCCAGGTCGCCTTTCTTCGATGAATCCTCCCTCGTTGCGCATGAGCAACGCGACGCCTGCTTCCGTGCCAACCCTCGGCAGGACCGCGTAGCGTACGCCGTTCTCTAGCCGACCGGAAACCACCGCCCGCCAGTCGCTCGCCGAGCGATCCGTCTTGGCCACGGGAAGGGGGGCGACAGTTCTGCCTTCCACCTTCTCGTCGGCCGATACGACCGAAGGCATGGCCGCCGCGAATAGTAAGGCTAAGTATGGCAGCGTCTGGCACATTTTAAGCAATTGCAAAGCCCTTCCACCATGTATCGCGTTCTTGTGTTATGCTAATTTGCGTTATGCGATTATCCGATCCCTTGACGCTGAAAAAGAACAGCATTCATCAGCGGTATAAGCGTGATCGCGATCGGATAGTCTGCACCGAAGGTAATATGCTGCAGCGCAGCCGATGCGGATACGTCAGATGGAATGGGATCCGATCTAACTACGTCTCGCGGACATTGACTCCCGCCGGCCATCGCAGCGTATTTCAGCGGCGCATCCACTGCGCTTGGAGACATAAAATGTCCGATCAGCATAATAACAGACGATCCAAGATAATCGACGAGAAGACCATCAAGGGCAGCGGTGTGGACGGCATCATCGCGATCACCACGCCGGAGGAGATCGACGCGGTCTCCGGCGGCATGCTTGCGATACCGCCGACCACCTATCCTGGTCAGCCGCCCCTCCCGAACAGCCCGGTATGGAGTCCTCATTGATCTTTCAGGCGGAACGTCTGCCTAAATAGAAGGGCCAAGCGCAGGGTTTCGACGAGCTCCGTCGAGACGCCGCGCTTGGCACTGAACGTGTCTGAACCGGCGCAGGGCTTCCGCCGTCCTTCACTGGTTCAGAAGTTGTTTCTTCGCCGGCTGCTGGCGTTCACGATGGCCGCCGACGATCTGGAATCACGGGATCGGATTTATGGGTCAGAGAGAGCGCGCCGCGATCAGCCGACGCGTCGAGAAGCGGCTGTTGAGCCGTGACGACGTCACGATTTTTACCAGAGGAGGTCTGGACGTCTACATCGTCAAGGACTTCATCGCTCCCTACGAGCGCAAATTCATGACGAACATGATCAAGTCCAGTCTCGAGCACTCACGCACTCTTGGCGATCAGCATCCAGAGATCTCGGAATATCGGACAAGCTCAACGTCGCAGCTTCGCTCGCAGAGCACGGTCGTTAAGTCGGTAGACTTGAGAATCTCAGAGCTTCTAGGCCTCGACGATTGCAACGCCGAATCGATGCAGGGACAGCATTACGCCGTTGGCCAGACGTTCAAGCCCCATTGCGACTTCATGCACACGGGTGCGTCTCATTGGAAGAAAGCGCGTCGAGAGGGTGGGCAGCGCGTCTGGACCGCGATGGCATATCTCGACGACGACATGGAGGGCGGGGAGACCCGCTTCGTGCGCGCCGGCTTCAGCATCAAGCCGGTGGCCGGTATGCTGGTGGCATGGAACAACATGACCAGAGACGGCGACATGAACTGGTCGACGCTGCACGAGGGATCGCCAGTGAAGCGGGGCGAGAAGACGATCGTCACGAAGTGGTATCGCGAACGCCGATGGGGGCCGTCGTCGATTACCGGGGCAGGTCGCGTGGACGCTCCCGTCCTGGAACCTGTCTGAAACGCGAAGTTATGCGGGGTCGTCCGGATAGCTAACCGCTCACGTGCCTCGGCCACTGGTAGGAACTGATGTGCTGGTATCTCCGGTCAACGTTTGGCGTGACGCGAACCGCGGGGTGTCATTCACCGAACTTCTACGGAGGCTGATGGCTTCGGAAGGTTCCCGGCACATCCGGACCCTTCGGTCCCCAATTTCATGGACGGCGAACGTCCGACGACGAGACGATGTCGACGAAAGCGAGTGAGGTGAGGCATGGAAGTACTGGGAAATTATGCAGACGACGGCTACGCGCTGATATCAGAACTGCTCGCTCCGAGCATCGTGAATGCCTTGCTGGCGGACATCAAGAGCGAAACCACGACGAAGTCGATTCCGATATCGCAGGAGGATGTGTTCGCTCCGATCCTGAACAGGGCGGCGTTCGAGGTCTATGGGCCGTTCTACACACCCATGAAGTTTCTCCAGTGGGGAATGACTCCCGTCATGGAACGGCTGGTCGGAAGGGCCTTGGAGCCTTCCTACGACTTCTTCCGGTTGTACCGGGCAGGCGACGTGTGCAAGGTCCACTCCGACCGTCCAGCCTGCGAACACAGCATGACGCTCACGCTGGGATACAGCGAAGGTATCGAATGGCCGTTCCACGTGGGCAAAGAACCCATCGCCGCACCTTGTCCCATCAGCGAAGATTTCGGCGTCGAGAGTTTTGCCACCTTGTCGATGCGGCCTGGGGATGCGGTGATCTACAAAGGGGTGGAAGCCCGACACGGTAGGGTGGATCCAAATCCGAACGCATGGTCGGCCCACATCTTCCTGCACTGGGTCGAGCGGGATGGACGTCATGCCGGTTCAGCCTTCGAGTGCGGATCGTCGACCAGTCCCGTGAACTTCTCCTTCGCGTGAACCACTTCCGTCTCCACACTCGGCACGGGCATCAACGATGCGATCGGTGGGTTCCGGGCTGGCGTCGCGGTCCTCAAGAACTGGATCCGCGGCGGCCTCGGAACCGCGGTTGCCCTATGAACCTGGCATCTCGGCATCCGCTTCCGAGCCTCTCGTCGTAGAATGGCAAAATCATCCCGTTGCCGGAACGTTGCGACGCCGTTCACGATCGTCGGGCAGGGAATCCGCTCGACCGTTGCTGCCAACGCGCCGATCCTGGATCCGCTCCGAGGTCAACGCGCCAAAACAGTGTTGCTTCGGTTTCATGCTACGTTCGCCGGGCAACGCAGTCGCATGGAACCGTAGTCGACCAGATGCCGACCGCAGGGTTCGCTGAACGTCGGCCCATTCCACCGTTTCAAGCGGGAGGGGGTCATCATCTCCACCCGTCAGCAGATTACCAGCTTCCACTCTCCCCGTCGCGACGAGCAGGGCGAAGGCCGCGGCATCGAAGCTACTGAGTGGCACGGTGAGACGTCTTTCGACGGTCATCTGCTTCTCTCCGGCCGTCGGCGCATCGAGCTTCGTAGCGCTTCTTTCAAACCCAAGGTGCAATCGAGTGGCGTTCCGACGCCAGGAGTTCAGATGCTTGCGGCGCGTTCAATCAGTACGCCCTTGTCCAGATGATAGACACGCTCAGCGCTTGCGATCGTCTCCTTGCGATGGGCGACGATGATGCGAGTGATGCCCATCGACGCGATCGCCCGATTAACTTCGCGTTCCCGCACATCATCCAGATGGGACGTTCCTTCATCCATTATCAGTATTCTCGGCGCGCGGTAAAGCGCGCGAGCAAGCAGCACGCGCTGCTTCTGACCGCCGGAAAGGGCCGAACCCATTTCTCCCACCAGCGTCTCGTAGCCCATCGCCATCGCCATGATGTCGTCGTCGATCGCAGCCGCGCGAGCGCAATCGCGGATGCGTGTAAGATCGGAATGCTCATCGAACAGCGAGATGTTCTCGCTTAACGAGCCGCCGAACAGAGTATCGTCCTGCAGGACCGCCGCCACTTGGCCGTGGTAGGATCGGTGTCCAAAAAGCCGAAGAGCGAGGCCATCGACCAGAACCTCGCCACTCGTCGGTTCGGCCAAGCCCAGCAGTATCTGCAGAAGCGTGGATTTGCCGCCGCCGGAAGGGCCCGTTATCGCGATCGATTCTCCCGCGGCGACTTGCAGGTTCACCCCTTGCAGAACGAGGGGATCATCGCCTCCGTAACGGTAGCAGATATCTCGTAGTTCGATGTTCCCCTTCAGCGACAGGCCGGCGTCATGAGAAGACTGAAAGCCGATGTCCTCGTCTGCGAGCGCAATGTCCGACAGACGGTCCAAGTGAAGCCCGAGCATCTTGAACTCGGAAGCCTTCTCCACGAGGGACGCCGCCGCCGCCAGGAACTGCGTCTTGTAGGCCAGAAACGCGAAGACCATTCCAAGGCTGAAGCCGCCCTTGATGACCATCCCCACGGCGAGCCATACGCTGATCACGTTCTCGATGGCGAAGAGCGTGGTTTGAAGCGTGGTCTGCCAGTTGGTCAGCCGCTGGGACCTGATGTTGCCGTTGACCGCGTCGGTCATGCGCGACTGCCAAAGAGCATGGCGCAACGTCTCCCGACCCGCCAATCGAAGCGCTCGAATGCCATGGAGAGACTCGATCAGGACCGATTGCTCTCGTCCGCCTGCCACGATGGACTCCTCCTGAGCGCTGCGCTGCGCGCGGAACAGCGATATCCTGATGAGGGCGTAGATCACCAAGGCCGTGATCGCGCACAACGAGAGGGTGGTTGAGTAGACGAACATCAGCGCAAGAGTCAGGAAAGCGAGTGCGCCGTCGACAAGGGTCGCTGGAGCATCTTCGGCAAGCATCTTTCTGATGGGAAGAACGGACTGAAACCTGGACAGGATGTCTCCGACCTGACGTCTGCTGAACCAGTCGACAGGCAGGCGGAAGAGTTTGCGGGCGACGTTGGACGATAGGCCGTAGCCGAAAGACGATCCCACCGAGAGGAAAACGGATGCCCTCAGAAGGGACGCAACGCCGTTCAGGACGGCGAAGAGTCCAAAGCCGAGCGCAAGTACGCCTAGAAAACCTATGTTGAGCTCAGGTAGGGCGCTGTCCACGGCGAGCTGTAGATAGTAAGGAGAAGTCAAGGCGAAGAACTGTATGATCAGCGACAGTATGATTGTTTGCGATATGGCGCGCTTGACGCCCCTTATGCGCGTCCACAGGTTCGACAATCGAAGACGTTGGCGCAACTCGCCTACTTCGAAATTGTTCGTCGGCTCGATTTCGAGAGCCACCCCGGTGAAATGCTTGGAGACCTCGCTGAGGGACATCCACCGACTTCGATTGGCAGGATCGAGAATCAGGACCTTTCGCCCCGAAACCTTTTCGATCACGACGAAATGGTTCATGTCCCAGTGAAGGATGGCCGGCAGGTTCAAGGAAGAAAGCTGGTCGAGCTCGACCTTCACCGCCCTTGACGACATGGCCAGACGGTCGGCGATCGCCATCAACGAACGGAGCGTCGCGCCACGGCTCGATGGGACGAAGCTGCGACGCATCACCCCCATGTCCACCTGCAGCCCGTGGTAGCCTGCGATCATGGCCAAACACGCCAACCCGCATTCCGCGAACTCGGCTTGGCGAATATGCCGGACTCGGACTCGAGCGAACAGACCAAGATCGAGTTGTTCGGTCATCAACGCGTCGCCGCGAACAGCGGGTCGAACAGCCACTGCAGCAACGAGCGCTTCTCTACGACGATCCTGGCGGTGAATGTCATGCCTGGAAGCAGTGTCTGCCGCTTGCCGTATGCCTTGACGAACGGACGAGTGATCGTCGCGGTCGCGATGTAGAAGGGCGACGAGACACCGTCCTTGTCCTTCCTCATCACCGGTGCCGAGGAAAGCACCGATATCGTCCCTTCCACGGTTCCGAAGCGTTCATAGGGATACGCATCGAGCGCCAGTCGGACGGACTGCTTCGTCCGAATAAACCCCGCCGCCTTCCCGGGCACGTATATGCGTGCAACGAGTCGGCCGTTCGACGGTACGATCGCCATCGTCGCATCCTGGGTGCTGACGGCGTCGCCGACGTGAATGTTCAGAGCCGCCACGCGACCTTGCGTCGGTGCGACAAGGAGGTAGCCCTCCTCCCCGTGGCTGGTAGCCCGCTCGCGTTCGATTTGCGCACGCGACGTCGCGAGGACCGCGCTTTCTCCCGATGCCTTCGCCGCCGCCTGACTCCGCGCCCTTTCAGCCTGCACCATGCTGGAAAGCTTGGCCGCTCGGGTCTGCTGGAGAACCGAAAGCTGCTGCTGCCGGGATAGCAATGTTTCCTCACGCACCGCGAGATCACGTCTGCTTATGAAGCCACGGCTCGCGATTTGAGATGCTTGCGTCAAGTCCGACTGGGCCATGTCGACCAGCCTCTGCTCAACCGCGATCTGAGCCGAAACGCTACGCATCTCCGCCTGCAGGCCGGAAATCTGCGCGGTGTACTCGCCCTGCTCCGAAACCGACGCGACGCGGCTCGACTCCTGCTGATCCTCGAGTCCACGCTGCTGCCGCTCGATCGCCGACAGGATCGCCACCTGCTTCGCCGTGCCCGAGCGATCCGCCTCGTCGGCACGGATCCAAGCGAGGGGCGCCCCCCTTCGAACGAACCCTCCCTCCTGTACCGTGATGTTCTCGACCAGCCCCGCTCTCGAAGGTACGACCTGCACTATGCCCCCGGTCGGCAGAACGGATCCCGATGCGATTTCCGTGCGTGAGTAGCTCGCCGTTGCCATGAAGATCACGCCGACGACGATTATGAAGGCGAGGGAAATCGAGATCAGCCGCCAACTAATGGGGACTGCGAGGCTTATCACGCCATGAAGGCTTTCCGTGCGCTGTCTGAGCACTTCGTCCCGAAAGAGGCTCACCAGGCTTCCATATGAATTCGAAGAGAGGATGATGGCGGAGCGTTGCTGAAATCGCGGACGAGGCTTTCAGGAGCTTGGTTGCCGAGTTGGGCGACCACGATCGCCGGCATCACCGACAAACGACTACCGGTCGGGTCTCTCACGACGTTTCCGTATGACATGGCCGCGGGAGTCAGGAAGCCAATTTGGCGGTGCCCTCCAAGGCCCTCATTCACGTATGAAGGCTGCCGGCCGCCGGACGATTCGCTTATGCAAACTGTGTAACTGCGCCCAGTATCCGCCACGTCTGTTCCCCGACCTCTCGCAGTTACGTCTAGCCTACGGTGCTTATGTGCCGACGTGAGAAACGTCGGATTCCGACCGATCCGCAGTCGTTGAATGCGAGGAGATGTCGGGTAAACCGCGGCTCGCGGCTCGCGGCTCGCGCCTTCGGCAACCTTTGCAAACAACACGCCGACATCGGCTTTGAGGTCAACGGCGGGAGCATGACATCCGTCCGGACACGAAGGATCGTTCCGGGCCTCCGAGGATTAAACCGAAATGGCACTCAAGCTGGTGTTGCCGGACCGTTTCCGGCAAGCCGTGGATGTATCCAGTGGCTCAGCGGAAGACGTAATGGAAACGCATCCTCTTGATTTGCTGACCCCAAGCGAACGAAACGTGCTGCGCGTTCTGCTGCGCGAGCGCGATCAGAAGACGATCGCCCGGCAGCTCAACCTCAGTCCGGAGACCGTCAAGACGCACCTTCGCAATGCGCGCGAGAAGACGGGGGTGCGGCAGAGCTTCGCCTTGGCCCGGGCCCTAGCCGAGCACGAAACGGATACCCCCGAATGGGGTATCACCCTCCCCGGGGGAGGGTCTTCATCGCCGGAACCGGTGACCAACGGGGCATCGAAACGACCCGAGAAGCAGGGGCCGGACGATGACGCGTTTCACGAGAGGCGTGCGGTCTTCGACTACGACCGTTCATTGTCAGGATTTCAGGTTCCTCGGGAGGAGAAGCAAAGGAACTCTCTTTCCGCGACGACGCGGATGATGATCACGACCGGGCTGGGGATCCTGCTGGTCGCACTCATCATTCTCGCGTTTCCGCTGTCGGAATCGTTCCAGCGCCTCGCCGACGTTCTCGATCCACCGAAACACTGAAGCCGTGGGGTGCGTCCCGACGGCCGGGAGCAGATCGAATGCCTAAAACTCGTCTCGAAGTAGCACGCGAAGTCTACGAAGCATTCCGTGAGGCCGAAACCGCAGCCGAGCACAGCGCCGCGACGATCGCGCGTTGCGCCGCAACTCTGGTGGAGGCGCGCGGCAAGGCTCACCTGCCACCTGCGGTGGGGTCCGAGATCTTCTCGCTGATGGCTCGATCCTCGAGCAGCGCATTCGACGCCCGTCACGCCATCGTCGCGGCTCATCCGCTGCTGGACGAACTGGCTCGAAATCTCGGACTGGTCGGCTTCGGTCCCGACAAGGAACCTGTTCCGAACAGCCCGTTCGTCGGCGCCAGGTCCCCCATGCGGGTTGTCTCCGAAGCGGCGTGATGCGAACAGCGCGGACGCCTGTAAACGGGGTCCGCGCTTCCGATGTCGATCTATTTCATCCTCTTCTGGTCGTCCTTGTCCATCGTGTCCCTCGCCTGCTTCAAGTGGGGCGAAGAACCGGAGAAGGCGGTGGCCGGGATGTTCCTGGCGGCGGCCGTTGCGACGCCGCTCGTTCGCTCCGCCATCGCGTTCAGGTACAAGGACGTCGAGGTCGGGGTGTTTCTAATCGATGCCTGTCTTCTGGCCGGACTGGTGTGGATCACCATCCGTGCGGACCGTTGGTGGCCCTTATGCGTGACAGCCCTGCAACTACTCACTTTCCTCTCGCACGTCGGCAAAGCCGTGAACCCGTCCCTTTGGCGGTACGGCTACCAGCTGATGGCGACCTGGGCGGGCTGGCCAATGGTGAGCATCCTCGCCGTGGGCGTCCTGCGGTGCCATCTTCGGAGGAAGAGGCGCGACGGCATCTCGCTTGGATAGTGGCTGCGGGCGGAGAGGTCGATCCGTTCGGCCAGGCGGATCAACTTCTCGCGGAGTTCGGATCCCTTGGTGCCGTTCTCGCGGCTTCGCCGGGCAGCATCGGACGCGTCGTCCGGGGACGAAGGGCGGCGGCGCAGGGCATCTCCAACTTCAACGCTGCGGCTATGCATGTTCTTCGGTCGCGGATCGCGGATCGCCCCCTTCTCTCCTGCCTGCCGCAGGTGGCGGACTATCTGCGCTTCAACCTCAGCTTCGCCGTCACAGAGCGCATCCGAGTTCTCCATCTCGACGCGGGCAATCGGCTGATACGCGACGAGCAGATCGGGGAGGGCACTGGGACCCGGGTGGCAATGGCCGTCGGTCCAATGCTTGATCGGGCGTCAGAGCTCGGATCAGCATCGTTGATACTCGTCCACAACCATCCCAGTGGCGATCCAACGCCCAGTCAGCAAGACATCGACCTGACCCTGAGGATCTCCACCGAAGCGAGGCGGCATGACATCGTGGTCATCGACCATCTCATAGTGGGCGCGAAGGAGATATACAGCTTCTACCGTGCGGGACTTCTCGCGTGACCGGAACCATCAACGAACAGTCCGGTCGCATTCCCGCTCGGAAGCAGGGTGGGACGACGTCCAGGAGATCGAAGAAGGGACGGGAGACCTACCGTGTCGCTTCGCATTCCATCAGTCCCAACCTCGTCGAGCGGGCCGAAGGGCTTTACAAGGAGCGAAGACGACGCGACGCCCGGATGGCGGGAACGAGCGAGCTGTTTGGAGAACCCTCATGGGACATCCTGCTGGATCTGTTCGTAGCGCACGGAAAGGCCCGGCCGGTCAGCGTGAGCAGCGCGTGCATCGCCTCGTCGACGCCACAGTCGACTGCGCTGC
>JAYVRZ010000158.1:0-2821 GCA_043775965.1 Sphingomonas sp.
CCCCCGGGGGGGCGTGAGGGTAGGGTTACCGCGCCGGGACAGCTTGAGAGCCACTATGCGCCAAGCAAATCACTTCGGTTGAATGCGACCGAAGCTGCCTCGGGTGAGTGGCTGATCGGATTTGGTGACGTCGAGGGTCACGTGACGCTATCTGGCACAAAAGATCTCGTCGAAACGGCTGCGAAGCTGTTCGATCTGCTCCACGCCGCCGATGCAAATGCTTACCCAAAGATCGCCATCGCGCCGATCCCGTCTGAAGGCATCGGCGAGGCGATCAACGACCGCTTGCGCCGCGCCGCTCACCGTTAGGGCCCGTTCCCCCGCGAAGGCGGGGGTCCAGGATCAAGCGGGGATATGGTACTTAGCTTGGCCCCCGCGTCCGCGGGGGAACCACCTATTTATCATCGTTCCCCGTTATCGGGCGCGTTACGCGCTGACCGCTGCTTTCGACCGTGCCGCAAAGCTCTTGCGGAGCTTCTGGAGCTTCGGCGGAATTACGGCCATGCAATACGGGTTCGAACGGCCGGAGGTTTCCCAGTAATCCTGGTGGTAGCCCTCAGCCTCGTACCACGTGTCCATTGGCTCGATCGTCGTGACGATCGGCTTTGGCGAGCCCGCCTGCGCGCGCTCGAGCGCCGCTTCCATCTCGGCCTTCTGCGCGTCGTCCGCCGGGAACATCGCCGAGCGATACTGCGTGCCGACATCGTTGCCCTGCCGGTTCAGCGTCGTCGCGTCGTGTGTCGCGAAGAAGATGTCGAGCAGGTCGCCGAGCTTCAGCTGCGCGGGATCGAAGCCGATCCGGATCGCCTCGGCATGGCCGGTGTCGCCGCCGCAGACCTGCTTGTAGGTCGGGTCGGGCACGTGCCCGCCGATATAGCCGCTCTCGGCGCTCTCGACGCCGATCACGTCCTTGAATACAGCCTCGGTGCACCAGAAGCAGCCGCCGGCGAGCGTTACATAATCCGTCATCACGATCTCCTTTCTCCCAAGATAGTAAGTCGCTACCCCGACACAAAGAGGAGACGCGCATGATCGACGGTAAGGTTATGGTGACCGGCGGCGCCGGGTATATCGGCAGCCACGCGGTATTGGCGTTGCTGGACGCCGGGTATGAGGTCGTCGTGGTCGACAATCTGGTGACCGGGTTCGACTGGGCGGTCGATTCTCGCGCGGCGCTGGTCGAGGCGAACGTCGCCGACGATGCGAAGGTGCGCGCGACGATCCGCGAGCACGGCGTCAAGGCGATCATGCATTTCGCCGGCTCGGTCGTGGTGCCCGAGTCGGTCAGCGATCCGCTCAAATACTACCGCAACAACACCGCCGCGAGCCGGTCGCTGATCGAGAGTACCGTCGTCGAGGGCGTGCCGCACTTCATCTTCTCGTCGACCGCAGCGACCTATGGCACACCCGAAAAGGTGCCGGTGGCCGAGGGTGATCCGACCGTGCCGATCAACCCCTACGGCATGTCGAAGCTGATGACCGAGGCGATGCTGCGCGACGTCGCGGCGGCGCATCCGATGAACTATGCGGCGCTGCGGTACTTCAACGTCGCGGGCGCCGATCCGCAGGGGCGCAGCGGACAATCGACGATTGGCGCCACGCACCTGATCAAGATCGCAGTCGAGGCGGCGACCGGCAAGCGCAGCCATGTCGGCGTCTACGGCACCGATTTCGACACGCCCGACGGCACCGGCGTGCGCGACTATATCCATGTCAGCGACCTGGCCGCCGCGCATGTCGCCGCGTTGGAACTGCTGGTCGCCGAACCGGCCGAGAGCCACACGCTCAACGCGGGGTACGGCAAGGGCTTCTCGGTGCTCGAAGTGCTGGACGCGGTCGACAAGGTCACCAATCTGACGATCGACCGGCGGCTGGAGGGACGTCGCGCGGGCGATCCGGCCATGCTGATCTCGGACAATCGGGCGATCCTGGCGGCGCTGGACTGGACGCCGCGCCATGCCGATCTCGACGGGATCGTCCGCGATGCGCTAGCATGGGAACGCAAGCTCGCCGAGACGCAGCGCTAGGGATAGGCCTCGGGGTCTGGAGGCGGACTGCCGAAAGCATGGCGCTCGCCGCCGATCGCGCTTCGCGCGCGGGCGGTGGCGAGCCACCAGGCGAGCGCCCAGAGCGTACCGAAGCTCCACCCGGCCAGCACGTCGCTCGGCCAGTGAACGCCGAGATACACGCGGCTGCAGCCGATCGCGCCGACCAGCAGGATCGCGACGGCCAGGAGGTAGTGCCGGGTCGCACGGTGCTCGGTGACCTGCGAGGCGAGGCCCGCGAGCGTGAGGTAGACGATCGCGCTGTTCGCCGAATGGCCGCTGGGAAAGCTCATATGCGTCACGGTGACGAGGTGTACGACGATGTCCGGGCGAGGGCGGGCGACGTGCAACTTCACCAGTTCGACGATGATGTTGCCGCTGACGCTCGCCGCGACGATCGCAAGTGCAGTCAGCCATAGCCGCTGCACGATCAGCAAGCCGGCGACGACGACCACGACGATCGTCAGGACGATCCCGCCGCCCAGCGCCGTCACGTCGGCAGCGACCTTCGGCAACCAGGACGGACCACCCCAGGCGCGCAGGCCGAGGATGATCGAGCGGTCGAACGCGAACGGCCAATGATCGACCGCGAGACCGACGAGCAGGATGAGGATGATACCGATCGCCGCGACCGAAGCGCCGGCGAGGATCGCGGGCATGCGGCGACGCGCCCGCCGCGCGGGAGGCACTGGCACAATCTTATTATGACATTGGACCGTATTTGAAGTACCTCGCTTGGGGCGCATGCGCTTAATCTACTGGCTTGATGCTAGCCG
>JAYVRZ010000159.1:0-5282 GCA_043775965.1 Sphingomonas sp.
ACTTGGACCCGAACCTAGCGTCTCGTGCGGCACGCGGCAAGCTAGCGGCGGGGCGACGGCACACTCGCTTGACTCGGCCCCTTTCCCCGGCCTAGAGGCACCCGCGCATTGCCCCTTCGTCTAATGGTAAGACAGCGGACTCTGACTCCGTCAATCGAGGTTCGAGTCCTCGGGGGGCATCCAATCCTTAATTCGCTGGCGTTCGCGCCCCTCCGGGGGATCGGCTGAATCGCGTTTGACTTCCTGTTCTGTTCTCCGCCCGCATCCGTTGCGGTTCGCTACAAACCGCGCTATGGTGTGGGAGTAAACGAGGGAGCAGGGCGGTGCCCAATCTTTCAGCGCTGAAGGTCAAGAACGCGAAACCCGGTCGTCATGGCGACGGCGCGGGCCTGTACCTGCTGGTTTCCGGGTCCGGTGCCAAGTCGTGGATGATTCGTGTCCAGCGCGATGGCAAGCGCCGCGACATCGGTTTGGGGGCGATTGCCGACCTGACGCTGGAGGAAGCCAGGGACAAGGGCCGGGCACTGCGCAAGGTCGCTCGCGCTGGCGGCGATCCCATCGCGGCGCGTGACAAGAGCGAGGAAACGCCCCCGTCGTTCCGCGACGCAGCCGATGCCTGTCACAAGGCTTTGGCGAAGGGTTGGAAGGATCGCCATGCGGACGCCTTCCTTTCCACGCTCAAGCTCCATGTCATGCCGCGCATGGGTGGCCTGCGCGTGGATTCGGTCGATGAAAAGGACATTGTCGCGGTCCTGTCGCCGCTCTGGACGACCAAGCCCGCTGCGGCGCGCAAGCTTCGCCAGCGGATCAACACGGTGCTGGACTTCGCCAAAGGCAGCGGTTGGCGCTCGACCGCTGCTCCTCGTGATGGCCTTCGTCTGCTCCTGTCCAAGCAGGGGAAAGCCGGAAACTTTGCGTCGATGGCCTATGCCGATGTCCCGGCATTCTTCTTTGCACAGAATGAATTGGCGGACACCGCCGGACGTTTGGGGCTGCTGTTCACGATCGTGACGGCGGCGCGCTCAGGCGAAACCCGCTCCGCGATGTGGTCGCATATTGACCTTGAAGCGAAGGAATGGCGACGCCCGGCCAACCTGATGAAGTCGGACGAGGCGCACACCGTCACGCTATCTCCGACTGCGCTGGCAATTCTCAAGCGCGCGGCCAGACTGCGGACCACGGCAAATGATGCGCTGGTATTCCCCGGTGCGACCGGCAAGTCCCTCTCCGACATGACGATGAGCAAGCTGCTCAAGGGGCTGAACTGCACCGTACATGGCTTCCGGGCGTCATTCCGCACTTGGGCGGCGGAGAAGATGCCAGCAACGCCTGAAGCGGTCGCAGAAGCCGCGCTGGCGCATCTCATCCCTGACGCGGTTGTTCGCTCCTACAACCGAGCCAAATTTCTAGAAATGCGACGTGTGCTGCTCGATGCGTGGGGTTCGTTTGTCGAGGGACATTCAAACGTGCTGAGGCTGGTCGGTTGATGGCCCGTGCCTCAAACATTGATGATTCATGGATGCTATTTTCTGATGCAGTCGATCAACTGTTCATGAAATACGGCGCGAGTCATCACGCGGCGAACGCTCTCAAGTCCGAGGCCCTCGCTGGCACAATCGGCGCGATAGCTGACGGAGCCGTGGAAATCTCGAAGGCTGATTTCAACGGGAAGGGAGAGATAGTCGCCCGTCACAAGGATTGGCCCATACCTCCCGACGTTTGGCAAGGTGTGCCAGTCTTCCACTCGCTGGCGAACGACTGGGTAACGTCGAGCTTCACTTCGATAATCGGCAATGGTCCCACCGGACGACGCGCCATCCAGCTTGCGGGCGTGAGGCTAGATGCCAAAATGATCCAGAAGCTGGTCGGTCGCCTTGCAGACCGCGAAGTAGATACCTTGGAAGGTATGCAGCGCCGCCTAACGCCTTCCCCTTTCCGACTTGCTGCATCCGCCAACGGATCCGGCTCCATCTCGGTTCAACCGATTGCGCCAGTGGTGGAACTGGACAAGGGCGGCACACCGCTCGACTCCGAAAAGTGGGCAAATCTGGTTGGTGTCCTTGGTGGTTATTTCGCTTACAGGGAATTGAAACCAAACACCAAAGTGGGTTCGTTTTATACCGAATTGGCGAATTACGCGGCGACAATAGGCGTGGCTATCCCTTCCCTCGCCACCGCGACCCCCGCCATAAAGCGCGTCATTGTGTGGTCGGCAGCACCGCACGACGCTTCCGGCCATCCGCTTAGCGACAAGGATGGAAATTTGCTCGCGCCGGACTGACGGAAACTGCCAGCATTCGGTTCCCGTAGGTTACGGAGGGTTTCCGCCGATGCTACCCGTCTCTTCCGCCTAATTCCTCTGTTGCCCGCTGCAAGCCGCAGCAACCCGCAATGGAGGCAATGGCTAATGAAACCCCTCGCAGTCGCACCCAAGGTCGCCTTTGGCATGATCGATGTCGGGACAACCAAGGGTTACGAGTTGATCGCCAGCCGCGATCTCGAAACCTTCAAGATCGGGCGCGCAACCCGCATCACGACCGCGAGCATCGAGGCTTATGTTTCTCGCCAGCTCGCTCAGCGTCCGATGGCCGCTTGATCTGTGTTGCATCAGAAAGGGCAACGCGGCCCTGAAACGCGCGAGGCAGGCCAGACGCTCACCGTCCGCCTGCCTCACATCGAAGACTTGGTTCGCCACCTCAACCTCGATCCCGAATACATAGCAATTGCCCGTCGCGCTGGCAAGAATCTCTGGGCCTGGCGGAACGAGCACAACGTCCGCCGCCGCATGGGTGGCTTGTTCGTCCCGGATCGCAGGATCGACAAGATCGAGGCCGATAGCAGGTTGCGCACGATGCTTGCCGCGCTCGAAATCGGGGGTGCGAAATGAGCAACGTCGTCCCAATCCGCCAACGCAGCATGGCCGACTGTGGCCGCGTCCATGTCTGGCGGCACGAGTGCCATTTCGAGGTCATCCACGAGTCCGCCAGCGGGAACAGCTTAGGCTCGATCGAGCATTTCTCGTTGCTCAACCGCGATGAGGCTGTCGCCTGCGCCATAGCCTGGGTCGCGGCCAATCCGCCCTGCCACCTCGGCGAAGTCGCCGGGGAGGTGTTCTAATGATCCCCACGCTTCAACGCGAACGGTATGAGCCGCTCGATCTCGACGCCATCCGCCGGGACAACCCGCTGCCCGGCGTTGTGGGTGCGGTGGTCAAGCTCCAGCGGGCTGGGAACGAGTTCAAAGCTTGTTGTCCGTTCCACAGCGAGAAATCGCCCAGCTTCACGATCTTTGCTGGGGGCGAACGATTCTACTGCTTCGGCTGTGCGGCCTCGGGTGATGTCCTCGATTTTGTTCAGCGTGCACACGGGGTCTCGCTGCGTGATGCGGCGGCGCTGCTGGGGTCGGACAACTTGCCCTCGGTCCACGTCGCGCCCTTGCCGGTCCATGACGGGGCAGACCGGATGGATGAAGCCAAAGCGATCTGGCGCGCAGCCGAACCCGCAACCGGCACGCCCGCTGAAACCTACCTGCGAACCCGTGGGCTGCATTTGCGAATACCGGACTCCATCCGGTTCGCCCGTTTGCGCTACGGATCGAAGGGGCCGGAACACCCGGTGCTCGTCGCCGCCGTGGCCTCGGTCGATGACAAGTTGGTCGGTATCCAGCGCACGTTTCTGAATGCCGCTGGCACGGGCAAGGCAGCGGTTCCGAAGGCTAAGCTGAGCCTCGGGCGCGTATCGGGCGGGGCAATTCGCCTGGCACCTTGCTCGCGCTCGCTGGTGGTCTGCGAGGGGCTGGAGGATGGCCTGACGCTGCAACAGGAACTTGCGCAGGCGGTGTGGGTCGCCGCCGGTGCCTCGATGCTTCCGAACATGGTGTTTCCGCCTGGGGTCCAGTCGGTGGCTATCGGCGGCGACGCCGACAACGCGGGCGACGCCGCCGCGCGCAAGGCGGCGGAGGCCTTCACGCTTCGAGGTATCAAGTCGCGGGTCTTCTTCCCGGTCGATGCCAAGGATTTCAACGACGAGCTTTTGGGAAGGGTCCGCACATGACGGCGGCAACAATGCGCGACGCGTTCAACGACGCGGAGGTGGTCAATATCTGGTCGGTGCCGGACATGTCGGTCATCACCGCCGGTCGTCGCAAGCCAGTAGCGATGCCCCCAGATTTGCTCGGCGGTGTCTGGCCGCTGCTCAAGCTGGTGGCGGAAGGCACTGCCTCACCGGTCGATTATCCGGCCCTCGCCTATATCACGACTTGCGCCTCGCTGATCGGCGGCAAACGACGGGTGAAGCCGTACTCGACCAGCGAATGGACCGAACCCTGCATCTTGTGGTGCGGAGTGGTTGGCGATCCCAGCTCTCGGAAATCCCCGGCTCTGGATATGGTCACAGAACGGCTGCGCTATCTCGAACGCGATGCAGCCGAAGCTCACAAGCAATCGCTGCGGGTGTGGCAGGCGGACAGCGAACGCGCCAAGGTCGAACGGACGCAATGGCTGGTCAAGGTCAAGGAAGCGACCGAGAACAGCATCTCGACGCCCCCGATGCCCGATGCAGCCGATTTGCCGGACGAACCGATGCGTCGGCGCACGATGGTGATGGACGCCACGCCCGAGGCCGTGGGGGCGATCCTCGCTGGCAATCCGGGCGGCACGATGCACTTTCGCGACGAACTGGCCGGATGGCTGCAATCGTTCGATCGGTACTCGCCCGGTGGTCGCGAGTTTTGGCTCGAAGCTTACGGCGGTCGTCCATTTGCAATCGACCGCAAAGGGGCAAAGGACCCCATCATCATCCCGTTCAACGGCGTTTCGGTACTCGGCGGAATCCAACCGGCGAAGCTGGCAGCAACCTTGCTGGACTCGCCGGACGATGGCCTTGTCGCCCGGTTCCTGTGGGCCTGGCCGGACAAGGTGCCTTATGCGCGGCCCACCCAGCCGGGCAATCTCGACACGCTCGAAGGCATTTACCGGCGACTGGACAGCCTGCCGTGGGGCGTCGGCGAGGATAGCAGCAAGCGCGCGATCGTCGTGCCGCTGTCGCGCGGTGCAGAGGATATCTTCTCGGCGTGGGAGCGAGCGAACAGTGACATCGACGAAGACGCCAGCGGCCTGTTCAAGTCGTTCGTCGGCAAAATGAACGGGGTGGTCCTGCGCCTCGCCCTGGTTGCAGAATACTCCGCCTGGGCGGTTGCTGGCGGCGCGGAACCTGCCGAAGTGTCCAGTGCGTCAATCGAAGCGGCGGCGGCGTGGGTCGATGACTACGCCAAGCCGATGGCGG
>JAYVRZ010000160.1:0-6730 GCA_043775965.1 Sphingomonas sp.
ACCGCGATCATGCGGAAGCTCATCGTCCTGGCAAATACGTTGCTCAAAGCCGACCGCAAATGGATCGATAAGCCCGCTTGATCACAACGGATACTCTAAGTACCCGCCGGCTGAACCCCCTGCACGAAGTCGAAGGGCGACGATCGCGGTCAGATAGACGAAGCCTGGCGCCATCGGGATACAGGTAATGTCGGTCGCTCACACTTGGTTGGACCGGGTCACCGCCAGCTTGCGCAGCAGATATGAAATATCTTGGCCCCGGTGCCGGCTTCGAGGTGTTCGGCCGTCGTAGATCGCCTCGATCGCCACCTTCTTCATCAGCGTCGATACATGCAGCCAGCCGATTTTGATGCCTTCGGCGACAAGCAGATCGGACCTGTCAGTAATTAATCGTCGCTTCGTGGTAAACCTCAATTACTTAATAGTGATGACTGCTTCGACAATCATCGATATAAATTAAAATTTTTGTGTTCGAAAATTCGACAAGCAAAAATTCATCGAAGATAAAGTAACAGCTCCTGATGTTAGTTCACTCAAAGGGCGACAATCAATACTGCGACACATATCGAAATCGACTGAATCATCGCACTAATATTTTGCGAAAATGCGCAGTCGCGAAAACCGAATCAGATGGCGCGTTTCAGATCAGCGGGTCCCGAACCTCGCGATATTCTGGGTATCTGGGAATGGTTGTCGGGCCGCAGACCACGCGATGTGTCAATCCTCCATGCGAGAACGGGCGATCCGACGATCGGAACCGGGGTCAGCCACGCGAACCGCTCGCCGCGATCGAGCCGTGCCCAAAGCCCGTTCGGGGCGATGTCGCGGTAGATGTCGGTCTCCATCAAGCCGGGGCACGCGGCAAGATATCTGGCGCCGCTCGTCAGGATGGTCCCGCGGGCGGCATCTGGCGCATCCGTAAAGCCGGCAATGACGCTGTGCAGCGCCTGTGTGTTGCGATGATAGCCGCCAGCGATGGCGTCATGGCCCGTCATCGCAATGATCTCGGGCGTGACGTCGATCGGCGCGAAGACCCGGCCGGCCGGCAATTGCGCCAACGCCCGGACATCGGCGACGCTTCGACATGCCGGACGGGTCGGCGCGGTCGAGCCAGGATGCGACGTCCCGCCGGGCATCGCGGCGAACAACGCACCAGCAACAAGCCCTGGCGATGCGACGAGCAGCGCGCCCGCGGTGGCCAATGTCCGCAACAGCACCGGCCCAATCCGCCGCGTCCGCTCCAGCATCGCGAGCAAGGCCCAGGCGCCACCCGGCAGTGCCAGTGCGTTCGCGGTTGCGCCGGTTCGCATCACGAGCACCGAAAGTCCGCTCGCGAAGACCAGGACGGTCAACAGAATCGCCCAGCGCACCGCCGCAGCCCCCTCCGAACGGCGCCACGCAAGACCCGTTCCGACCAGCCCGACGATCGGGAAGCCTATCGTCATCGCCGCCCAGGCTAAATCCTGCCGCCAGATCGGCAGCCCTTCTGGCACGTTCTCGTACCAGATCCGGTAGACCAGTGGATCGAGGGTCGCGAAAGGCCCACGCAGGCACTGGGGCGTCACGAGCCCTAACGTTGCCATGCAGGCAAGGCCGGTGACTAACACTACACCGACCCGTACCGCTACCGACTGTCGTCCAAAGAGCGTGGCGACCGACAATCCCACCGCGGCAACGCCGATCACCGCCAACCAGCCGGGAGAGACTGCATCGCAGACGGGAGCCAGCATTGCTGGTCCGCGCGTGGCGGCGTGCAGCAGCAACGCTGCTGTGAAGAACGTCGTCGTTAATCCGACCAGGAACGCGCGTCGCGAGGGCTCCCAAGCCCAAGCCAAGGCTGCGACTGCGCTGATCGCGACGGCCACCGGCAGCCCCTCCAGTGAGATTGTCACCAGCGCCGCCAGTGCTAGCCCCGCGAGGAAACCGCTGCGCAACGTCGGCCGCCCAACTAACAGCGTCGTCGCCGCCATCGCTAGTACGATCTGCCAGCCATGATGATCAATTCGCAGGGGCCGCATCTGGTAGACGATCGGGATCGATAGGGGGGCGAGCAGAACGGCGAGTTTCGCGCGTTCGATGTCGCTGACGCGTCGCGTCAGGTCTGCAGCCAACGCCATCGACGCAAGCAAAGTGAGCAGCGGTACGACCGTCATGGCGATCCGGTTCGCGGTATCGGCCACAAAAAACGGGGCGAACACCAGCATGGCAGCCGCGATCGGCAGGTCGACGAGCCGCGACCAGTGCATCGCGAACTGGCCCCCGTTCAGCCTGTGCTGGCCGACATCCCACCAACTCTGCCCGCCCAGCCAGTCGCGCACCTCGAGCAGCCGCATCGCGTCGTCGGGATCGGGAAAGCGCAAGGTCGCAATCGAGCCCGCGAACGCAAGGCACAGCACGAGAGCGGCGAGCGTCCAGCCGCCAAGGACGGTCGGCCATAGGCGCGTGCGGGCGGGGCCGGGTGCCAAGTTGGATACATGCGCACCGTCAATCATCACAAAGGAGTTCGCCTCGCGTCGCTGCCACAGATACCACCCCGGCGAACGACGGATCCCCAATTCGATACGCTGAAAAATACGGGCAGCGCTCCGTTACGGCACTCTCTAGGATTGATCTCCGGCCCTCGCCGGGGCGACGCGGATGGACGGATGCATGACATCCCATCAGGCGGCCTTCAGACGCTCCGGGACATCGCGGACGCTGGAGAGCGCAGCGGCGATGCCGGCCTGATCACCCTCATTACCCGCCTCGTGATATTCGGCGTCTTCGTTGACGCTCCAGATATCGTGGATCCGCGTGCCCGCCTGGATATTACGGACGGTCAGCATCGCGGTCATCATCGCGTGATCTTGGTTGTTGTAGCGGTGCATGCCGTTGCGCCCGACGCAGTGCAGCGTGGGATGCCGAGCCTCGATTTCCTCACGCAGCGCATCGACGTTGTCGCGATAATCCTCGTCATAGACGGGGTATGCCTTCTCCTGCCGCACCACCGCACCGCCAGTGACGTGGGCGGGATCGCACAGGCCCAGTATCGCCATCTCTTTGGTCGCCAGCGCGATCAGATCGGCATCGCTTGCTGCCCAGAGTCCATCGCCCTCGAAGCAGAAATATTCGAGCCCGACGCACGCGATGTCCGGGTCCGGCACCATCTCGGGGCTCCAGCTTCGGAAGTTCTGAACGCGGCCGACCTTCACCTTCGAATCATGGATGTAGATCCAGTTGTCGGGGAACAGGTCTGGCGACTTGATCATCAGCGCGACGGTCAAGAAGTCGCGGTAGCGCAGCGCACTCGCCTGCGGCAGTGTCGTCGGCAAGGGATGCAGCCGCCCCGCCAGTTCGCGCATCGGTGCGCTGCTGATCACGTGCCCGGCGTTGATCGCGACGGTGTTGCCATCCGCATCGGTCGCTGCCACCCGCCAGCGGTCGGTACCGGGCTCCTGCGCGAGTTGCTTCAGCGCATGGCCCATCAGGATCGTGTTGCCGTGCGCGAGCACCTTGTCGCGTGCCGCGTCCCACATCATGCCCGGCCCCAGTCGCGGATAGCGGAAGCTTTCGAGCAACGTCTTGGTCTGCATGCCATCGTTTGGCCGCTTGTTCAGTCCGAGCGACCGTTTCAACCCGTCGAGTACCGCCCCGCCGAGGCTCAGCCCCTTGATCCGTTGCGCCGCCCAGTCCGCCGACATTGCGTCGCACGGCATGCCCCAAACCTTCTCGGTATAGGTCTTGAAGAAGATCGAATACAGCTTGTGGCCGAACTGGTTGACCACCCAGTCCTCGAAGCTGCGGACGTTCGGATTGGGCCGCAGCTTGGCCTTGGCATAGCTCGCCATACACAGCGTCGAACGCCAGATGCCGAGATTGCCAAGAGCCTCGAACGCGCGCAGCGGGTAGCTGTAGAATTTGCCCTCGTAATAGATCCGGCTCATTCGCGGCCGCTCGATGAAATCGTCGGGCAGGATCTCGTTCCATAGATCGACCACAGGCTGCGACTTCGAAAAGAACCGGTGCCCGCCGATGTCAAATCGGAAGCCCTCATGCTCGACCGTCCGGCTGATCCCGCCGACATAGACCGGATCCTTTTCGATCACGGTGACGGAATAGCCTGCCTTGCCGAGCAGATAGGCGGCGGTCAGCCCGGCAGGACCCGCTCCAATGATTGCAACGTCGACAGGCGTGTTCGGCATCCGGCATTCCCCACAAGTTGTAGCGTGCATGATCGAAGATGCCTAAGGTGTGGTTAACGAGAATGAATACCTGGAGGGTGCTGTCCGACGTCAGACAGTGACACTTGTTATGCTGGCCGACATCAAACGGCTTCACGGAACCGATATGGAGCGCCAGCCGGTGTTTAGGCGCTATCTCAACATTAGCGAACGCATGGTAGGCAATTACGAAACCGCGCCAAAAGGCCAACGGCGTGGCGCTCAAGCCGCTGTCAATAATCTGAGAGTGCGGGCTTCCATGATCGATGACCTGCCGATGGCGCTGTAGCTACTTGGTGATCGCAGGCGCCTTTATAAAGCCAAGCCCGCCAACGCCTCCACTGCTGCATGCCGACAGAGGTGACCGTAATGCCTTTCGATCATCTCCGCGCTCGTGTCGCTGATCTGCGCGACCGCAAGCAGCGGCAAACCGCCATTCACGAGATCGGTGATCGTACTATGCCGAAGCGTGTATGCGCTTGTTCCGGTTGGCAACTTCGCAGCAATAGCTGCCTCGGCAATCGGCTTCTTCCACGTGTCCCTGTCCCATGGCGCGCCGTTGAAACGCGCCAATAACGGGGCGTGTGGCAACTTTCCCTTCGCCTGCACTGCAAAAAAATCGGCGACAGCGATCGGTATAAGGATCCGACGAGGCTTGCCGCTCTTGTCCTTGCCGATGGTGAGCTCCGATGTCCGCTTGTCAAAATTCCCAGCGGTCAGACTAGCTACGGCCCCCGGCCGAAGTGGAAGCAGGCAGAGAGCCCGCACGAAGGGTTCAGCCTCTGTGGCAACATTCTCCAAAAGCGCGCGTCGTTGGTCGCGATCCAGAAACAGCGTCCGTTGCCGGTCAGCATTTCGGATTGCCCTTAATGCTTCTTGCCATGCAGCTTCGGTACCAGGTGCACCCGGCGCAAGTACCTTGTTCAACGCAGCGCGAAGCATCGCCATGTCTCGGTTAACTGAAGAGGGCGCGCGATCCCGGGTAACCTGTGGCCCGTTCTTGCGCCGAGACACCTGCGCCGGCTTTTCTTCCAAGCGCTTGCGCCATGCCTGTAGATGATTCCGCCGAAGCCTAGTCAGCTTTACCTTGGCGACCGGATCGGAATAGACGTGGCGCGTGAATCGGCCTACCGACTCGGGGTGCGAGTCTGTATAGCGGCGACACGCTTGCTCGACTGTCTCAAGCCTTTCCTCGATATGGCCGCCCGCTTCTACCAACGTGGCGAAGGCTTCCGCCTCCCTCTTGGCGTCGGCGAACCGCTCACGGCCTGGAAGTTTGCCGAAGTCGCCGAGCGCCTTCAAGCGATAGCAGCGCCGGTCCTCGTCATAAGCACGAGCGATCCACGTTCCCATTCCTTCTCGTGCCGACGGTCGATAACCAAGGAAGCAGCCAGGCCGTATCCGCTGCCAGTGCGGCTCGCGCTGGTTGCGGAGCGCCTCCCGTTCTTTCACTTTGCTCAAGTCCAGCGCCATGCCGGCCTCCCGCTTATTCCGTACGGAAAAAATACGGAAAACATAGTGGGAAACAGCTGGACCATGCGGGAGTGAGAATCAAGAGTTTACCGATACTTGGAAGCTCAGAGGATCCCAAAAACACCCTATTTTGACCTCTCCGAAGGCCGGGGTGACTGGTTCGAAACCAGTCGGGTGCACCAGCTTCTATCGATGTCCATCGATTCCCGCCGCTGTTCGCAGCGGGCGGCGGCGAAGGTGTATACACCTGCGCCGCCGCGGCATTCAGCCCTTCAGCTTGGCTGCGGTCTCGGCGATGCGCTTGCCTTGGTAGCGGGCGCCGTCGAGTTCCTCAGTGCTGGGCTGGCGGCTGCCGTCGCCGTCCGACAGAGTCGTCGCGCCGTAGGGCGAGCCGCCCTTGACCGCGTCGACGCCCATCTGCGCCTGGAAGCCGTAATCGAGGCCGACGATCGTCAGGCCGTGATGCATCAGGTTGGTGATGATCGAGAACAATGTCGTTTCCTGGCCGCCATGCTGGCTGGCGGTCGAGGTGAACGCGCCGCCGACCTTGCCGATCAGCGCGCCGCTGAACCACTGGCCGCCGGTGGTGTCCCAGAACTGCGCCATCTGCGCGGGCATCCGCCCGAAGCGGGTCGGTGCGCCGACGATGATTGCGTCGTAGTTGACGAGCGCATCGGGGCCCTCGATCAGGGCGTGCGCGGTGTCGGTCTTGAAGTGCGCGGCTTCGATCACGGCTTGCGGCGCGGTTTCGGCAACGCGGCGAATGTCGACCTCGGCACCACCGGCGCGCGCGCCCTTGGCGACGGCGTCCGCCATCGCTTCGATATGGCCGTAGGACGAGTAATATAGCACGAGAACCTTGGTCATCTTCAATCTCCTGGAAAAATCGTCACCCCTGCGAATGCTGAGGTCTTCATGTGGCGTGTGCCGTGGCCTGAACCGGGAGCCCCCAGCTTTCGCTGGGGCCACGGTAGTTCCGCGGGATGTTACTCCGAGTCGACCAGAACGATCTCGGCATCGTCTAGTGCCGTGATCGTGACCGTCTGGCCGCCGAGGAG
>JAYVRZ010000161.1:0-4458 GCA_043775965.1 Sphingomonas sp.
GTCTTCTGGTCGACCTCGACGCCGGGGAGCGGCATGACCGACGAGCCCGTGGCGATGACGATGTTCTTGGCGGTGACCTTCTGGCCTGCCACATCGACGGTATGCGCGTCCTGGAACGCGGCCTTGCCCTTGAGCCAGGTGACCTTGTTCTTCTTGAACAGGAATTCGACGCCACCGGTCAGCTCCTTGACCGCCTTGGCCTTTTCGGCGTGCATCTGGTCGAGGTTCAGCGTGACGCCGGTGAACTCGACGCCGAACTTGGTCATGTGGCCGGCCTTGGCCTCCTCGTACAACTCGGACGCGTGCAGCATCGCCTTGGACGGGATGCAGCCGACGTTGAGGCAGGTGCCGCCGAGCGTCTCGCGGGACTCGGCACAAGCGGTGCGCAGGCCAAGCTGCGCGGCGCGGATCGCCGCGACGTATCCGCCGGGGCCCGCACCGATCACGAGGACGTCATAGTCGTAGTCAGCCATTGTCTTTGCTCTTCGCTGGGAGGGGAACAGCGCGATCGCGCTTGGTCCCGATGACGGTCATATGGCCATTGCACGCCTCGAATTCGAGGAGCGGCAACAGCCGCGGAAGGATCTGTTCGACATGGTCCGGCTCGAACCGGACATAGATGATGCCGGGCGGGGCAGTCGCTTGCTTCAAGAAGACCAGCTCGCCGAAGTCGCGATCACATGTGATCAGAAAGCGATCTTCGGCGACTGCATACGCAAGAATGATATCGTCTTGCTCATCGGGCAAAACCACGGATGCGCGGACGACATCGTGACCGGCTGCACTCAGAACGCGAGCGATGCGGCTACCGATGTTCGCATCGCACATCAGCCTCAAGCTGCGCGTGCCCGACCGATCGCGACATAGCTTTCATCGTGCATGAGGTCTGCGGCAAACAACGCGGCGGCGCGGAGGTGCTCGGAAAGCACCCCCGGATATTCTTCCGCGATTTGGTCATAAGACCATCCCGCGCCAACCAGCTTAAGGACGCGTTCCACGGTATAGCGCGTACCCCGAAAAACGGGCTTGCCGCCCATAATGCCGGGATCCGAATGAATGTGGTCGCGCCAGTCCATTGCTACCTCACAGGTCGATAAGAATACGCGTCGGATCCTCGATAGCATTTTTCAGCGCCACCAGGAACGTCACGGCTTCGCGGCCGTCGATCAGGCGGTGGTCGTAGCTGAGCGCGAGGTACATCATCGGGCGGATGACGATCTGGCCGTTCACGACGACCGGGCGTTCCTCGATGCGGTGGAGGCCGAGCACCGCCGACTGGGGCGGGTTGATGATCGGGGTCGACATCAGCGAACCGAACACGCCGCCGTTCGAGATCGTGAAGGTACCGCCCTTCATCTCGTCCATCTTGAGCGCGCCTTCCTTGGCGCGCTTGCCGAAGTCGCCGATCGTCTTCTCGATCGTCGCGACCGACATCTGGTCGGCGTCGCGGATCACGGGGACGACGAGGCCGCCCGGCGAGGAGACAGCGACCGAGATGTCGGCATAATCGTGATAGACGATGTCGTCGCCGTCGATCGACGCGTTGACCGACGGGATGTCGCGCAGCGCCATCGTCGCGGCCTTCACGAAGAAGCCCATGAAGCCGAGGCGGACGCCATGCTTCTTCTCGAACAGGTCCTTGTACTTGGCGCGCGCCTCGATCACCGCGGTCATGTCGACGTCGTTGAACGTCGTCAGCATCGCGGCGGTGTTCTGCGCTTCCTTGAGGCGCTTGGCGATCGTCTGGCGGAGGCGCGTCATGCGGACGCGCTCTTCGCCGCGACCCGAAGCTGCGGGGGCGGCGGCCGGAGCAGGCGCTGCGGCGGGGGCAGCGGCGGGCTTGCTGGAGGCAGCGGCGGTCACGTCTTCCTTGGTGATGCGACCGTCGCGACCGGTACCCTTGACCGTGGCGGGGTCGACGCCGTGCTCGAGCACCGCGCGGCGGACCGAGGGGGAGAGCGCGGCGGGGGAGTCGCTGGCAGCGGGGCCGTCCGAGGCCGACGTGCCGGGCTGGTCGCCATAGCCGGCGCCACCTTCGCTCGCGGCGGGGGCAGGAGCAGGCGCGGGCGCGGGCGAAGCAGCGGCGGCCGGTGCGGCGGCGCTACCGCCGGCGTCGATCGTGGCGAGCATGCCGCCGACCTGGACCGTGTCGCCGACCGCGACCGCGTGCTGGCCCATGATTCCGGCGACCGGCGATGGGACCTCGACCGAGACCTTGTCGGTCTCGAGGCTGGCGATCGGCTCGTCGACCGCGACGGGGTCGCCGGGCTGCTTCAGCCACTCGCCGAGGGTGGCTTCGGTGATCGATTCGCCCAGGACGGGGACGGTGACTTCGGTTGCCATGGTTCTGCCTACTTCCTTGTATCCCCGCGAAGGCGGGGACCCAGTCTGGGCCCCCGCCTTCGCGGGGGAACAGCGTTGATTACGATGCGCGGGTGCGGCGGATTTCGTCGCGGACGTTGTGGCCGAGTGCGTCGGCGACGAGCGCACCCTGCTCGGCCTGGTGACGCTTCATCAGGCCGGTCGCGGGCGATGCCGAGGCGTTGCGCCCGGCGTAGCGCGCGCGCTTCACCTTGGAGTCGACCGTTGCCAGCGCCTCCTCGATCAGCGGCTCGACGAAGAACCAGTAACCGTTGTTCTTCGGCTCTTCCTGCGCCCAGACGATCTCTTCCAGGTTCGGCATCCGCGCCACGCGCTCGGCGATCGGCTCGCCCGGGAAGGGATAGAGCTGCTCGACGCGGACGATCTGCGTGTCGGTATCGCCGTGCGCATCGCGTGCCTCGATCAGGTCGTAGGCGACCTTGCCGGTGCACAGCACGAGCCGCTTCGTATCGACGTCAGCGGCCGGATTGGTATCCGACAACAGGCGACGGAAGTGGCTGTCGCCCTGGAAATCCTCGGCGTTCGATACGGCCAGCTTGTGACGCAGCAACGACTTCGGCGTCATCACGATCAGGGGTTTACGGAAGTTGCGGTGCATCTGCCGGCGGAGCAGGTGGAAGTAATTCGCCGGGCTGGTGCAGTTCGCGACCTGGATGTTGTCGTCGGCGCACGACTGGAGGAAGCGCTCGGGACGTGCCGAGCTGTGCTCTGGCCCCTGCCCTTCATAGCCGTGCGGGAGCAGCATCACGAGGCCGTTGGCGCGAAGCCATTTCGACTCGCCGCTCGTGATGAACTGATCGATCATGATCTGCGCGCCGTTGACGAAATCGCCGAACTGCGCCTCCCAGAGGACCAACGTCTTCGGGTCGGCGAGCGCGTAACCATATTCGAACCCGAGCACGCCGTACTCGGACAACGGGCTGTCGAGCACCTCGAAACGACCGTGCTCGATCTCCTGCAACGGCACGTATTTGTGCTCGTCGGTCTGGTCGACCCACACCGCGTGACGCTGCGAGAAGGTGCCGCGGCCCGAATCCTGGCCGGACAGGCGGACGCCGTAACCTTCCGAGAGCAGGCCGCCGAACGCGAGTGCCTCGCCGGTCGCCCAGTCGAAGCCCTTGCCGGACTTGAACATCTCACGCTTGGCGTCGATCACGCGCGCCAGCGTCTTGTGGATCTTCACGCTGTCAGGGACGGTCGTGAGCGTGCGGCCGAGCGAGTCGAACAGCTTCGGGGTGAGGCCGGTCTCCACGTTGCGACGTGCGGAGCCGCCATCGGTCGGCGCGCTGAGGCCGGTCCAGCGACCGCCGAACCAGTCTGCCTTGTTCGGCTTGTACGACGATCCGGCTTCGAATTCGCCCTCGAGACGGAGCGTGAACTGCTTCACATTCTCGTCGATCCAGGGCTGGTCGATCACGCCTTCCTTGATCAGCCGATCGCCGTAAACCGACGAGACACCGGGATGCTTGCGGATGATGTCGTACATCAGCGGCTGCGTGAAGGACGGCTCGTCGCCCTCGTTGTGACCGAAGCGGCGATAGCACCACATGTCGATGACGATGTCGCGGTGGAATTTCTGGCGGAACTCCATCGCCATCTTGGTCGCGAAGGTGACCGCCTCGGGATCGTCGCCGTTGACGTGGAAGACCGGCGCCTGGACGCCCTTGGCGACGTCCGACGGGTAGGGCGACGAGCGCGCGAACTGCGGAGAGGTCGTGAAGCCGACCTGGTTGTTGATGATGAAGTGGACGCAGCCGCCGGTGGCGTAGCCGCGGATGCCCTGGAAGCCGAGGCACTCCCACACGATGCCCTGGCCCGCGAAGGCGGCATCGCCGTGGATCAGCACGGGCATGACTTGGTCCATGCGCTTCAAGTCATCGCGCATCGCCAACGTCGCGCGGACCTTGCCCAGGACGATGGGATCAACCGTTTCGAGGTGCGAAGGGTTGGGGACCAATCTCATGTGGACCTTGACGCCATCGAACTCGCGATCGGTGGAGGTGCCAAGATGGTATTTCACGTCGCCCGATCCGCCGACGTCTTCGGGATTGGCGGTACCACCCGAGAATTCGTGGA
>JAYVRZ010000162.1:0-3381 GCA_043775965.1 Sphingomonas sp.
CAGCTTCGACGTGACGTATCTCGCCTCGCTACCGAACTTCGTGGTGATGGCGCCGTCCGACGAGGCGGAGCTGGTCCATATGGTCCACACCGCCGTCCAGCATGACAGCGGGCCGATCGCGGTGCGCTATCCGCGCGGCAACGGCACCGGGGTTGCCTCTGGGATAGCGGAACGCGATCGGGCCGCTGTCGTGCAAGGCGGCGGTATAGGTCATATGCACCAGCTCGGCCTCATCCGCCGGGGCCATGACCACCATGTTGGGCAGCGCGGCGAGATAGGTGATGTCGAACGATCCGGCATGGGTTGCGCCGTCCGCGCCGACCAGGCCTGCGCGGTCGATGGCAAAGCGTACGGGCAGGTTCTGGATCGCCACATCGTGCACCACCTGATCGAAAGCGCGCTGCAGGAAGGTCGAGTAGATCGCGCAGAACGGCCGCATGCCTTGCGCGGCGAGGCCGGCGGCGAAGGTGACCCCGTGCTGTTCGGCGATCCCCACGTCGAAGAACCGGTCGGGATAGGCTTTCGCGAACGCATCGAGCCCTGTCCCCGACGGCATCGCCGCGGTGATCGCGCAGATCCGGTCGTCCTTGGCCGCCTCGGCGACGAGCTGCGCGCCGAACACGTTCTGGTATTGCGGCGGTCCCGGTGGTGCCTTGGTCTGCACGCCCGAGATCACGTCGAACTTCTGGACGCCGTGATATTTGTCCGCGGCGGCCTCGGCGGGGGCATAGCCCTTGCCCTTCTTGGTGACGACATGGACGAGGATCGGGCCCTCCTCCGCGTCACGCACATTCTCGAGCACCGGGATCAGATGGTCGAGATTATGGCCGTCGATCGGGCCGACATAATAAAAGCCGAGTTCCTCGAACAGCGTACCGCCCATCGTCATGCCGCGCGCGAACTCGTCGGTTTTTCGCGCGGCGTTGTGGAACGGCCGCGGCAGGCGGCGCGCGAGCTTCTTGGCGAGTTCGCGGATGCCGAGGAATTCGCGGCTCGATACGATCCGCGACAGATACGCCGACAGCCCGCCGACCGGTGGCGCGATCGACATGTCGTTGTCGTTTAGGATCACGACCAGCCGGTTGCCCGCCTGCTCGGCGTTGTTCATTGCCTCGTACGCCATGCCCGCCGACATCGCGCCGTCGCCGATCACAGCGATGCCCTTGCCGGGCGTCCCGGCGATCTTGTTGGCGACCGCAAAGCCCAAGGCCGCGGAAATCGAGGTCGACGAATGTGCCGCGCCGAACGGATCGTATTCGCTCTCGCTGCGCTTCGTGAAGCCGCTGAGCCCGCCACCCTGGCGGAGCGTGCGAATGCGATCGCGCCGCCCGGTGAGGATCTTGTGCGGATAGCATTGGTGCCCGACGTCCCACACCAGCCGGTCGCGCGGCGTGTCGAAGACATAGTGGATCGCGGTGGTCAGCTCGACCACACCCAGCCCCGAGCCGAGATGCCCGCCGGTGGTGCCGACCGCCGAAATCGTCTCGGTCCGCAGTTCGTCGGCGAGTTGACGGAGTTGCTCCGGCTTCAGCTTGCGGAGGTCGTCGGGCGTCGAAACGGTGTCGAGCAGCGGGGTCGCAGGGAGGTCGGCCATCATGTCGGCTTAATGCAGCGCGTGGATCGTGTCGATTGTTACCGTCGCATGGCGGTAGTATTCACACGGAAATTGCTCTGGATCTGCATTCATGGACTTTATGCACCGCGCTGCGACCGAGACCGACATCCCCGCGATCGCCGCGCTGATGGCGCGCGCGATCGGCGAATTGCAGGCGGATTTCCTGACCCCGGCGCAGGTCGTTGCAAGCCGCGCGGTGATGGGGCTGGATACGCAATTGATCGCGGACGGCACCTATCTGCTGGTGACGAGCGCGGACGGTCGCCTGGCCGGATGCGGCGGCTGGAGCCGGCGCGCGACTCTCTACGGCGGCGATCACAGCACGGCGTTGCGCGACTCGGCGTTGCTCGACCCCGCGCATGATGCGGCACGGATCAGAGCGATGTACACCGACCCCGATTTCACGCGCCGCGGTGTCGGTCGGTTGGTGCTGTCGGTCTGCGAGGCGGCAGCGCGGGATGCCGGGTTCCAGCGCGCGGAAATGATGGCAACGCTGGCCGGAGAGCCGCTATACCGAACCTGCGGATACCTGCCGATCGAGCGGATCGAGACACCCGGCGATGTCGCCGTACCGATGATCCGGATGGGGAAGGCACTCGCACCGTCACCCCGGGCTTGTTCCGGGGTCCACGGCACCGCATGACCATAAAGCTTGGGGATTGCGGAACGGTGGATGCCGGAACGAGTCCGGCATGACGGTTCATAGCGGTGGCTCAGGCCTCTTCGCAGTCAGCGCACCGCCCGCGCACTTCGATCACCGGACGGACCGGGGAGAAACCCGCGTCCTTGGCCGCGTTGCGAACGCCGCGGGTGATGACGTCGTTGTCGAGATGCGTCGTCTGGCCGCACGAGTCGCAGACCAGGAAGATGCAGTCGTGCAGGCAGTCCGGATGCGCGTTGGCGACATAGGCGTTGGCGCTCTCGACCCGGCGGGCAAGGTTCGCGCCGACAAACAGATCGAGAATCCGGTACACACTATTAGCGGCGACCCGGCGTCCCTCGGCCTTCGAGACGGCTTCGGCGATATCATAGGCGGACGCCGGCTTTTCGAAGCTCGCCAGCGCCGCGAACACGCTGGCGCGCATCGTCGTCCATTGTTCGCCGGCCTTTTCGAGAGTCGTCTGCGCCGCGACGGTAAGATCGGCGCCCTGCGGTTCGGTGTGGTGGTGAGCGTGCGCCATGCTGGATGAAGTAGGATGCCGGAGGGGTTCCAGCAACCCGTTCAGCTTTCCGCTCTTCGGTTGAGATCATGGCCGAACGCGAGCAGCCCGACCCCGACGATCGTCCACAACGTCTCGCCGCCACCACTGTCGTGCGGCAAGGTCATCGCGCCCGCCATGATGCCGAGCCCAAGCGCGCCCATCGCCGCGGGCATCATGTAGCCGTGATGGAGGACACCGCGACCGAGCGCCAACGCGCCGAGCCCGATCGCGATCGTCAGCCCGACCTCGTGGAAGATCGGATCGAGCAGGAACCCACCCGCGGTCGACATCAGCGCGACCAGCACCGACGTCGCCAGGCAATGCACCATGCACAGCCCGGAAAGCCCGATCGCATAGCGATCGAGACCGGCGAAACGGTGGGTATGCGTGGCCGAGGGCGTCATCGTCCGCCGGATATAGACGCCTCGACGAAAGGATACAACATTACATCGCGTTTTTCTTGCGGGTGAGAGGGAGGATTTTGAAGCGCTGTTTGACGATAGGAAGTCCAATCACAGATCGTCCCCCTCTCCTCCTTGTTCTCCCGCGAAGGCGGGAGCCCAG
>JAYVRZ010000163.1:0-10673 GCA_043775965.1 Sphingomonas sp.
GCGGCGGGGGGGTGGGGGGGGGGGGGCCCCCCCCCGCCCCACACGGAAACGTCGGCAACTGCCCCAACCCCTCACCCCAGCCCTCTCCCCGCAGGGGAGAGGGAGCAGAAGGGCGCCACTCTCACAGGCGACACGGAGCAGAAGCCCCACGCCCTCGCATCCCCGGCCGTCCGCGCCCGCGCCCGCGACCTCGGCATCGACCTGTCCTCGGTAAAAACCGACGCCGACCGAGTCCGCCACGCCGACCTAGACGCCTACCTCCGCTACGGCTCAGGCGAAGGCTATCACCCCCCGCACGCGTCACGCGCTCGCGAAGACCAGCCCATAAAAGTCATCGGCATGCGCCGCCGCATCGCCGAGAACATGGCCGCATCGAAGCGCGCGATCCCGCACTTCACCTATGTCGACGAGATCGACGTCACCGCCCTGGAGGCGATGCGCGCCGACCTGAACGCCAACCGCGGCGGCCGACCCAAGCTGACGATGCTCCCACTGATGATCGTCGCGATCTGCAAGACCATCCCCGACTTCCCGATGATGAACGCGCGCTACGACGACGAGGCGGGCGTGGTGACTCGTCACGGCCAGATCCACCTCGGCATGGCCGCACAGACCGACGCCGGCCTCACCGTCCCCGTGATCCGCGACGCCCAGGACCGCAACGTCTGGCAGCTCGCGACCGAGATCACCCGCCTCGCCGAAGCCGCCCGCGCCGGCAAGCTCGCCCCCAGCGAAATGGGCGGCGGCACGATCACCGTGACGTCGCTCGGCCCCCTCGGCGGCATCGCGACGACCCCGGTCATCAACCGCCCCGAAGTCGCGATCATCGGCCCCAACAAGATCGTCGAACGCCCGATCTTCAAGGGCGACGAGGTAGTCCGCGCAAAACTGATGAACCTGTCGATCAGCTGCGACCACCGCGTCGTCGACGGCTGGGACGCGGCAAGCTTCGTCCAGGGCCTCAAGAAATACCTCGAAACCCCCGTCCTCCTCTTCGCGGACTGAGGCACGTGAAAACCATGCACCAAGGCAATTTGACGATCGAAGGCCGCTTCACCGGCATGCTCGACGGCACTGCCACGGTGCCGGCGGGTGCCACGGCCGAGATCGCCGGGATGATCGACGGCACGCTGATCGTCGAACCCGGCGCCACGGTGTTGATCAGCGGCATGATCGACGGCGAGATCGTCGATCGCGGCGGCAACATCACCGTCACCGGCATGGTGCGCTGACCTTGTATCCCTCTCCCCCGAGGGGAGAGGCCCGCCCGGCAAAGCCGGATGGGAAGGGTGAGGGCCCGACGAAGAACACCGTGAACTTTAACCTCGGCGGAGCTCTGCCTCAATTAGAGGGGTGGCAATAACGAAGCGCGATGCTGCGTCATGCTCGTCCCCCATTTACCCCCCCTTTGCGCTGACCAAAAGCCGTCACCCCAGCGAAAGCTGGGGTATCCCGGTGGTAGGTGCGTCGCTCGAACCGGGAGATCCCAGCTTTCGCTGGGATGACGGTGTTTCAGGTCGCAGTAGTGGCAATGGGAAGTCAGACGATCTCGAACAACCCCGCCGCACCCATGCCCCCAGCCGTGCACATCGACACCACGACATAGCGCACGCCGCGCTTGCGTCCCTCGATCAGCGCATGGCCGACCAGCCGCGATCCGGTCATCCCGAAAGGATGCCCGACCGCGATCGCGCCGCCGTTGACGTTGTACTTCTCCGGATCGATCCCGAGGAAATCGCGGCAATACAGGCACTGCGACGCGAACGCCTCGTTCAGCTCCCAAAGCCCGATATCGCCCACCGACAACCCGGCGCGCTCGAGCAGCTTCGGGATCGCGAACACCGGTCCGATGCCCATCTCGGCCGGGCTGCACCCCGCCGCCTGGAACCCGCGATAGATGCCGAGGATGTCCTTGCCCTCGGCCTCCGCGGTCCGGCGATCCATCAGCAACTGCGCGGAGGCCCCGTCCGACAACTGGCTCGCATTGCCCGCGGTCACGCTCGCGCCCGGTCCCGAGAACTCGCCGCCCGGCCACACCGTCTTCAGCCCGCGCAAACCTTCCAGCGTCGTGCCCGCGCGAATACCCTCGTCCTGCGACAAGGTGACGCTTTCGATCCCGGCATGCCCGCCTTGCTTGTCGTAGAGCGCCTTCTCGACCGTGATCGGCACGATCTCCTCGGCAAAGGCCCCGCTCGCCAGACCAGCGGCTGCCCGCTGCTGGCTCATCGCCGCATAGGCGTCCTGCGCCTCGCGGCTGATGCCGTATTTCTCCGCGACGATCTCCGCGGTCTCGATCATCGGGATATACGCCGCAGGCTCCTTGGCGGTGACGCTCGCATTGACGTAGCGCGGCGCGTCCTTGGTCACGGTGAAACTGATCGACTCCATCCCGCCGGCGAGCGCGACATCGGCCTCGTCGCACATGATCGTCCGTGCCGCGAGCGCCACCGCGGTCAGCCCCGATCCGCATTTCCGGTCCAGCGTAAACGCCGGCACCGACTCGGGCAGCCCGCCGGCGAAGATCGCCATGCGTCCAGCGTTGCCGCCTTGCGTGCCATATTGATTGCCGACGCCCCAGAACACTTCGTCGATCCGCGCCGGATCGATTCCCGCACGCTCGACCACCGCGTTCATCACATGGCCCGCCAGCACCGGCGCTTCGGTGGCGTTGAACGCGCCGCGATACGCCTTGCCGATGGCAGTACGGGCGGTCGAGACGATGGCGGCTTCACGCATGCTGGAACCTTTCGAGGATCAGGTATGCCGACCCTCTAAGCGTTCGCGAGCCATCGCGAAACCCCCGTCAGGGCACGCGCGCGAGCCACCCCCCGGTAAATCCGGCGCGGTCCAGCCCACGCCGGATATGCGGGTTACGCCGCATCGTGTTCCAGACCATGCCGGTGCGCCAATTTTCGATCATCGCGACGATCGGCCCCTGGTCGATGCCGAGATAATCGACGTCTACCCAGCCCACGTCGGGCACGATCCGGCCATGCTTCAACGGCTCCCCCATCTCGGTCAGCGTCGGGTTGAACGCGTCGAAGAAGCCATATTTGCCGTAGATCCCCTTGCCATAGCGATCGTGCATCGCGGTGATCGCGGGGATGACGATGTCGGGCGCGAACACGATCGACCCGGCGGCGGCGGTCGGGGCGAGCGTCCCGTCGTCGCGCGCACCCGGCCCGCGTTCGGAATAACTGAAGAACTCGCGCGGGCGCCCGGCGAGCGTCGCCTTGAAGTCACCCGGCCCGTCGCACGCCGTCAGCCCCCAGACGTCCGGTCCATAGCCGGCGAAACCGCCTGCATTGGCGATCGCATAGTCGCGCTGCGCAATCGTCGCGCGCTTGCTGTTCTCGAAATAATCGATGCCCTTGGTCGCGATATACGGATCGCGGATGCCGCGAAAATCGACCCAGACATGACTGTACTGGTGCACGAACATCGGCGGATAATGCAGGTGATCGCCTTTCCACGACGTCTCGAACTTCTCCGTCAGCGCGCCCCAGGTGGTCGGCGGCAGCGGGTGCGTCGGCGATCCCAGCGCGAGGAGGTACATCAGCATCCCCTCGTTGTAGATATTCCAGTCGCTCGGGATGAACCCGCTTTCGGGATGCCAGCCCATCGACAGGAACGGCGCGCGCGGCGTGATCCAGGTCCAGTCGACCGCGCCGTAGATCTGGTCCGCCAGCGCCCGGATCCGCTGTTCCTCGGGATGATCCGCATCGAACCAGCTCTGCGCGAACAGCATGCCGCCGAGCATCAACGCGGTATCGATCGTCGACAGCTCCGCGCGCGCGAACCGCTGGCCCTTGGTGATCCCCAGGAAGTGGTAGAAAAATCCCTTGTGCCCGCTGTTCCCGGTCGGCTCGGGGCCCATCGGTGCGTGCGCGAAGAACTCCATCGTCGCCAGCGTTCGCGTGCGTGCCTGCTCGCGCGTGATCCAGCCATTGACCACGCCGATCGGGTAGGCCGTCAGTGCGAACCCCACCGCGGCGATCGACGAGAAGGACGGCGTCGGCCAGCGATCCAGCGCGAGCCCGGTCACCGGGTCGGTCGTATCCCAGAAATACAGAAACGCGCGTTCCTGCAGATTGTCGATCAGCGGGTTGGCGGACGGGGGCGGGGAGGGCGTGGCGGTCCCGGTAATCCCCTCGATCGCCTTGACCAGCGGCCGCCCGACCGACGTGCACCCCGCGGTAAGCCCACCGAGCGACATCGCACCGGTGCCGAGAAACTGGCGTCGATCGAGCATTCGAACTCCTGGTTACCGCGGGTGCATCCCGGACGGGGCGGCCCTTATGGCCACCCCATCATGAACGCATCAGAACCGGTAACCGACCCTGAACTGCACCCGGCGGGGGAGGGTCAGCGTGCTGTTGCCGATCCGCGCAGGATCGAGCGTATCGGTCGCCTGGCCGGTCGCCGGATCGATCGTGTTGTTGAAGAACGTGTCGAAGCCTTCGAAATTCTTGTTGTTGAACGCGTTGAGCAGGTCGACCGCAGCCTCGAACTGATCCGTCTTGCCGAGCACGCTGAAGCGCTTGACGAGCGTCAAATTGACCTCGCAGAACGCGAACAGGCCCTTGATGCAGTTCTTCTTGGGATAGCGCGCGGTAAACTGGTTGAAGCCTGAGTCCGCGCCGTTGGTACCGTCAGTCACCTGGAAAGCCTGGCCACTGCCCAGCGTGTTCAGCATCGAGAACTGGAAGCCAAGCGGCAGGTCGACCATCCCCGAGATCACCACGCGGTGACGCTCGTCGCCGGCACGCGGCCGCCAGCCGTAGCTGTCCGGCGTCACCGCATCGAGGCTGAATAGGTCGCCGCCATTCTGCTCCCCCTTCGAGAAGGTGTAGGCGATGTTCAGGCCCCAGCCCGACGACTTGGTGTAGTTCTTGTCGAGCGTAAAGTAGATCGCCTTGTACCGCGTATCGAGGCCGTCATAGCCGATCAGCGCGTTGGCATAGCCGAACGGCAGCAGCGGCGCCGTGTTGCAGCACGTGCCGAGCCCGTTCGCATTTCGCGTCGCGAACAGGTTGGTATAGCCGTTGCGTCCCCGGATATACGACGCGGTCAGTGCCGCCTGGAAGATCCCGACCTTCTGGCGAATACCGATGCTCGCCTGGTCGTTGACCGGCGGCCGGGCATCGTTCTTCACCGCGAACAATTCGGGCAGGCCTTGCGTCGATGTTGCGGCCAACTGCAGCAGACCGTCGCGCGTCAGATACGCGGGGTTCCACGCGACCGTCGGCAGGCCTTCGCGCGGGGTGCCGGTCGGAGAGAAGCGGAACACGCCGATCGGGTTGATCGTGCGGCTGAGTTCGTCGACCGTGTTGTTGAAGTTGTTGCGGTCATAATACCGTCCGACGCCGCCGAAAATGACCGTCGACTGGTCGTCCTTCAGGTCGTACGAAAAGCCGAAGCGCGGCGCGATCGCCCCTGCGAACGGGCTGCGGTCATGGCCGTTGGTGATGTAGTTTTCGGGATCGAAATAGGACGTCTTGGGCAGCGCCCGCAGCGCCGCGGCGGCGTTGGCAGGGGTACGGTATTCGTTGTTGAACCCGTTGGTTTCATAGTCCCAGCGAACGCCGACGTTCAGCTGGAGCTTGTTCGTCACGTCCCAGTCGTCCTGCGCATACAGGCCGATCTGCGTGTTCGAGGCGAGGATCTTGCCGCTCCCGAGGCCAAGCCGTGCTTCGGCCGGCGATGCGAACGTCAGGCCGTTCTGCGGCTCGCGACGATAGGTGTAGCGCGGCTGGATGAACGACTGGTTGTCGAACTCGATGTCGGTGATCTCGACACGCGCGCCGGTCTTGAACGAATGATTCTCCAGGCCGGTATAGGTCACGTCGTCGCGCAGCGTGTAGCCCTGCTGGACTTCGCGGCGGGTCGAATCCTTGCCGCCGAAGATGATCACCCCGTCATAGTCGTAGGTCGGCAGATCGGGATTGAGCGAGGTCGGGTTGAACGTGTAGCTCAGGTAGTTGGCATTGAATTCGTTGATGAAATTGCTGCCGGTATAGGTCCATTTGTACAGATACGTGTCGACGACGTTGATCTTGTTCTCGGCGTTTTCGTACGACACGTTGCCGCCGAAATTCTGAATGTCGGTTTCCTGGCGGCGGCTGAACGACAGGTCCATCACCTGGTTGCTGTCCGGCGTCAGCGTCAGCTTGCCGAAGTAGAAATCGCCGCGGAACGGGCTGACGAAGGCGCCTTCGAAATCGCTCAGGCGACGGCCCGAATTGGCCTCGAAATCGGCGACCGCCGCGGCCGATCCGGTGCTGTCGACGTTGAACGCGCGGTCCTGGTCGTTGCCTTCGTAGGTCGCGAAGAAGAACAGCTTGTCCTTGATGATCGGGCCGCCCAGCGACACGCCATATTGCTTGCGCTTGAAGGCAGGCTCGGGACGGTTGTTGGCCTTGTCCAGATACGCCTTCTCGCTCAAATTCTTGTCGGTGTACTGGCCGAACGCCTCGCCGTGGAACTCGTTGGTGCCCGACTTGGTCACCGCGGTGATGATCGCGGCACCGGCCTGCTCGTACTCGGCCTTGTAATTCTGCGTCAGGACGCGGAATTCCTGGACCGCAAGCTGGCCGAACGGGTTGCCGCGGCTGTTCTGCTGGCCGGCGACGCCGCCCTCGCGCAGCTTGTTCTTCAGGCTGACGCCGTCGATGAACACGTTGACTTGGCTGGCAGTCGACGCGCCCGACTGGAAGCCCTTGTTGGTTTCGCTGTCATTGTATTTCACGCCGGGCGCGAGCGCTGCGAACGACAGGAAGTTGCGATCGGTCTGCGGCAGGTTGCGGATCTGCTGCTGGCTGACGTTGGTCGCGACTTCGCTGGTCTTGGTCTCGACCAGGCGACCGCCCGTGACGACGATTTCCTGGTTGTCGCCGGTCGCTGCGGTCGTGTCCGCGCCATCGGCAGATGCAGATGCAGGTGCAGGTGTGGCGGGGGCGAGCGTAGCGTCGACCGTGGCGGACTGGCCGATCGACACGATGACGCGTTGCACCGACGTCTCGCCGTTCGTGCCGGTCACGGTGATCGTGTACTGCGCAGGGCGCAGGCCATTGAGGATATAGCTGCCGTTCGCGGCGGAGACGGTCCGGAACGTCTGGTTCGTGCCGCCGTTCACCGCCACCACGCTCGCGCCTGCAACCGCTGCACCCGCCGCATCGCGCACCTGGCCACGGATCGCCGCGGTCGTCGTCTGCGCGCTCGCGGACGTGCCCAGCGCTACCGATCCGAGGATCGTCGTCGTCACCAGCGCAGCGCGCAGCGCCGCGACCATCATGGTCTTCATGTCGAATAGTCCCCTGCGTTGGATTGCAGAGCGGCATGGGGCATGGGTACACCGACGGCGGCCGTGCAGGCACGTCGTGCCCTGCCACCCGATGCTGCTCGCGACGGTCGCGACCCCATGCCTTGATCCTCTCCACGTGCCGTTCCCGGTGGATACGGCCCCCGGCGGCACGCATTTTTGCATGTCTGCCGGGACGAAGCCCCTACGCCCGGTTGCCGATCGCTGCCAATGGCCTGTCCGCCCGGGCAAGGATTTTGGCGACAGTCCGTGTCATTATCGCCACAATCCATGTTTGCTACATCATGTTCGACAGTAACGAGGCTGCAATGACCGAGGATATACGCACTCTTTCCGGCGTGGATGTTGCCCGCGACGGCCATGTCGCGATCGTCACGTTCGCGCGCCCGCCGCACAACTTCGCCGATCTCGCGCTGATCGAAGCGTTGGGAGCCGCCTTCGCCGCGGCGGACGCGGACCGCGACGTGCGCGCGATCGTGCTCCAGTCGGACGGCAAGGTGTTCTGTGCCGGCGCCGACCTCGTCAACGCCAACCCGGTCGCGGGCGATCGAGCTGTGGGCGAGCGCAACCCGTTCTACGTCGCCGCCGCCAGACTGTTCGCGGTCGAGACGCCGGTGGTCGCGGCCATCCAGGGTGCGGCAGTCGGCGCCGGGCTGGGCCTGGCGCTCGTCGCCGATTTCCGCGTCGCCGCGCCGGAAGCGAAGTTCGTCGCCAATTTCGTCCAGATCGGCTTCCACCCCGGCTTCGGCATTTCCGCGGTGCTCGAGCGTATCATCGGCCGCCAGCGCGCGCTGCTGATGAATTTGACCGCGCGCCGCATCCGCGCCGAGCAAGCCGCAGACTGGGGCCTCGCCGATGCGCTCGTGCCAGCCGATACGGTGCGTGCCGAAGCCCTGGCGCTAGCGAAGGAGATCGCAGCCGGAGCCCCGCTCGCAGTCGGATCGACACGAAAGACGATGCGAGGCGACCTGTTCGCGCTGGTCCAGGCGCAGACCGATCATGAACTGGCCGAGCAAGCGTGGCTGCAAAAGACCGCCGACTTCGCGGAAGGCGTCCGTGCCGTCAGCGAACGCCGCCCGGGAAATTTCACCGGCACCTGACCCAAAAGTTTGTTCCCCCGCGAAGGCGGGGGCCCAGTCTGGGCTACCGCCTTCGCGGTAGAACAGGTTGGCAGTCGCACCATTTACCAATGCACCGTCATTCCCGCGGAGGCGGGAACCCATAGCGGCTGGCTTCGCAGCAAGGTTGCTGGCGTTTGCCCATATGGATCCCTGCCTGCGCGGGGATGACGACATGGCGGGGGGATAGCCGCCCCTCACTTCATCAGAACAAGCTCTTCCGCCATCGTCGGGTGAAGCGCGACCGTCGCGTCGAAGTCCGCCTTGGTCAGCCCCGCCTTCACCGCCACCGCGGCGGATTGCAGGATCTCCGGGCAGTCGGGGCCGATCATGTGGATGCCGACCACCCGGTCGGTCTCGCCGTCGCAGATCATCTTGTACAGCGACCGCTCGTTGCGCCCCGCCAGCACGTTCTTCATCGGCCGGAAGTCCGACGTGTACACCTTCACGGATCCCAAAGCCTGCTTGGCCTGCGACTCGGTCATGCCGACCCCCGCCATCGGCGGGTGACTGAACACCGCGGCGGGGACGTTGGCGTAATCCACCCGCGTCGGCTTCCCACCAAAGAACGTGTCCGCGAACGCCTGCCCCTCGCGGATCGCGACCGGGGTCAGCTGGATTCGGTTGGTGACGTCGCCGACCGCGAAGATGCTGTCGCAGCTCGACTGGTTGTCCGCGTCGACCACCACCGCGCCCGCGGCGTCCATCTCGACGCCCGCGCTCTCCAGCCCGAGCCCCCTGGTGTTCGGCAAGCGCCCGGTCGCGAACATCACGAGGTCGACGGTGATCGGCTCATGCCCGCTCATGCGAACCGTCAGGCACCCGTTCTCGTCCTTCTCGATGCTCTCGAACGCCGCGTTGAAGCGGAAATCGATGCCCTTGCTCATCGAGATCTGGAGCAGCCGGTCGCGGATCGATTCGTCATAGCCGCGCAGGATCACGTCGGTCCGGTTGACCAAAGTCACGTGCGAGCCGAACTGGTGGAAGATCCCGGCGAACTCGTTGGCGATATAGCCCGCCCCCGCGATCAGCACGCGCTTCGGCACGTCGTCGAGGTGGAACACCTCGTTCGAGGTGATGCCGTGCTCGGCGCCTGGAAAGTCGGGCACCAGCGGATGCGCACCGACCGCGATCAGGATCTTCGCTGCCGTCTTCACGCTGCCGTCGGCGAGCGTCACTTCGTTCGGCCCGGACACGACCGCGCGCTGGTGGATGATGTCGACGTGATTGTTCTCGAGCGTCTGCGTGTAGGCGCCGTTGATCCGGTCGACCTCCTCCATGACGTTGTCGCGCAACGTCGGCCAGCTGAACGCGCAGTCGTCGGGCACCTGCCAGCCGAACCGCTTGGCGTCCTTCAGATCCTCGGCGAAATGCGCGCCATAGATCAGCAGCTTCTTCGGCACGCAGCCCCGGATGACGCAGGTCCCGCCGACCCGATATTCCTCGGCGACCGCGACGCGCGCCCCATGCGCGGCGGCGACACGCGACGCCCGCGTGCCCCCCGAGCCTGCGCCGATGACGAAGAGGTCATAGTCGAATTGGGTGTCGGTCGCAGATGTGAAGTCGGTCACGGGCAGTCCTCGTAGGTCGCGTGCCGCCGGGGCACGGCTTTGCATGCCATCTGGGGCAGAGGGGATGCGCGAACAACCCCGGCACGGCGATCACGCTGATCGCTAGGCTCTATCGCTGGCCGGCTTGGCGCATGGGCATCGCGTCGATCGTCTGTTCGAGAACGGCAGCGGGGAAGGGCTTGGCGCTGCGCATTTTCTCGCCGCCGTCCTTGCCGATCAGGATCGCGGTGAAGCCGGCGGGGAGGCGGTATTTGTGGCGGATCGTTGCAGCGCTATCGCTGGCGCCGCGGACCTGTTCGTCGATGACCTCGACGATAGTAAGGTCGCGCGCTTCGCTCTTTGTCTTCCAGTTCGCGAGAATGCGACGCTGCTCGGCAAGCGCTGCATCTTCCCCAGACGGGGCGGCCACGATCAATACCCGCCGCTCCCACTTCATCTGCGCGAGGGTTGGGAAGGCGGCGAGCGCTGCGACGAGAAGAATTGGCATCCAAACGTAACGCTTCAACTTCTGTTGTTCTCCCGCGAATGCGGGAGCCCAGGGTCACGAACGGTGCGCGTGGTATCCAATTCTGGCGGCGCTTCTCTTCGATTATATCAACGGCTTTCACGATACGGCTAACGCCATTGCCACCAGTGTCTCCACCCGTGCGCTTTCGGTCAAGG
>JAYVRZ010000164.1:0-7801 GCA_043775965.1 Sphingomonas sp.
CTTTGCGGCTGGCCTTCTTGTCGGTCTCGCTGCGATGGCGGTGTGTCCATACGTCGGCGAGGACGGGATCGCGCTCGATCAGCAGGCCGTAGGAAGCGGATTCTAGGGCGGTGCGGAGGAGGGGAAAAACCGCGGCCGCATGGCCGCTCAATGCGATGCGGACGCCGGCTAGAAACACCATGTACGCGTTCATCTGCAGGATGAAGCCAATGGCAGACGATTGTGCCACATGCGCCCAGGGGTCGCGGCGCAGATAATCGTCATAGCGTCGGAGTGCGGCTACCAGGCCATCGTCTCCCTGCAGCAGCTCGGCCGCGGTTTCGTCGGCTGCGGCCATATAGCCGTCTAGGCCCTTGCCCATCTCTACCATCAAATCGTCGTTCGTGTCGGCCATGGTGTCAGCCCGCTCCGTGCACGGCACGGAGGAAATCTTCCCTCGATAACCGGGAATAGGCGAAATAGCCTTTCTTCAGCGGAAGACCGCCATTGGCCCGCGCCGCCACGCTCTCGTTGGCGAGGTAGAAAATGTGATCCTGATAGTCGAAAAAGATGTGTGCGCTCGATCGCTTCCACTTTTCGATGAACTGGCTGCTGCGCGACGCGAAATGCACGATCTCGTAGTTATGGCCGTCCACGGCCACCGTGCGAGCGCCCAGGCCCAGTGACAGGCGGAAGCTGGTGCCAGTGAAGCTATGCTCGTCGTGCAGGTGGACAAGCCAGAACATGCGATGCTTCTGGCGGTAGAAGGCCTCGCGCTCCATGCGCTCCTGCTCGCTGATGCTGGAGTGTTGCAGTTCCAGCACGGTCGCGATCGGCGTGCCGGCACCGCACAGCACATCGGCGCGGTGCCACTCGCCAGCGGCGGCGTCATAAAGGCCAATTTCGCGGCATCCCATGTCGAACTGCTCTTTCCAACCCAGATGCCAGGGGCCTTCGGCTTCGCCCCAGCGATCGCAATCGCCCGCCTTGTGCCGCCAGTGCTTGACGTTCTGCGCGGGCATGACGGAGGTGAGAAGCCCGCCACAATCTTTGCAGGCAGTGCGCTCGCCCTTGGCCATCGGTTGCCGCTTTACGCCATCAATCCAAGCATAAATCATAGAATAGTCCCCCGTTAGCAGGCACTATAATGTCCTGATCTTCACCGACCTTACTAGGGCACCATCCCCCCAAGGCGGTCATTGGCTGACATTGATGTCACAACCGAACGGTTCTGACACTGATGTCCTAGCGTTACGGGGATTGGGATCGCGCAGTATAGCTGATTATAAAATCAAGAGGTTTTGACAAGTTCGGCGAGTTTATCCGCAACGACCTCTAAGGAGTCTTCTTCCGTACTAAGGCCGTTCCGCGACGCGAGCAGCGGACTGACCATTCGAAGCGCATCATAGGTCGTATTGTGGATAACCGGCACAAGCTGATCTGTCGCCAGAAGCGCTGAAAGCTCTCTATCGGCGATGCCCCCTGTCGGAAGCCGCGTTAATAGAGCCGGTGTGACCAACACGATCCCGACACGCGACTTGGCGAGTCCCCTATCAATTTCACGAAGAAACGACGATCCAAGAGGAATATCTTTCTCACTGAACCAGACGGATACATTACGGGCTTTGAGAAGGTCGTAGAGCTTTGTGGCATCGTCCAATCGGTCAGCCCACGCATGACAAAGAAATAGCTCGCGTAAGTCAGGAAGCTCTGCTCTCTTCTCGACCGTCTCACGGATTGGTTCGAGCGCCTTCGCTTCAACGGGCGTGTAATAGACGGTGGAGCTGGCCTTCGACCACTTGGCTTTCACACGACCAGAGCCTCCACCACCCGATGATGATCGGTAGGACGGCGATGGGGAAGGTGTTGGTGACGAGTAGGAGCTATAACCTCCGCCGTAGCTGCTGTAACCGCCGCCGTAACCGCGACCGCCGCCACCGCACCGAGGGCATTCTGCTCGCCCGCTCGCTGTGCGGTGCCCCCGTGCTGGAGCCGTACATCTAGCCATTTGAACACCGCCTTTTTCTTCGGTCAGAATCTAAAAAGCAGGCCACTCCGTCACCGAACGCGGCCTGCTCCATTTACCCCTTCGGCGGGAAGGGATCATTGCCGTAGCTGTCACGCTCGCGGATTTGCCCATTACGACCGTGGATCAGCAACTCGCTCTGCTGCCGCTGCGCGGTGCCGCGTGCCGCCTGCGCCGCTTCGGCCTGCGTGGAATGGATCGATGACACCCGGCTATTGCCAGCGCCGCGAACGGCCCAGCCTCCCGAGTGCGGTACGACGTGCTGATTCTTACCTGCCATTGCCAAGCCTTCTTGTTCTGATAGTGACGTAACGTTGCGAGTTTGCAACGCACGAAGGGAGATCGCGCATGTCGAATGGAATTGCAAGAGTCGAACGGTGACGATCGTTCAATTTGATGGGGAAAAGTTTGTGGCGGCTTTGGACAGCACACGGCGCGCGCGGAACATGACATGGCGTAAGGTCGCCGACGAAGCGCATGTGAGCGCATCGACGTTGACCCGACTGTCGCAAGGCAAGCGTCCAGACGTCGATAGCCTCGGCGCTCTCACACATTGGGCAGGACTTGATACCAACGCCTTCTACAAGAGCGACGTTCCTGCCACGACCACGGAACCCCTCGCCAAGGTGACAGCCTATCTGCGGGCCGATCCTAACCTCAGCGACGACGGAGCAAAGGCATTGGAAGCAATTCTTCACGCCACCTACGAACAGTTCCGGAAGAAATAAGATGGCATTCCGGCGAGGTTTTAAGACCGAAGCGAACACCACTTCTCGCGAAATTCGCGCGGAACTCGGCCTCGCCGCCGATGCGCCCCTATGCCCGTTTCTGACCGCCAAGCATCTGGAGGTCCTGGTTGTAAAATTGTCGGCGTTTGAGGCTCAACATTCCAACGCCGTGCAATATCTGACCAGTGCAAAGGGTCAGAACGAATTTTCAGCGATTACAGTCTGTATCGGGACGCGACGTGTGATCGTTTATAACGACGGGCATTCACCCGCACGGTGCGCCGCAAATATCATGCACGAACTGAGTCATCTGCTGCTGATGCACCCGCCGCACCCCCTGTGCGGGGAGAACGGTAAGCGGCACTTTGATGCCACCCTCGAAGAGGAAGCCAACTGGTTCGGTCCGGCATTGCTGGTTTCAGACGAGGCAGCAGTGGCGGTAGCGAAGCGTGGAATAGAACTGCGTAGTGCCGCCAATGAATACGGGGTCAGCACGAAGCTGATGCAGATGCGGCTCAACGTCACTGGGGCGCAGAGGCGCGTTTCAAGGGCGGCATAAAACGCACTGTCACTACGCCTATGCGGTGTCATATGTGATCATCCACATCGGTGTCACAACCGAGCGGTTGTGACACCAGAAAGCTGCGCCAACGCGAGATGAGCGATCGGCCGAAACTATGCCTGCGAAAAGGGGCTGTTAACGTCTGCATCTTGGTCGCCAGGATAGAAGGGAAGAGCGGCAGCTGCCGACCAACTCAAGCCATTCGCCGATGAGCGCATGAATGGCCGCTGCCGACAAAATTCGTCGTTCGCACAGCAGCCAGCAGCCTACACCCACGTGATCTAATCCCGGCCGTCAGAGACGGGCTTCCTGTTCCTACAGCAACGATCCTCAATCTGCTTCCGAATTGCTCCCGGAGGCGGACCCGTCCTCGCCGTATCTGAATCTTCCAATCGCGATGAGGACGGGGTATGATCCGCACGGGCTCTTCAGGCAGGAGCCCGCCGCCCGCCAAGAGCGAAGCTGCAAGCAGCGCTGCCGTATGACGACTTTCTCTATGTCCTCTCGAGCTCGGGAGGCGGTTGGTGGGCGACGCTTCGTTGCGGGCTGGAGTTGAACATGCCAGAGCATTCCATTCGTCCATCGACTGTCGAGGGCATCAAGAGCTTCGCGAAGCGCTTGAAGCGCGACAAGCGCATCAAGCACAGCGACGCACTGGACCAAGCCGCACAGGCGGCTGGTTTTAGCAACTTTACCAATGCGAACCGGGAACTTAGCGGTCAAAGCCGCCGGTTCATCTGGATCACCGCGAGATGGTTCAACCGGGCGAGCAAGGCACGCGGCCAGGAAACGCTCAAGGTCGCGCTAGCGAAGACCTACGCCGAGCTGGTCACGCCCCGCCAGGCGAAGAACGACCGCTATCTTGGTAACGTGCGGTCGGACGCACCAGACCACCTCATCGTTCAGTCCATGTCCGAGGACCAGGAATTAGCGCGTCGCCATGTGTGCGAGGTCGCGCGGACACTTCAGTTCATTGACGCGACCGGTCTCAAGCCCTCGGATGCACGCCGCGCATACCCCAAGGGTCGCTTCGACAACCGTGTCCCGGATCAGGATCACCCGTCCGTCTGGTGGGATCAACAGAACCGCCGACATGTCCGCGCCGACGAACCCTACGTCCGCGCCGGCGACCCGATCAGCGCGGAGCGGCTCGCTTGGGCGGAACGCCACGGCTGGGAGATCGTGAAGCCGGCATGGGGCAGCATCTACTGGACCGATGGCGGATGCTGGCTTCTCCTCATGGCGGACAAGGCAAAGGGTCCCTCCATCGCCCCACTGGCCGAAGCGCTTGAGCGCGCGCCGCGCCCTGTTGCCGCGTCCCGCTGGACGGGTGTTTCCGGCGAATACCACGCTGCGATGGACACGCCGGGCACTAGGGCGGCGGCCGCCGCCAAGGCAGCTGCGGTCCCGAAGACGCGTAAGCCTCCACGCAAGCGTGCGTCGATCGCATATACCATGTCGTTCGTCGGTCGACGCCTGCGCCCAAACGCGCGCATGCCTGTGGCGGCCCATCAGGAGGTCGGAGGCTTGCTGAAGGCGGTCCTAGTCGCGGCCGAGCGCCGCGATGGGACACGGACACGAGTCGATAGGATCCGTAGCGAACTCGACGAATGGGTCATGCGCGAATACACGACCGCAGAGCTTGATCAGGAAACCTTCTCGGAACTCTATTACCACGAGCATGACGGTGAGCCGCAGCCCCCCATCGACCGGCAGCAGATGATCAGTAGGCTTGAACGGGCCAAGACGATCCTGTTGCGGCACTATCCGGACTGCCCTCCGCTCGACGCCCTGATAGGTAGGGCGGACAAGGCGATCGCATCGCTGGCGACCTGGCGCGTCTGACGATTGGGAAAGCGCCGCCTGGGTTTCCAAAGCCGGGCGACCGCCGTTGCGCTTCTGCCGGAGCCGTGCCATTCTGGCGACGGCTGATCCGGCCATGCCGTCCACAAAGGCGCAGCTCGCGGGCAGGAAATTAAAGCACAGACGAACCTCTTCCAGGTGCGCGCGGGCCTAGTGGACACGCCTCAACAAGCACCGTCGGAGTGGTTCAGATGCGTCTTCATTTCACAAGCACCGACATGCCCAAGGCAGCTGCCAAGATTCTCGTGCGTGAGGCCAGCGGAATTCAATTGTCACACGCGCAGGACGCCATTGCCAAAGCGACGGGTCACCGCGACTGGCACGAGCTGACCGCCTCGACGGCTGAGACGATCGCGGGCGCTCCACTGGACCTGCCAAATGCCGAAGGGATGGTCCTGTCGATTGCCGACAGGCTTAGCGTCCGACACGGTGACGTCGAGTTCGCCCTGACGCGTTCACGCTTGCTCCCGGACATGCAGCTTGAGAAAGCGCTCCGGCTGCGCACCTCGATCTGGCGGGATCGCCTATTCGGATCGCCGGGTCGCGCCCGGCCCGGGACGGTCGTCCGGGTGAAAGTGTCGGGCAGCGTGCGGCACGGGTATCTGCTTTCGCTCGGCCAACCGGCTCATATCCTATACGACAGCGGCTTCGGGATCTGCGCCGACTTCGAGGTGGTGACACCGCGCGTGCCGCTCGACGACTTCGCGCCGAGCCGGCTTTGGCTGCCATACGGATACTGGACGGTGAGCGACGGGGCGATCGTCACGTTCTCGCGCGACTACAAGCCTATGTGGCGGACCGCGGACGGTGTTTCAACGAGGCTAGATCCTTGGCTTCGCATTCCAGACATCCTCCGGGAGGCGCATTTCTCGACCGAAACTGGCACGATCCCCTGGTCGCACGGTCCCGCGCGCGAGCTCGCGCTCGAACACTTGGTCAACCACAGGATCGTAGGGCTCCCACGGCTTCTGGATGCGATGGAGTATGCGCTCGACCCAATGGTGGAATCGGTCGAGCAGGCTGTGGCCCGCTTGCGCCGGGCGAGCGCGGCGATCGCGGCCTGAAGACGTGAGCGGCAGCGACGTGCGCCAGCCGCTCGTCGCACCTCGGCTAAAGCGACTGCTCAGCGATCTGGGTCATGCGCGCGGGAACTTGCGCTCATACTGAATGTCTCGGATCCGATCCTTGATGAAAGCCTCAATGGGGCTCTGCCGTTGCAACATCTGTCGGATGTGCTCGCCCGCTATCGGAACGATCAGCGCACGATCATTACCACGGGATTGCGACCGAAACGCCTGCATCGCGTCCGCTGTAAAGCCGTTCACGGAGACCATGAAGGCAAGCTTCACCCGTGCTGCTGCCACCTTCCCGGCAAACGCCTGCACCTGGTTGCTCTCGGCTGCGGTTGCCAAATTTTTGCACTCAACGAGGACGTCGGCTCCCCAATGATCCCAGTAAGGTGTCCCACCGCGTATCTCCATCAGCAGGTCCAGCTCACCATGCTCGGTTCGCCAGTTGCGCTCGACAGGTTCGAATGGTCCATCGAAGAACGCCTCTACGAAGAGTTCGAATCGAGCTCCTCGCTCGTGGTTCGGCCGCGACCGATCGCAGGATTCATCCAGCAGTTCGAGTAGCCGGTCGTGGACGGATGAAGCGGAACGATTGACCTCGACGGTGGAGATTTGGTGTACGTCGGGCGAAATCTGCTGAAGAAGTCGCCGGATGAACTCATCTCCGATATGGTGCCCCAGCTTCACCGCCACATAGGCTGCGAGCGCGGGATTAGGGACACGGGCAAACCGAAGGCAGGTCACCGCGTCCAAGGTTCGCTCCCTGATTAGCAGCAAATCAACTAAAGGCGCGATCTCGTCCGACAGGCCTGCTGCAAAGCGCAGAATTTCGCCTATCGACGTTTCCCCGAGATCGAGGGCCTCAAGCAGGCGCGTGGGATCATCATGGAGTCGACGTGCGACCATGAACTCGTGGATCGACCGATGCGCGAACATAATCTCGTCGCCGTAGACGCGTACGAGACGGGTGGTGGCGAGTAGATCGGGTATCAGGGAAGCGTTGAACGGCCATCCCTGCCTCGACCAATCGACCATCAGATCGGATACTGACGTGACCCCCGTCTTTCATCCAGCGGCAACCAGAGACCGGCCGTTATTGTCGCGCAGGAGCGCGGGCGAAGCAACGGGCGGGTTTAAACCCGCCCGTTGCTTTTCGAGTTCGGCGGCAAAGGCCGCCGGTGTGGCGTAGCCGAGCGAGGAGTGCGGCCGCTCGGTGTTGTAGTCGTCGACCCAGCGCGCGAGAATTGCCCGCGCCTGGCGGACCGTGAAGAACAGCGTCTCGTTGAGCAGTTCGTCGCGCATGCGACCGTTGAAGCTTTCGACGAACCCGTTCTGCGTCGGCTTGCCCGGCGCGATATAGTGCCACTCGACGCCGACATCTCCCGACCACGCGAGCACCGCGTTCGAGGTGAACTCGGTCCCGTTGTCGCTGACGATCATTTTGGGCGCGCCGCGCTCGGCGATCAGATCGGCAAGTTCGCGCACCACCCGCTTGCCCGAGATCGACGTGTCGAGCACCGCTCGCAAACACTCGCGCGTCACGTCGTCGACGATGTTGAGGATGCGGAACCGC
>JAYVRZ010000165.1:0-12772 GCA_043775965.1 Sphingomonas sp.
ATCCGCATCCCGGTCCACATGATCGAGACGATCAACAAGCTGGTCCGCACCAGCCGCCAGTTCCTCCACGAGCAGGGCCGCGAGCCCACGCCGGAGGAAATGGCCGAGCGCCTCTCCATGCCGCTGGAGAAGGTCCGGAAAGTGATGAAGATCGCCAAGGAGCCGATCAGCCTCGAAACGCCGATCGGCGACGAGGAAGATTCGCATCTCGGCGACTTCATCGAGGACAAGAACGCGATCATCCCGGTCGACGCCGCGATCCAGGCGAACCTCAAGGAGACGGTCACGCGCGTGCTGGCGTCGCTGACCCCGCGTGAAGAACGCGTGCTGCGCATGCGCTTCGGCATCGGCATGAACACCGATCACACGCTCGAGGAAGTCGGCCAGCAATTCTCGGTCACCCGCGAACGCATCCGCCAGATCGAGGCGAAGGCACTGCGGAAGCTGAAGCATCCGAGCCGGTCACGGAAGATGCGGAGCTTCCTCGACCAGTAAGGGTTTGGGATTGCTACGTTAGGAAAAAGGCCGCGGTGGAAACACCGCGGCCTTTTTCATGACTTCACGATATGCCAAATACAGGTAACATCGCGACACCCGCTGTTAATATCGGTTAACAGTAGGGCATTTTACGGTGCTTCCGGCTCGATATCTCCGGGCAATCCATAGTTCTTTATGTCTTTCATGGCCTCTAAGAGCTTAATCGTAGCACCAGCGTCGAGAATATCACCCGGATACCTAACTTCATACAGGCCTTGCAAGTTTGACGGGAGCTTCACTCCTTCGCGAACCAGCAATATAAACCGCCTTCCATAGAAGGCCATTGCTGCTCCGATCTCAATCAAGACATTGGGATTAAGAACAGCATGCTCGTTACCGTTTTCATCCCGAAGTACCATTTCATTATCTACGTGGATAATCGCGGCGCCGCACTTCCGCATGTCGTCCATAATTTTTTCTGGTACAGGCTTAGATACCGACTGTCTCTCCACAGAGATTACCGGTTCGAGTTCACCATATTCTAAAAGCTTTCGGATGGGCTCGACTAGAGCCATGTCCTTACCGTGCGTAATAAAAACACGCCGACGACGTTGGTCGTCTTCAAAGGCAGCGTTCAACGTCGCCCCTCTGCTCGGCACCGCAGGCGGCGGCACGATACGGTGGTGTACTGACTCAGTTATTGGAGGCGCGGGTTGGGCCGCCGCTTTTGGCGGCGGTACTGGATGTTGATCGACCTCCTGTTTCCCAGCACCACCATCGGTAATGGCTCCCCCATCTCCTTCATTCGATGCAACCGTGAGGCTGACGTAGAGCTTACCTCTTATTTCTTCGATGAAGCCGACCGATCGAGCACTTGATTCGATACGCTCAAAAACCTCGTCCGCCTTGGAACGGGGCACTCCCATTCCCTCAAGTACGTTGAGTGCAATGTCGCTTCGTGGGAACGGACTTCCGTCATAGTCGCGTAGGAAATCGCCGAAGATCCTTGGCTTCAAAACCGCCTCGCGCTTAGCGAGTATATCTTCCTCCTCGACGCGAGGACGAATGATGCGACGCGCAAGCTCCGTTGGAGTTATAAAAGCTGCCTGTGCACCACCGTCAACAAGACCAAACGCAGCAGCCGCACCAGCGAGAACCCGCAATTGTGATCCCTTCGGATCAACATCGAGAGCTTTGGCAACGTGCAAAGGAGATGTCGATTTACCGGCATAATGATCGTAAAGTGCCAACGGTACACGCAATGCGTCATCTAAGGATGCGTTTGGAACATCAGATTGCCGCAAGTACGTCCGCTTCGCCGCCGCCGTTACTGCTTCGGGAACCGTCTCTTCCGCAGCTGCTTCCGTTTTTTTCCTAGTACGCGTCCCGCTCGGTTCTCTAGCCATATGCCCCCTCTGTCTAGCGCCAGCATACGGCTAGAAACACGGGTGGCAAGGATTCGACAACGTTGTTATATCTGGAATTAACGAATTCAGGGCTTCCCCGAGAGAAGTTGTACTTTACAAACATCGGCTTTTTTGTTTTTTGCCGCAGCCTTACTACAGATCACACATTTGCGGGGTAGCAATTGGCGGTCGAACCCGGTCGACAATCCCTCTAAAGCCCCGCCATGCCCCGCATAATCCTGTTCAACAAACCGTACGACGTGCTCAGCCAGTTCACCGACGCGGGCTCGCCGACCCCGCGCGCGACGTTGTCGCAGTTCATCGACGTTCCCGGCGTCTATCCGGCGGGGCGGCTGGATCGCGACAGTGAGGGGCTGTTGCTGCTGACCGACGACGGTCGCCTCCAGGCGCGGATCGCGGACCCGCAGTTCAAGCTGCCGAAAACCTATCTCGTGCAGGTCGAGGGCGAGCCCGACCCAGCCGCGCTCGACCGGTTGCGGCAGGGCGTCGTGCTGAAGGATGGCCCCACCCGCCCCGCCGAGGTCGCGCGGATCGACCCGCCGGACCTCTGGCCGCGCGTGCCGCCGATCCGGGTCCGCGCGAGCATCCCCGATTGCTGGCTGCGCATCACGATCCGCGAAGGCCGCAACCGTCAAGTCCGCCGCATGACCGCCGCGATTCTCCACCCCACGCTGCGCCTCGTCCGCTGGAGCATCGGCGAATGGACCGTCGCCGACCTCCCGCCCGGCGCATGGCGCGACGCCTGGAGGGGGCTCGAGTGGGACTCGGAGACCACGTGGGGCCGGACGGCTCGGCGAGGCCGGTCTTCGCGGCTCATGAGCACCCCACCCACGCCGTCCTCCTGACGAAAGTCAGGACCCAGAGCCAGGCAGCGCGGCGTTCGTGACCCTGGGTCCTGACTTGCGTCAGGATGACGGGGCGGCGCGGGTTACGTCACGCCCGCCCAACGCTCGTCATTCCCGCGGAGGCGGGAACCCAGACTGGCGGACCTCACGTCATGATCACCGACCTCCGAGGATATGGATCCCCGCCTGCGCGGGGATGACGACGCATTGCATGACGCGCCTAGGTTGCAGGGTGGCGGTGGCAGCACGCGACAAAAACTCCCTCCCCTTCAGGGGAGGGTCGGGGTGGGGCATTTCCCCGCAAACGCGCTCAATGTGGCAAGCCAGCGCACCCTACGGCCCCAGCACGCAGTTACCCCTCGCTGACCTCCAAACCCTGTTTCCCCGCGAAGGCGGGGACCCAGACTGGACTCCCGCCTTCGCGGGAGAACAAGGAAGCGGCGGTCGGCCTGCGTAGCAACGCGCATCCATGCCCGACGCCATAACCGCCCCCCACGCCCCTCACGGCCCGAAGACAGAGAAGGCAGGCAGGCACACCAAGGCCGCCGCCGATCAACGCGCTAATCGGCTGTCCTACACGCTCGGACAAGCGCACCGTCACCGGATGCCCGTGACCGCCCCCTCCACCTCGACACCGCTCCCACACCCCTGCGCCGCCGACCCGTCGAAAACGCTCACCAGCGTCTATACTTCCTATACTTCCGCACTGCAGCATAATCGCGAAACGCCAACAATCGGCAACACTTCCAACAGCTTGCCACCCCCACCACGCCCCGCCCCGCACACAACGAAAAAGGGCGCGGGGACCATCGCCCCCGCGCCCTTCTTCAACTCGAACAGTCTCCGATTACTCGGCGGCTGCGGTGCCCTTGGCAGGGCGCATGTCGCGACGCTCGGCAATACGCGCTGCCTTGCCGGTGCGGCCACGCAGGTAATACAGCTTGGCGCGACGCACGGCGCCCTTGCGGACGACTTCGATCGAGTCGACGTTCGGCGAGTAGAGCGGGAAGACGCGCTCGACGCCCTCGCCGAAGCTCATCTTCCGCACGGTGAAGTTCGAGCCCATGCCCTTGTTCGAGCGCGCGATGCACACGCCCTCGTAGTTCTGAATACGCGTGCGCTCGCCTTCGACGACCTTCACGCCGACCTTCAGCGTATCGCCGGGGCGGAAATCGGGGATCGTCTTGTTGGCCAGGAACTTCGCGATGTTCTCGGCTTCGATCGTCTGCAACAGATTCATGTCTCGTCCTCGTGTCGCTGCGCGCCAGAGGGCGACTGGACCCGAACGCCCTCATGGCGTTCCCAAAGGTCCGGTCGCCGTGACCGTGTATCGATCTCCGCGCGGCGTTTGCGCCATGCGTCGATCTTCGCGTGATCCCCCGATCGCAGCACCTGCGGGATCGCGCGCCCTTCCCACATCTGCGGTCGGGTATAGTGCGGATATTCGAGCAGCCCCGTTTCGAAGCTCTCGTCATCCCCACTGGAAGCCGCGCCCATTACGCCGGGGAGCAGCCGAATGCAAGCATCGAGCAGCACCAGCGCCCCCATCTCGCCGCCCGACAGGATGTAGTCGCCGATCGACACCTCCTCGATATCGCGCGCCTCGAACAGCCGCTCGTCGAAGCCTTCGAACCGGCCGCAGAGAATAGTGACGCCGGGGCCTTGGGCGAGTTGGCGAACCCGCTCCTGGGTCAGAGGCCTACCCCGAGGGGTCATCGCCAGCACCGGACGCCCGTCGGCAACGCTGTCGACCGCCGCGGCGACGACATCGGCGCGCAGCACCATCCCCGCGCCGCCCCCCGCCGGCGTATGGTCCACCGAGCGATGCTTGTCGGTAGCAAAATCCCGGATCTGCACCGGCGCGCAGGACCACCGCCCCTCCCCCAGCGCCCGCCCCGCCAGCGACGTCCCCAGCGGCCCGGGAAACATCTCCGGATACAACGTCAATATCGTGGCAACGAAAGTCACAGCGTCCAATTCTCTATGCGAAGACCGGGCACGTCGGCGAAGTCGCGCTCGTTGTTGGTGATCAGTGTCAGTCCAAGCGACAGTGCGTGCGCAGCGATCAGCCGATCGAAGCTCCCGCGCTTGAAGGGCAGTTGTGCATATAGCCGGGCCGACAGTTCGTCGAACGGAAGTACCGGCACCCACCGGCTGAACGCATCGACCGTCTGCAAGGGCGGCAGCTTGCCTTGCCAACTGCCGACCGCCAGTTCGGCAAAGACGATCGCCGACATGCCCAGTTCGCCCTCATCGCATTGCTCGACGCGGTGCCGCAGAGCGGGGACATTCCCGCCCAGCAACAGGATGCAGATATTGGTGTCGAGCAGATACTTCACGCTTTTTCGGGCCCACCAGGCCAGGACGGATCGTCCCAAGGTCGCGGCGACGGGTCGAAAACCCGGTCCTCGCGGTCAAGGAGTCTGAGGCCGGGAATCGACCCGTAAATACCCGTCAGATCGATCTTCCGCGGCACCGGCGAATACGGTTCGACGATGAATTTGCCACTGTCCTCACGCACCGTCATCTCGGAGCCCTCCGCGATCCCAAGCGCCTTCGGCAACCGCAACGCGACCGAGTTGCCCGACTTGAAGACCTTCGCGCGATATTCCTTGGCCATGCCCGCCTCCGTATGCACAGCCGGTATATACGAATGGCAAGCAAGGAACAATCGCGCCGACGAAGCGCTCGCCGATCATGAACAGAGCCATGGACGATTGTATCATCATCGGCGCGGGGCCGGCGGGGCTTACCGCGGCGATCTACCTTGCGCGGTTTCATCTTTCGATCCGGCTGTTCGATTGCGGCAGCAGTCGCGCCGCGTTGATCCCCTGCACGCACAACCATGCCGGCTATCCCGAGGGCATCCGCGGCACCGACCTGCTCGCCAGGATGCTCGCCCAGGCCGAAACTTACGGTGCCGTTCGTGAAGGTGCACGGGTCGACGCGATCGAGGTGAACGAGGACGGCTTCACCGTCCGGCTCGGCGAGCGGCGAGCGCGAGCCCGCAGCGTCCTGCTGGCGACCGGGGTCGTCAACAACCGTCCCAAGATGCCCGATCAGGTCCACGACGAAGCGCTCGAAGCTGGCCTGCTCCGCTACTGCCCGATCTGCGACGGCTACGAAGTCACCGACAAGCGCGTAGGCATCATCGGCACCGGCGACCACGGCATGCGCGAGGCGCTGTTCCTGCGCGGCTATACGAAGGACGTGACGCTGATCGCACCCGACGGCGGCCACGACCTAGATCCGAAATGCGAGGCGGCGCTCGACGAGGCCGGGATCGTCCGCGTCGGCGGCCCCTGCGGCAACTACGCGATCGAAGGCGATACGCTGGCGCTGGACACGGTCGAAGGACGGCTATCGTTCGCCAGCATCTATCCCGCGCTCGGCTCGGTCATCCGCTCCGAACTCGCGGTGGCAGCGGGCGCGAATGCGTCGGAGGACGGGTGCATGGAGGTCGACACGCATCAACGCACCTCGATCCCCGGCCTCTTCGCGGCGGGCGACGTCGTGAAGGGACTGGACCAGATCAGCCACGCAATGGGCGAAGCCGGGGTTGCCGCCACGACAATCCGCAACATGCTCGCTGAGCAGCGGCCTTTGCGGCGGTAAAGTCGTTGAAAGGTTGTTTCCCCGCGAAGGCGGGGACCCAGACTGGGCTCCCGCCTTCGCGGGAGAACAAGGCTTACTCAGCGGCGAACGAAGCCTCGACGACAAGCCGGTCGGCATCCCATTCCGGAACCGCTTCGAGACGCATCGGTATCATGAACCGCTTGCCGGGCTTGTCGTCAACCGGAAGCCGTTCGATCTCGATCACGTCGCCTGCGCCGAAATTGTCGATTGCCACGACACGACCGATCGCCTCGCCGTCGGTCGAGACCACATCGAGCCCGATCACGTCGGTATGATAATATTCACCGTCCTCAAGCGGCGGCAAAGATGATCGCGGCACTGTCAGTTCGGTGCCGCGCATGGCTTCGGCAGCGTTACGATCGGCGACCTCGGCGAAGCGCGCGATCATGCCGTTGTTGCCGTTGCGAGCGGACTTCAGCGACAATGCACCGTCGTTAAAGCTCTTATAGCTCCCGAAATTCTCGGCAAAGACCTTCAGCCGCACTTCGCCACCGATGCCGTGCGCACCGATGACGACGGCGAGGGTCACGTCAGCCTTGCGCGGAGCCTTCATCGCGGCCGGGGGTGTCGTCGGAGCCTTCGGCGGGGTCGTCGGCGGAGACGCCTTGGTTGGTGGCATCTTCGATGTCCTCGGGTGCGGGGGCTGTGCGGGGGTCGGTTTCGGGGGCCATCATGCGCTCCTGTTCGGGGTTACCGAGAAAAGAACGCATGAACGGCCGATCGGGTGCGGTCGGCGACCCGTGGTCGGAGCGGGAGATGCCTCCCGCGCCTTCGTCACCCCGGACTCGTTCCGAGGCCCACCGTTCCGCGTACCCAATGCTATCGAATGCGCGGCCGGGTGGATGCCGGAACGGGCCCAGCATGACGGAGAAGGGGCGATCGACACGATGCCGACCGCCTCAGATCTTACGAAGCGCTCGTTGCGTCTTCGATCTCAGCAGCAGCGACCTGCTCGGTCTCTTGGTTGCTGCCGGTCGCAGGTGCAGCCTTTGCAGCCGCCTCGGCCTCGGCAGCTTCAGCCGCCTTGGTCGCACGCTCTTCGGCGCGCTCGGTGGCCTTCTCGCCGGGCTTGCCCTTGTTCGGGTTGTTGCGCGCCGAACGCTCGAGCACGCCGGCCTGGTCGAGGAAGCGCGCGACGCGGTCGGTCGGCTGGGCACCGACGCTCAGCCAATGCTTGGCGCGCTCGCCGTCGAGGATGATGCGCTTGTCGTCATCCTTGGCGAGCAGCGGGTTATAGGTGCCGAGCTTCTCGATGAAGCGGCCGTCACGCGGCGAACGCGCATCGGCAACGACGATCTTGTAATAAGGACGCTTCTTGGAGCCACCGCGCGCGAGGCGAATGTTGATTGCCATGTCGTAATTCCTTCTTGGATTTCGTCACCCGAGCGAACGCTGGGGTCTTGTGGTTGTCAGGTCCCTCGCCCTCACCGGGAGATCCCAGCTTCCGCTGGGATGACGGTGGGAGTGGGGGTTGGTTATTTCTTCTTCAGAAAATCGTCGAAACCGGCCGGCATCTGCGGCATCTTGGGGCCACCAAGCCCCGGCAGACCGCCGCCGCCCATACCGCCGCCGCCACCCGGCAGACCGCCAGCGCCCGCCTTGTTGAGCATGTCGCCCATCTGCGGCCCGCCGATCGCGTTGCCGATACCGCCGAGACCGCCGCCAAGGCCCCCCTTGCCGAGCATCGCCATCATACCCTTCATGCCGCCCATCTTCTTGATCTTCTTCATGGCGGTCGACATTTCGAGGTGCATCTTGAGCAGCTTGTTGACCTCCTGCACGGTCGTCCCGGAGCCCTTGGCGATGCGGATCTTGCGCTTGGCGTTGATCAGCTCGGGCTTGTTGCGCTCCTTGATCGTCATCGATCCGATCATCGCGTCCATGTGCACCAGCACCTTTTCGCCACCGACCGACGCGACCGCGCCCTGCGCCTTCTTCATGCCGGGGATCATTCCCGCCAGCGCGCCGAGCCCGCCCATCCGCTGCATCTGCGCCAGCTGGGCACGCAGGTCGTTCATGTCGAACTGACCCTTGGCCATCTTGGCGGCCATCCGCTCGGCGTCTTCGGCCTGGATCGACTCCGCAGCGCGCTCGACCAGGCTGACGACGTCGCCCATGCCGAGGATACGGCCGGCGACGCGCTCGGGATGGAACGCCTCGAGCGCATCGAGCTTCTCGCCGGTGCCCGCAAACTTGATCGGCTTGCCGGTGACGGCGCGCATCGACAGCGCCGCACCGCCGCGGGCATCGCCGTCCATGCGGGTCAGCACGATACCCGTCAGCGGCACCTGGTCACTGAAATTCTGCGCGACGTTGACCGCGTCCTGGCCGGTCAGCGAGTCGACGACCAGCAGGATCTCGGCCGGGTTCGCGACGTCGGCAACCGCCTTCATCTCGTCCATCAACGCCTGGTCCACATGGAGTCGACCCGCGGTGTCGAGCATCAGGACGTCATAGCCCTGCAGCTTGGCCGCCTGCATCGCGCGCCGCGCGATATCGACCGGCTGCTGGCCCTGCACGATCGGCAAGGTCGCGACGTCGATCTGCGTGCCGAGCGTCGCGAGCTGCTCCTGCGCATTCGGGCGATTGACGTCGAGCGACGCCATCAGCACCTTCTTGCGCTCGCGACCGGCCTGGCCGAAATTGGCCTGCCCTGCCGCCAGCCGCTTGGCGATCTTGGCGGTAGTGGTCGTCTTGCCGGAGCCCTGGAGGCCGACCATCATGATGACGGCCGGCGGCGTAACGCCCAGCTCGAGCTCTACGGCATCCGAGCCGAGCATCTCGACCAGCGCATCGCTGACGATCTTGACGACCTGCTGCCCCGGCGTGACCGATCGCAGGACGTTCTGGCCGATCGCCTTCTCGGTCGCCTTCTCGACGAACTCGCGGGCGACGGGCAGCGCGACGTCGGCTTCGAGCAGCGCGACGCGCACTTCGCGCATCGCCGCGCGCACGTCCGCTTCGGTCAGCGCACCCCGGCCGCGAAGCCGGTCGAATACGCCGCCAAGTCGATCGCTCAGGCTTTCGAACATCGAAATACTCCCTACTACCGCCACCAAACGCAAAAGCGCCGGCGGGCGAAACCTCGCCGGCCAGCGTGCATCCTTGGATGCTCGTCATATGCGCCCCGTAACGGAACGTGATGGGCGCATTACTGGAATGCAGGTCGCGATGCAAGATAGGTCGAGCCGAGCAGCCAGACGGCGTCTACCCCCTCCTTGTTCTCCCGCGAAGGGGGGAGCCCAGACTGGTCCGCGCCTTCTCGGGGAAACATGCTGCTATCGGTTCTCAATACGCAACCAATCGCATCGATGCCACGCCCTGCCCCGCGCAAACGCCGCCTTAACCCCTCCTACACCTCTCGCATGCCACACCGTCGACCAATCAAGGACATCTCCATGACCGCAAAGTCGGTGGCGACGCGTACGCCCCGCAACATCAGTCGGGAATTCATGACCGGCGCCGTCACGGGCGCCGCGATCCTGCTGTTCGTCGGCACCGGTGGCACGGTTTTGCTCAAGGCATTGGCGAATCTGCGCGGCAGCAACGCGGTGATCGACCGGACGCTGATCGCGGCGATGCTGCTGAACGTGGCGCTGATCCTGTTCGGCTGGTTCCGCTACCGCGCACTCGCCGAGGAACTCAGCGACCTCACAGACGCCGGCCGCCGCGCCCAGGCGCTGGCTCAGCGCGATCCGCTGACCGGCCTGCTCAACCGTCGCAGCCTGTCCGAAGATGGCGCGATGCTGTTCGCCAGCGCCTGCCGCCGCGGCAAGGCGATGGCAATGCTGACGATCGACGTCGATCATTTCAAGAGCGTCAACGACCAGCACGGCTATGCGATCGGCGACCTGCTGCTCGCCTATGTCGCGGAGACGATCGCGGCGATCGCACCGAGCACCAGCCTGCTCGCACGTCTCGGCGAGGACGAGTTCGCCTGCGCGTTCGTCTTCGACGCCGCGCACAAGAACGTCGCCGACCGGATCGCCGAACGGCTGGTCGCCGCCCTTGCACTGCCGTTCCGCAGCAACGGCATCGACATCCACACCGGCGTATCGATCGGCATCGCGCGCTCCGACACCGATTGCGGTTCGATCGATGCGCTGCTGCGCAACGCCGACATCGCGCTACACGCCGCCAAGACCGCGGGGCGCGGCCGCCACGCCTGGTTCGACCGTTCGATGGAACGCTCCCTGCAACTGCGCGGCGAACTCGAAGCCGGCCTGCGCAGCGCTGTCCCGAAGAACGAAGTCGTCCCCTATTTCGAGCAGCAGGTCGACCTGACCACCGGTCGCATCACCGGCTTCGAAGTCCTCGCGCGCTGGGAACATCCGACACGGGGCACGATCGCGCCCGACGTCTTCATTCCCCTGGCCGAGGAACTCGGGCTGATCGGCGACCTGTCGCTGTCGATCATGCGGCAGGCGTTTGCCGCGGCACGCGATTGGGATCCGGGGCTCACGCTATCGGTCAACGTCTCGCCGCTACAGTTGCGCGACGCGTGGCTGGCGCAGAAGGTCATCAAGACGCTGGTCGAAACCGGCTTTCCCGCCAGTCGCCTGGAAATCGAGATCACCGAGAGCGCGCTGTTCGACAATCTGCCGCTTGCGCAGTCGATCGTCGGCAGCCTCAAGAACCAGGGCATACGCCTCGCGCTCGACGATTTCGGCACTGGCTATTCCAGCCTCGCGCATCTCCGCGCGCTGCCGTTCGACCGGATCAAGATCGACAAGAGCTTCGTCGGCTCGATCCTCGACAATCCCGAGAGCATGGCGATCGTCAACACCATCGTCCGGCTCGGCGACAGCCTCAACCTGCCGACGACCGCGGAAGGCATCGAAGATGCCGCGATCGAGGAGCGCCTGCGCGCGATCGGCTGCACCAAGGGTCAGGGCTATCTGTACGGCCGTCCCCTGGGAGCGGCGCAGGTCCGCCGGTTGCTGGCCGAGAAACGCCTGCTGGTGCAACGACCGGATCGCGACGCGCGACCGCCGCGGGGAATTGCGCCACGGCTGGCGGGCTGACCGCGCGGACCGATATTACCGATCGACAAACACCACCCCGGCGAAGGCCGGGGCCCAATTGGAATGGTCGCAGTAACTCAGCGCCGTCCCTAGTTAGCAGCGTTCCCCCATTGGGCTCCGGCCTCCGCCGGGGTGGTGCGTGATGGATGCGGGGCTTTTCCATTACCCTCATTCTCCCGCGAAAGCGGGAGCCCAGGGCCAAGCAGTGGTCCGGCTGGTATCCTGGACTCCTGCGTTCGCAGGAGAACGTGGGGTCGGACACACCACCCCAACCGCAAAGCGTGGACTTCGCCTCCCGCCGCTCCTAAATCGCGCTCCATGCCATCCGCCCCCGCGCCAGAGGTCATCAGCCTCGGCTGCCGCCTCAACATCGCCGAAAGCGAGACCATCCGCGCGCTCGTCGCCGGGCGGGACATGGTCGTGGTCAACAGTTGCGCGGTCACCAACGCCGCCGTGAAAGCCACACGCGTCGCGATCCGCCGCGCCAAACGCGATCGGCCGGAAGCGCAGATCGTCGTCACCGGATGCGCCGCGCAGATCGACCCCGCCAGCTTCGCCGCGATGCCCGAGGTCGACCGAGTCATCGGCAACGCGGACAAGCTCACGTCGTCGGCCTGGCGGTCCGCCGACCAGATGGTCGTCTCCGACATCATGCAGGTCCGCGAAACCGCGCCGCATCTCGCCGCGAGCTTCTCGGCCCACGCCCGTGCGTTCGTAGAGGTCCAGAACGGCTGCGACCACCGCTGCACCTTCTGCGCGATCCCGTTCGGCCGCGGCCCGAGCCGCTCGGTCCCCGCAGGCGCGGTCGTCGAGCGGATCGCCGGCCTGGTAGACGCAGGCCACCGCGAGATCGTCCTCACCGGCGTCGACCTCACCAGCTACGGCCCAGACCTCCCCGGCGCACCGACGCTCGGCCATCTCGTCGAGCGCATCCTGCATCATGTGCCGAAGCTCGAACGTCTCCGCTTGTCGTCGCTCGACGGCATCGAGATCGACGACCGCCTCTTCGACCTGTTGACCGGCGAAGCGCGGATCATGCCGCACATCCATCTCTCGCTCCAGGCCGGCGACGACATGATCCTCAAGCGCATGAAGCGCCGCCATTTGCGCGCCGATACGCTGGAGTTTGTGGCCAAGGCCCGCGCCCTCCGCCCCGACATGGTTTTCGGCGCCGATATCATCGCAGGCTTCCCGACCGAGACCGACGAGATGTTCGAGAACTCGCTGGAGTTCATCGCGACCGCGAACCTGACCTACATCCACGCCTTCCCCTATTCGCCGCGCCCGGGTACGCCGGCGGCGCGCATGCCGCAGGTGGAGAAGGCCGTGGCCAAGACCCGCGCCAACCTGTTGCGGACCTTCG
>JAYVRZ010000166.1:0-6678 GCA_043775965.1 Sphingomonas sp.
CTTGCCAACTGGGCCCCGGCCTTCGCCGGGGTGGAGCATAAGAACTGATCTCTCCGTTCGCCCGCGAAGGCGGGAGCCCAGGCTACCGGCTATGGCCTATGGGACTCCTGGACCCCCGCCTTCGCGGGGGAACGGTTGCTTCGCGGGGGAACGGTCGCTTCGCAAGGGAACGGTGGAGCAACCCTCCCATCCCGATCGTTACCCCACCATGCGCCAAGCCACCACGATGCTCACGATCGACACCACCCGCCAGGGCCTGGTCGACGTCACCCAACCGATCCTCCGCTGGACCCATAGCCAGCACCTCACCGAAGGCCTGCTCACGGTCTTCTGCCGCCACACCTCCGCGTCGCTCCTCATCCAGGAGAACGCCGCGCCCGAGGTCCGCACCGATCTCGAAGCCTATTTCGCGCGGATCGCGCCGGAGTCGCGCGAATACGAGCACGACGACGAAGGCCCGGACGACATGCCGGCGCACCTCCGCACCGCGCTGACGCAGGTGCAGCTCACGATCCCGCTGATCGACGGCGAACTCGCGCTCGGCACGTGGCAGGGCCTTTATCTGTTCGAGCACCGCCGTCGTCCGCATCGTCGCACGCTTGCGCTGCACGTCATCGGCAATTGACCTGAATCATGAAAAATGCGTCAGTCGGGTGGCGCAGTGGAGCGATGTCGTTCATCAACCGTTCCACAACTGACGGCTAATAAGCGGCGTTTCGCCGCATTCGCCGCGAACGGAGACCACACCATGTTCAAGACACCGGGTCGCAAGGTCGCACTCGCAGCGCTCGCAACGGGCGCGCTGTTGCTGGCCGGATGCGCGACCGAAACCGCCTACCGGCCCGCGACGGGGCAGGGCTTCAACCGCACCGGTTACAGCGATCGCCAGGTGGAGCCGGGTCGCTTCCTCGTCAGCTTCGCCGGCAACAGCGTCACGTCGCGCGATACCGTCGAGCGCTACCTGTTCTTCCGCGCCGCCGAACTGACGCTGCAGAACGGCTATGACTATTACCTGATGGCCGACCGTGACACCAACCTCCAGTCGCGCACCTATTCGACGCCGGGGATCGGCGGCGGGTTCGGCTATGGTGGCTTCGGCGGCTATTGGGGTCCGTCGTGGCGCTATTACGGCCGCGGCTTCGGCTGGCGTGACTGGAGCCCGTATGGCGGGTTCGGCGGCGGCTTTGGTGGCGGGCCCTGGGGCAACGACTTCGATATCCGCACGATCGATCGCTACGAGGCGACCGCCGAGATCGTGATGCGCAAGGGTCCGATCCCCCGCGACAACATCCGCGCGTTCGATGCGCGCAAGGTGGTTGACAGCATCGGGCCGAGCGTCGTGCTGCCGAAGTAAGCGATACTCTCGAAACGGCGAAAAGGCCGGGTTACCCCAGGGTAGTCCGGCCTTTTTTCGTGCACTGCTCCCTCTCCCCTGCGGGGAGAGGGCCGGGGTGAGGGGCAGTTGTAGAGTGCAGCGCTCGCGGCGCCCCTCACCCAACCCTCTCCCCGAGGGGGAGAGTGCTCAAGAAGCCGCCTTGGCGAGCCCCTTCGACAACTGCAGCGCCCCGTGCAGCCGCGCCTTCGGATCGCCCCACGCCCGCTGCAGCACCAGCTTGCTGTCCGGTCGCAACCGCGCGACCCCGTTGAGCCGCTCGACATAGGCCAGCAGCTTGTCGATATTGGGCGGCGTGTCGTTGTGGAACGACACCAGCACGCCGCGCGGGCCGACGTCGATCTTCGAGACGCACGCCTTCTTCGCGTTGAGCTTGATCTCGATGACCTTGATCAGATTCTCGGTCGCATCCGGCAGCGGTCCGAACCGATCGATCATCTCGGCCGCGAACGCCTCGATCTCCTGGCCCTCGTCGAGATCGTTGAGGCGGCGATACAGCCCCATCCGCAGATCGAGATCGGGCACATAGTCCTCGGGGATGAGGATCGGCGCATCGACCGTGATCTGCGGCGAGAAGTCGCGCGGCCGCGAAGACGTCATGCCGCCGGCCTTGGCGTCCATGATCGCCTCCTCCAGCATCGCCTGGTAGAGTTCGAAGCCGACCTCCTTGATATGCCCGGTCTGCTCGTCGCCGAGCATGTTGCCCGCGCCGCAGATATCGAGATCGTGGCTGGCTAGCTGGAAGCCAGCCCCCAGCGAGTCAAGATCGGACAGCACTTTCAACCGCTTCTCGGCCGTGACGGTCATCTGCCGCTCGGGCGGCGTCACCAGATACGCATAGGCGCGCGTCTTCGAGCGGCCGACGCGACCGCGCAGCTGGTACAGCTGGGCGAGGCCGAAGCGGTCGGCGCGGTGGACGATCATCGTGTTGGCGGACGCGATGTCGATCCCGCTCTCGATGATCGTGGTTGAAACCAGCACCTCGAACTTCTTGTCGTAGAACGCCGACATCCGCTCCTCGACCTCGGTCGGCGACATCTGGCCGTGCGCGACGACGAAGCGGATCTCGGGCACCTGTTCGCGCAGGAACTCCTCGATCTCGGGCAGGTCCGCCACGCGCGGCGTGACGACGAAGCTCTGCCCACCGCGGTAATGCTCGCGCAGCAACGCCTCGCGCAGCACGACCGGGTCGAACGGCATGATGTACGTGCGCACCGCGAGGCGATCGACCGGCGGGGTCTGGATCACCGACAGCTCGCGAATGCCCGACATCGCCATCTGGAGCGTGCGCGGGATCGGCGTCGCGGTCAGCGTCAGCATGTGGACATCTGCCCTGAGCGCCTTCAGCCGCTCCTTGTGCGTCACGCCGAACCGCTGCTCCTCGTCGACCACCACGAGCCCGAGCCGTTTGAAATCGATGGTCTTCGCCAGCAGCGCGTGGGTGCCGATGACGACGTCGATCGTGCCGTTCGCCAGCCCCTCCTTGGTCGCCTTCGCCTCGCTCGCGGTGACGAGCCGCGACAGGCGGCCCATGTTCATCGGGAAGCCTTCGAAGCGGGCGACGAAGTTGTTGTAATGCTGGCGCGCGAGCAACGTCGTCGGGCAGACGATCGCGACCTGCTTGCCGCCCATCGCCGCGACGAACGCCGCGCGGAGTGCCACCTCGGTCTTGCCGAACCCGACGTCGCCGACCACCAGACGGTCCATCGGCTTGCCCGCCGCCAGATCGCCGAGCACATCCTCGATCGCGCGGTCCTGGTCTTCGGTTTCCTCGTAGGGGAAGCGATCGACGAAGCTCGGATAGCCGCTCGCATCGGGTTCGAGCACGTCGCCCGGATGCAGTGCGCGTTCGGCTGCGGTCGCGATGAGTTCGCCGGCGATCTCGCGGATCCGCTCCTTCATCTTCGATTTCCGGCGCTGCCAGCCCTCGCCGCCGAGACGGTCGAGCGTCGCGCCTTCCTCCGACGAGCCATAGCGCGAGAGGACGTCGATATTCTCGACCGGCACGTACAGCTTGTCGCCGCCGGCATAGCTCAGCGCGACGCAGTCATGCGGGCTCTGGCCGACGGGAATCGAGGTCAGCCCCTCGTAGCGGCCGATCCCGTGCTCGGTGTGGACGACGAGATCGCCCGGCGTCAGCGTTGCGAGTTCGGCCAGGAACGCGTCGGCGGATTTCTTCCGTTTCTTGCGGTGGACCAGCCGGTCACCGAGCATGTCCTGCTCGGTGAGGACCGCGATCCCCGGCGCGGTGAAGCCGTGATCGAGCGGCAGGACGATCAGCGCGACGCCAAAGCTGCGCGCGGTATCGGCAACGCCGAGCGCCTCCTGCCAGGTCTCGGCGTGCTTGCCGCCTTTCATCCCGTGGTCGGCGAGCAGGCTCCCCAGGCGTTCGCGCGCGCCGATCGAGTAGCTGGCGAGGATCGGCTTGCGGCCCTGCTTACGCAGTTTCTCGACGTGATCGGCGACGGCTTCGTAGATGTTCGCCTGCGCCGCGCGCTCGGGGCCGAAATCGCGTGGGCCGTCGACGTCGAAGTCGAGCACGGTGTCGCTCGGCGGTTCGTGGAACGGCGAGGTGATGTGCGCGGCGAACGCCTCGACTCCGCCGGACCATTCCTGCGCGTCGAGATACAGTGCCTTGGCGGGCATTGGGCGATAGCTGCCGGGCTGGGCGGCCTCGGCGCGTTTGCGGTTCTCATAATAGTCGGCGATCGCCTCGAGCCGGCTCTCCGCCGCGGCGGCGACGCCATTGTCGCGCACCACCACATCGTCGGCGCCGAGATGGTCGAACAACGTCGCCATCTTCTCCTCGAACAGCGGCAGCCAATGCTCCATCCCCGCGATCCGCCGGCCTTCGGAGATCGCCTGGTACATCGGGTCGCCGGTCGCGGTGGCGCCGAACGAATCGCGGTAGCGCGTGCGGAAGCGCTTGATCGAATCCTCGTCGAGCAAGGCTTCGGAGGCGGGGAGCAGGACGAAGCCGTCGATTCGCCCGGTGGTGCGCTGGTCGGCGGCGTCGAAGGTGCGGACGCTCTCGATCTCGTCGCCGAAGAAATCGAGGCGCAGCGCGTGATCCTCGCCCGACGGGTAGAGATCGACGATCCCGCCGCGCACCGCATATTCGCCCTGGTCGTGGACGGTGTCGGTGCGGACGTAGCCGTTCGCCTGGAGCAGCGCGGCGAGCTTGTCGCGACCGATCCGTTCGCCGGGCGCGAGTCTTGCGACGAGCTGGCGGATGCGGAACGGAGTGAGGACGCGCTGAGTCGCGGCGTTGGCGGTGGTCAGCAGGAGCTGCGGACCCTTGGGCTTGCCTTGGAGCCGCTGTAGAGCTGCGACACGTTCGGCCATGATTCGGAGCGTCGGCGAGGCGCGGTCGTAGGGGAGGCAATCCCAGGCCGGAAAGCTCAGCACTTCGAGATCGGGCGCGAAATACGCCGCCGTCGAGGCGACCGCGCGCATCGCCGCATCGTCCGGCGCGATAAATACCGCGCGGGTCTTCGCGGCGCGCGCGAGGTCGGCGAGCAGAGAAGGCTGGAAACCGGACGGCACGCCCGAGAGGGTCAGCGGGGTCGTCGCGGAGAGGATCGTCTTGAGGTCTGGCATCGGTTTCCTAAAGCCCTCTTTCCTTTGGGGAGAGGGTTGGGTGAGGGGCTGTTCTAGGCGCTGCGTTTGCGGCTGCCCCTCACCCCGACCCTCTCCCCGGAGGGGAGAGGGAGTGCGTTACTTCACGACCGTCACGTAGTTGATGTCGCGCATCGCCTGCATCATCGGGCCGTCCCATTCGGGCGGGCAGGGGATAGAGCCGATCGCCCAGCCCATGATGTCGACGTCCTGCTCCTCCATCAGCGCCTCGAACCAGTCGAGCTGCTCGGGCGTCCAGCTCCGGCCATAGGTCGCGAAGAAGCCGCCGATCATCATGTCGGCCTCGCGCGTGCCGCGGTGCGAGCTGCGGAAGCCCAGGCGCTTGAGGCGGGTCTCGTGGTCCATTTCGAACTCCAAACACGAACAGCCGGCGAGCCGCTGGCAGCGGCCGTCGGCTAGGCTATAGAGGCCAGATAGTCATGCGACCCGAAATCCTCAATCCGCTGTTCGCCGAAACCCTCGTCCTGAAGGGGGTGGGGCCCGCAATCGCCAAGCCGCTCGACCGGCTCGGGCTGGCGCGCGTGGTCGATGTCGCCTTCCATCTGCCGACCGGCTACGTCGATCGCCTGCCGCGCACCGAGCTGATGTCGAGCGATGTCGGGCGGATCATCACGATCACGCTCACCGCGCGCGACTATCGCACCAGTGCGGGACGCGGGCCGACGCGCGTGCAGGCGACCGACGTCCACGGCAATTACGTCAGCCTCGTCTTCTTCGGCGGCAGTGCGGGCTGGGCGAAGAAGCTGCTGCCGATCGGCGAGGCCAAGCGCATCTCCGGCCGGCTCGACGAATACGGCCAGGAATTGCAGATCGTCCATCCCGACGTGGTCGAGCCGGACGAGGACATCCGCGCCCGCGAGCCGATCTATCCGCTGTCGGAAGGCCTCACGTCGCGGCGGGTCGCTGCGCTGACGGCACAGGCGGTCGCGCGCGCGCCCGACCTGCCCGAGTGGATCGAGCCGGGGCTGAAGGCGAAGCGCGAATGGCCGGGCTGGCGCGACTCGCTGGGGCGCATCCATACCGATCCGTCGGACGCGAAGGCGCGCGAGCGGCTCGCGTATGACGAGGTCTTCGCGAACCAGCTGGCGATGACGATTGTCCGCGCCGACACGCGGAAACGGCGGGGGCGCTCGCTCCACGGCGATGGGCGGCTCCGCGATATGCTGAAGCTACCCTATACGCTGACCGGTGCGCAATCGCGAACCGTGGCGGAGATCGAGGGCGATCTGGCGCAGACCGCGCCGATGCTGCGGCTGCTGCAAGGCGATGTCGGGTCGGGCAAGACGCTGGTCGCGGCGATGGCGATGCTGATCGCGGTCGAGGCCGGCGCGCAGGCGGCGATGCTCGCGCCGACCGAGATCCTCGCACGCCAGCATTACGAGACGTTGCGAAAGACGCTTGCCGGGCTGCCGATCGAGATCGGCGTGCTCACCGGTCGCGACAAGGGCCGCGTGCGCGAGGCGACGCTGATGGCGCTGGCGAGCGGCGAGATCGATATCCTGATCGGCACGCACGCGATCTTCCAGGATGCGGTCGGCTACAAGGACCTGGGTCTGGTGGTGGTCGACGAGCAGCACCGCTTCGGGGTCAGCCAGCGGTTGATGCTCGCCCAAAAAGGCCGGCGCACTCCGCATTGCCTGGCGATG
>JAYVRZ010000167.1:0-9901 GCA_043775965.1 Sphingomonas sp.
CCAGATCGCGCCGTCCGTGCCCTGGACGATACTGACGACGCCGCCGGTCGGCGGCCAGGGGTTGGCATCGCTCAGCACACCGCTGCGCACTACGGAGACGCCGCCGAAGTCGTAGCCCACCCAGATGTCGCCGTTGCGCGCGGCCAGCAGCGCGGTGATCTGCGGCGACCGGTACGGCTTTTGATCGACCGGCACGATCCGCTCGAAGCTGATGCCGTCGAACCGGTAGAGGCCGGTGGCCGTGCCGAGCCACAGATACCCGTCGCGCCCCTGCACGATCGCGCGGATGTTGCCGGGCGCGCCGTCGCCCAGGGTCCAGCGCGAATGGCGCAACTGGGCGATCGTCCGCGTCGAATCCAGTGCGGAGGCACCTGTTCCGACCATCATCAGGCAGAGGATCCCGAACAGCAGACGGCCGATGGCGCGATACTGTGCCGATCGGCGAAGGCCGGATAATGCGATCAAGACGGCTTCACCCAACGGACATCGTAACGGTTCGACGTTGCGCCCGCGCAACGACCAAATGCAAGCGCCGTGACGGATCTGCATTCTCTCAGCAGCAGCCTCCCAGCTGCGGCCTCCTGGCCGCAGCACCGTACAGCGACGCTAAGGTCGCGATTGTCCAAGTCGAGTTGGTCCTGTCCACGAATACGCCACGGTGCCGTGATACGCTGTGCGCCAGGTCCGTAGCGGATCGCGGGAGACTACGATGCCAGCCGAACATCCCGACGATGCGGCGACGATCGGGACATGGCACGGCGTGCGCGTCGATGTCGCGCCCCGCGATGCGGTGAGCGCCGAGGTGGCGGTCGCCAGCGCAGGCGTCTTCATGCGCGAGATCGGGCGCGACCGGCCCGTCGGTGGCCTCGGCAATCTCGACGCGGCATTGGGCGGTGCGATCACGCGGTTGCGCGCGGACGGGATCTTTCGGGCCGGCCTGGGCGAGGTCCTGACGCTGTCCGCACCGGCGCCGCCGATCCATGCGACCACCGTCCTTGCGATCGGGCTGGGCGATCCCGCTGTCTGGACCCCCGCGACGATGCGCCACGCGGTAGCGGCCGCGGTGCGCGAGACGATCCGTCTCGACGCGGTATCCGCAGCGTTCGCGCCCAGCCTGCTCGACAGCGGGCTGGCCCAGGATACGCTGGCAGGCACGCCGGACGCGATGCTTGGCGGTCTGTTCGATGCCCTGCCGCGCGACCGCCCCCCGCCCGCGACGCTGCGCCGCTGGGTGTTCTGCGCAGGCGCGGCACGGTTCGATGCGGTCGTGGAGGTCTTTCGCGCGGCGTACGACCGGCTATCCGCCTCGTGACGCATCGGCCGTCGTCTTGCCGGTAAGCCACGCCACGGGGTATGCGAGCCCTGTCCTGCCGCCATCGCACGAGCCCGATTTGCCACCCTCCCCGCGAATCCGCATCATGATCGTCGACGATCACCCCTTCCTGCGCGAAGGCGTCAAGGCGGTGATCGAGACACAAGGCGACCTCGACCTCGTCGCCGAGGCGGAGTCCGGCGAACAGGCGCTGGCGCTCTACCCGACGCATCTGCCCGATATCGTCCTGATGGACCTACAGATGCCGGGCATGGGCGGCGTCGACACGATCGCGGCGATGCGCAGCAACTGGCCGCAGGCGCGGATCGTCGTGCTGACCACCTATTCGGGCGACGCGCAGGCGTTGCGGGCGCTGCGGGCCGGGGCCGCGGGCTATCTGCTCAAGAACACGTTGCGCAAGGAACTGCTTGATACGATCCGCTCGGTCCACGCCGGCGGCAAGCATCTGAGCGCGCAAATCGCCTCCAGCATCGCTTTCCACGTGATCGAGGACTCGCTCAGCGAGCGTGAGATCGGCGTGCTGTCGCTGGCCGCGGCGGGCAACTCGAACAAGCAGATCGCCACCAAGCTCGCCGTCACCGAAGAAACCGTCAAAGGGCATATGAAGCTGATCTTCGCAAAACTCGGCGCGTCCGATCGCACGCACGCGGTGACGATCGCCGCCAAGCGCGGAATCATCGAGCTGTGAGATCCCGCCCCAGAGCCTGCCCCGGAGCCCGCCCCAGAACTCGCCCAAGATCCCACCCGGTCGCACGCCACTAAAGAGGGGTAGCGCTACCCCCCGGCCGGGGCGCAGGCGATCGATACGCATCCGTTATGCTCCCTCGTACAGGTTGCGACGGAGATTCAGGCGATGCTGCAGACCATGACCGACGCGGCGCCCCCGCCCCCCGGGATCGCGCCGGGCGTCCCTGACAATCTGCTGGTGGCCAATCTGCTGGCGGCCGATCTGCTGGAAAAGGCGTTCAGCGCGCTGGATCACGATCCCCACGTCGCGCGCCATTACCTGGAACGGCTCGCCGCGATGTTCGCCGACGACGTGCCCGATCCGTCCCCCGTCGTGAAGCGCGGCCCGGTCAAGGGCGGTCTGGCGTCATGGCAGTTGCGCGGCGTCGTGCTGCATATCGAGGAGCGGCTTGGCGAAACGATAGGCGTGGATGCGCTAGCCGAGGTGGCGCGGCTCAGTTCCGGGCATTTCTGCCGCGCGTTCAAGGTGAGCACGGGCGAAACCCCGCACGCCTTCCTGATCCGCCAGCGCATCCGCCGCGCACAGACCCTGATGCTGCAGACCGACGATACGCTCAGCCAGATCGCCTATGCCTGCGGGCTGACGGACCAGGCGCATCTGACCCGGCTGTTCCGCCGCGTGGTCGGTGCGACCCCGCTGGTCTGGCGACGCACCTGGCAGCAGTCGCGCTGACCCGCGCAACGATTTTTCACTCGGGAGACTATCATGACCATCACCGCAACCGCCACGCCTGGCGCCTCGCTGCTCTCACCGACCGATCACCTGCTCGTGCTGATCGATTTCCAGTCGCAGATGGCATTCGCAACCAAGTCGATCGCAACCGAATTGCTGCGCAACAACGCCGCCCTCATCAGCCATGCCGCGGCGGTGTTCGACGTGCCGGTCATCCTGACGACGGTCGCGGTCGACAGCTTCTCCGGGCCGATGTTCAGCGAGATCACCGACGCGTTCCCCGGCGAACCGATGCTCGACCGTACCTCGATGAACACCTGGGAAGATCAGGCGGTGATCGACGAGGTCAACCGGATCGGCAAGACCCGGATCGTCTTCGCAGGCCTGTGGACCGGGGTCTGCATCGTCGGCCCGATCGCATCGGCGATCGACCAGGGCTTCGACTGCTATTTCATCGCGGATGCATGCGGCGACATCTCGGTCGAGGCGCATGAACGCGCGGTCCAGCGGATGATCCAGCTCGGCGCCAGGCCGATGACCTCGCTGCAATATCTGCTCGAGCTGCAGCGCGACTGGGCACGCACCGAAACATATGATTCCACCACTGGCGTCGCACGGAAATTCGGTGGCGCCTATGGTCTGGGCATCACCTACGCCAAGACCATGTTCGGCGCGTCCGAAGGCGGGCATTGATCGCGTGCGGCCGTACCTGATCTCGCTCGCGGCCGGCCTGCTGGTCGGCGTGATCTACGCGTTGCTGAAGGTACGGTCGCCGGCGCCGCCGACGATCGCGCTGATCGGCCTGGCGGGCATATTGCTCGGCGAGCAGGCGGTGCCGCTAGCGAAAAGCCTGTGGACGAGCCGCGAAAAGGCCGCCGCGATCCGCGCGGCGTGCACCGACCATGTGTTCGGGACGCTGCCCGGCCACCACCCCGACGATCGCTCGGCGTGAAGATCAGCCGACGCGCGACCATCCTCGGCGGGGCAGCGGCGACGCTCGCCCCGCTACTTGCCGGCAACCGGAGACCGACCATGTCCGACCTGATCCTCGTCAACGCCAAGGTGACGACGCTCGACCGCGAGAACCCCGAGGCGCAGGCCGTGGCGATCCGCGACGGCAGGTTCCTAGCGGTCGGTTCCGAAGCCGAAGTGCGCGCCGCCGCCCCCGCCGCCACCGTCATCGACGCGGGCGGCCGGCGCGTCATTCCCGGCCTGATCGACAGCCACATGCACATCATCCGCGGCGGGCTGAACTATAACCTCGAACTGCGCTGGGACGGCGTGCCGAGCCTCGCCGACGCGATGGCGATGCTCAAGCGCCAGGTCGACAACACCCCTGCCCCGCAATGGGTGCGCGTCGTCGGCGGCTTTACCGAACACCAGTTCGCCGAAAAGCGCCTGCCGACGATCGCCGAACTGAACGCGGTCGCGCCCGATACGCCGGTGTTCATCCTCCACCTCTACGACCGCGCGCTGCTGAACGCCGCGGCGCTGCGCGTCGTCGGGTACGGCAAGGACACGCCCAACCCGCCCGGCGGTGAGATCGTCCGCGACGCGGCGGGCAACCCGACCGGCCTGCTGCTAGCGCATCCCAACGCGACGATCCTGTATTCGACGCTCGCCAAGGGCCCGAAGCTGCCACCCGAATATCAGCTCAACTCGACGCGGCACTTCATGCGCGAGATGAATTCGCTCGGCGTCACCGGCGTGATCGATGCCGGCGGCGGGTTCCAGAACTATCCCGACGACTACGAGATCATCGAGAAGCTCCATGCCGACGACCAGCTGACGCTGCGCATCAGCTACAACCTGTTCACGCAGAAGCCGAAGGAGGAACTCGCCGACTTCAAGGGCTGGGTGAAGCAGGTCACGCCCGGCCAGGGCGACGACACCTACCGCCACAACGGCGCCGGCGAGATGCTGGTCTATTCCGCCGCCGACTTCGAGGATTTCCGCGTGGAGCGCCCCGACATGCCGGCGAACATGGAGGACGACCTCGAACCCGTCATCCGCCTGCTAGCCGAGCATAAATGGCCATGGCGCCTGCACGCGACCTACGACCAGACGATCGGCCGCGCGCTCGACGTGTACGAGAAGGTGGCGAAGGATATTTCGTTCGACGGGATCAACTGGTTCTTCGACCATGCCGAGACGATCGGCGATCGCAACATCGACCGGATCGCGGCACTTGGCGGCGGCATCGCGGTGCAGCACCGCATGGCGTACCAGGGCGAGTATTTCGTCGAACGCTACGGCGCCAAGGCCGCCGAGCGCACGCCGCCGATCGCCAGGATGCTCGCAGCCGGGATCCATGTCGGCGCCGGCACCGACGCCACGCGCGTCGCGAGCTACAACCCGTGGGTGTCGCTCAACTGGCTGGTGACCGGGCGGACGGTCGGCGGGCTCGGCCTGTATCCGGGCGCGAACCGCGTCAGCCGTGAAAAGGCGCTGGCGATGTGGACGCACGAGAACACCTGGTTCTCCAGCGAGGTCGGCAAGAAGGGCCGCATCAAGGCCGGGCAGTTGGCCGATCTCGCGGTGCTCTCGGGCGACTATCTGACCGTTCCCGAAAGCGAGATTCCGCACCTGCGCTCCGTCCTGACGCTGCTGGGCGGCAAGGTGGTGTTCGGCGAAGGCGACTATGCGCCGCTCGCACCGTCGCTGCCGAAACCGATGCCCGACTGGTCCCCTGTCGCGACGTTTGGTGGCTACCACAGGTCCCCCGAGGCGTCGGCCAAGCTCGCCGCGGCGTGCGGATGCGCGAGCGGATGTTCCGTCCACGGCCACGATCATGCCGCAGCACTCGGCCGGGAAGTGCCGGTCGCCGACGTCCAGAGCTTCTGGGGTTCGTTCGGCTGCGGGTGCTGGGCGGTCTGACTACGAGAATCGGAGAAGAATCATGAAGCGTCCGAACCTGTTCATCGCCATCGCCCTGCTCGGATCGGTGCCGTCGGCGCCCGTCCTGGCAAGCGACGCGGCACCGTCGGCCGACTATTCGGTCGGCACGCAGTACGACACCACGCACGTCTATGTCGCGCCGGAGGACTTCGACCGTTTCGTCGCCAGCGTCATCGCCACCTTCGGCGGCACGGCCACCAAGCAGGGCGTGTTCAAGGTGACGCCCACCGCCAGCGAAACCATGTCTCAGCTGGTGCTGACGCCCGCAGGATCGCTATCGGTTTTCGGGTTCAAGACGCCGATCCCCTACCCGTTCGGCGCGGAGCGGAACGGGTATCTCGTCAACGACATGGACGCGGCCGTCGCCGCGGCGATCAGGCACGGCGCGGTAAGGATGGTGACGACCTTCGCCGACCCCATAGGCCGCGACGCGGTCGTGCAGTGGCCAGGCGGTGTCACCATGCAGATCTATTGGCACACCGCGAAACCGAACTATCCGGCGCTCACCACGGTCCCCGAGAACCGCGTCTACCTGACCGCCGACGCCGCGGACGGTTTCGTGAGACATTGGCTTGCCTTCTCGAAGGGCAGGGTCACCGCCGACACGAAGGCCGCGCCTGGGATCGAGATCGGACAGCCGGGCAAGACCTATCGGCGCATTGCGATCACCTCGGGCTATGGCCGGATGACGGTCGCGGTGTCGGATGGGCAGATCGGCTGGCCCTATGGACGCGAGACGACCGGCTACGCGGTGGCCGATCTTCGGGCGACGCTGGCGAAGGCCAAAGCAGCAGGCGTCGAAACGCTGGTTCCGCCTCGGACCTTCGGTGCCCGCCAGTCGGCCATGGTGCGTTTTCCCGGCGGGTACATCGCCGAGATCCACGCGCCAGCGGCACAATGATCCAGCGGCGCAATGACCCAGCGGCACGATGACGTGGTGAACGCCCCCGCCGAGCCACGCTTCGTCGATGCGATCCTCGACTGGCACTGGACGGGCTTCCTGGCCAGGCTTGCGCTGGTCGGGGCCTATCTGCTGGGCGGCGTCGCGAAGGCGACCGACTGGCCGGGCGCAGTCGCCGAACAGGCGCATTTCGGGATGACTCCGCCCGCCTTGTGGGCGGCGTTGACGATCGTCGTCGAGATCGTCGGCCCCATCCTCGTCCTGTCGGGCCGCTTCGTCTGGTTCGGCGCCGGAATGCTGAGCGTGTTCACGCTGCTCGCCGCCGTCACCGCGAACGCCTTCTGGTCGATGCCGGCGGGCCCGGCGCGCTTCATGGCGACCAACGCCTTCTTCGAACATCTCGGCCTGATCGGCGGTTTCGTCCTCGCCGCACTTCTCGCGGAGCATGATCGCCGTCGTGCGTAGGCTTGGCGTCGTGCACAGGCTTGGCGTCCTCGCGATGGCGCTTGCCGGTCGAGCGGAGGCACAGGCGCCTGCACAGGCGACGGAAGCCTGGCAGCCACCGACGCTGACGATCACGCGCTACGACGAGGACTGGAGCACGGACGTCGATGCTGCCGAGCGAGACAAGCGCTGGACGGGCCGGTTCAAGCACGTCCCGATCGCGCCCGACACCTACCTGACGACCGGCATCGAGCTGCGCGCGCGGAACGAGGCGTATGACGACAACCTGTGGGGCGCCGCCGCGGCTCCCGATGACGGGTATCTGTGGCTTCGCGCGATGCCGTACGCCGACCTCCATGTCGGTCGCGTCCGCGGCTTCGTGCAGCCGATCGCTGCTTATGCCGTCGGCGTGTCGCCGTCGGCCAGCCCGATCGACCAGACCTGCGTCGATCTCCTGCAGGCATTCGTCGACGTTCGACTGGGCGCTGCCGCGACCAACGCGCTGGACGACACCGGCGTGACGATCCGGGCGGGTCGGCAGATGATCTCGCTCGGCACCGAACGCCTGATCGGGACGCGCTACGGACCGAACGTCCCGCTGGCGTTCGACGGCATCCGGTCGCTCATCTCGCTGAACGGGGCGACCGTAAGCATACTCGCCGTACGCCCGGTCCAGCCCGGCAGCGGAACTCTCGACGATCGACGCTCGCGGACGAAATCGCTTTGGGCCGCCTATGTTACGATCGGCAACGGCGATCCCGGCCTCGACGTCTATTACATCGGCTATCGCAATTCGGCGGCGGTCTTCGGCCCCCGCACAGGACGCGAACTGCGCCACAGTATCGGCGCGCGCGCGTTCGGCAGGGCCGTCGACTGGCACTGGAACGTCGAGGGCATCGCGCAGTTCGGCCGGTTCGCCGGCGGCCCGATCGCGGCATGGACGCTCGCCACCGAAGTCGGCCGCAGCTTCCCGAACGCACCGCTAGCGCCCGACGCGGTCTTGCGGTTCAACATCGTCAGCGGCGACCGGCACCGCGATGACGACCGCCTGGGAACGTTCAATGCGCTGTTCCCCAAGGGCAAGTATTTCGGCGAGCTGTCGCCGGTCGGCCCGACCAACATCGTCAGCGTCAACCCGCGCGTCGCCACGACGCTGACGACGACGGTTTCCGCCAGCCTCGCCGGCGCGGCCTATTGGCGCTATTCGCTCGACGACGGCGTGTACGACATTCCCGGCAACCTGATCCGTGCGCCCGGCACGTCGCGCGCGCGCTTCATCGGCAGGGAGGCCGAGGCGACGCTCGCGTGGCAGGCGACGCCGGAACTCGAGCTCTCGACGTCGCTGTCGGCCTTTGCCGCCGGCCAGTTCATCCGCGACACCGGCAAGGCGCGAACGATCGCGATGCTCGGCACCGAAGCCAATTTCCGTTTCTGAAGGACTGCCGATGCCCCCCGATCCCGCACACGCCCCCGACGCCGCAAACCCCCGCGATCCTCGCGTCCCCCTGCTTCTGCTGTTGTCGGTGACAACCGGGCTGGTCGACGCTGCAAGCGTGCTCGGGCTCGGCAAGGTGTTCACCGCCAACATGACCGGCAACATCGTCTTCCTGGGCTTTGCCGCCTCCGGCGCGCCGGGGTTCAAGGTCGCGCCATACGTGATGGCGCTCGCAAGTTTCCTGGTCGGTGCCACGATCGCCGGACGGCGCGGCCGGCCCGCCACCCGGGGGACCGAGCGACGCTGGTTGACGACCTCGGCGATCGTCGAGACGATGCTGTTATGGGCAGCGGCGGCGGTCGCGCTGGGGTTCGACGTCGCGACCCAGTCGCCCGAACCGAAACTGTTCGCGGTCATCGGGCTGACCGGCCTCGCGATGGGGTACCGCAACGCCACCATCCGCCAGCTGAAGGTGGTCGACCTGACGACGACGGTCCTGACCCTCACATTGACTGGGCTTGGTGCGGATTCCAGCATGGCGGGCGGCGGCAATCCGAACTGGCAGCGGCGGATCGGCGCAGTCGCCGCGCTGTTCGTCGGCGCGGCAATCGGCGCGTACCTGCTCGTGCAGTACGGCCTGGCAATTCCGTTGGCACTGGCAGGGACATTGGGCTTGCTCGGAACGCTGGCCTGCGCATCGCGTACGGGATCGAGCACCTAGCTGAATCCTGCCCGCTCTCATTTTTGCAACAGTCAGCGTATATCATTGCACTGGATCGATCGCCGTCTCCGCTGCATGGTATGCCCAATGTTGCGAACCCGTCATTCACCGTCCTGCCCATGACGATCGCCGAGCACGTCCGCCTGCCGCGCTCGGACGACGCGATCAACGCGGCCGCGGTAGCACTTGGCCTGCCGATTCCCGAAGCATGCATGCCGGGCGTCGCGGCGAACCTGCTGTTGCTCGATGGACATGCGGACATCCTTCTCGGTCGTCAGCAGGCCGCGCCGTGAGGCAGGCGCTCGACATTGCCCGCGAGGTCAGGGCGGGTCGCGTCGCGGCGATCCAGATCGTCGAGGCATGCCTCGTCGCGCTGGACGCCAACGCGGGTCTCGTCGCCGTGACCCGCGTGCTGGCGGATCGCGCGCGACGCGAGGCGCGTCTCGTCGATGCCGCGATCGCCGCAGGGCGCGATCCGGGTCCGCTGGCGGGCGTGCCGTACGGCGTGAAGGACCTGTTCGACGTTGCCGGCCTGCCGACCACTGCCGGATCGACGATCTATGCCGATGCCCCCCCCGCCTCGGCCGACGCGGACGCGGTCCGGCGGCTCCGCGATGCCGGCGCGATCCTGGTCGCGACGCTCAACATGGACGAGTTCGCCTATGGTTTCGCGACGATCAACGCCCGGCACGGGACCACGCGCAATCCGCATGACCGCGACCGGCTGGCGGGCGGCTCGTCGGGCGGAT
>JAYVRZ010000168.1:0-12465 GCA_043775965.1 Sphingomonas sp.
CCGGTTCCCGGTCCGATCATGCAGCTTCCACCGACCGGATAAGCCGGGTCAGGGCAGCAGCCTCGATGCCGGCATCGAAGCGAAGGCGCCGTCCCCGCGTCAAGCATAGTTCGACGATCACGGGCGAGACAATTTCGTCCTCGAGTGTGGGCCCCAGATTTAGCATGGATGCCCCGATGTCGACCGGCAAAAAGGTCGGCCCGGTCGGCCCGGTCGGCGCAGGCAGGAGTCCTTGCTTCCTGAACTGGTGGCGCCATTGATAAATCTGACTTCGCGACACATCGTAGCGCCGCGCAACGCGCGCCAGCGTCTCGCCGTTCACCCCTACAGCGGCGATGATCTTAAGCCTCTCCGCGTTGCTCCACCGACGACGCCGTTCCCGGCCTAATATCTCCACCGCCGTCCCTCGCTCTGGCTTAGGACGTCCATAACGACGTCCTTATGGACGTCTCTTACGCGCTCAAACCACCTCCCGGCAGGCGGCCTCAACCGGTCGGTTACGATTGATGCGGCTATGCCGCCGAAGCTACACCACGCGGTGGGACACGACCTCCGCTTTCCTCCCGAACCCGGGCATTCCCAAAATTCGATCGATTTTGGAAACATCGTGCACCGTCTCATAAGTGCCGATATTCGAGACGTTCGAAAGTCGAGATTTTGTGGTAAGTGTACCACCCGCGATGACAATCAGCGGTGTCACGGACGTCGCCCTGTCGAGAACGGCTTTTCCTAACTGGAGAACTCCCGCCGCGCCCCCACACTAGTTGTCACCTTCTGGCTGGGATGAGCCTGCCTGTCGATAAAAGCACACAGGTTCATTCGAGTTTAGAGGTATTTAACCGACAGGAAGTATTACCGAGGCATGATGACTTATCGTGCCAATCTTCCGCGCCCTGACGACGAAGGGGCACGGTTGGCATGTCTGCCAGACTATGACATTTTTGGAACCCAGGCGGAGCCGGAATATGATGCGCTGGTGGAATTGGCGGCACAAATTTTCGATGTGCCAATCTGCCTGATTTCGCTTGTTGGAAAAGACGAGCAGTGGCTGAAAGCGCATTGTGGGCTTGACGTCGATCGCACCGATAGGGACGTGTCGTTCTGTACGCACACGATCCTGTCTTCTGCTCCTTTCATTGTTCTCGACGCCACCCATGACGACCGCTTTTGCAACAATCCGCTTGTCACCGGCGAGCCCTATATTCGCTTCTACGCGGGCGCCCCTTTGATCAATACCGAAGGGATCCGCCTAGGTGCGGTTTGCCTGATCGATACTCAGGCGCACCGCGAGTTCAGCAATGCCCATCAGGAGATCCTAGTTCGATTTGCCGCAGTCGTTTCTGATCGCCTCGATGCCCGGCGAGCGGCACGGGGTGAGAACGCTGCGAGTAGCTTCGGCGAAGCTACTCGGCTGGCGCTGGTGACGTCTGATGCTCGCGGCATCATCACATTCTGGAATACCGCCGCTCATAATCTCTTCGGGTACTCTCAGCAGGACGCGATCGGGCGACCGCTTGAAATTATTATGCCGCAACGGTTTCGAGCGGATCATCGCGCAGGATTATCGCGGATGGCGAACGGCGGGAAGGCATCGCTAGTCGGCAAGGCAGTCGAAGTCGTCGCGCTGCACCAAGATGGGCATGAATTTCCTATCGAGATGACCCTTGCCGCCTGGCAAGGACGAAGCGGGATCGAATTTGGCGCTCATATCCAGGACATCACGGCGCGGCGCGCACGCGAGGCCAATCTTCAACATCTTGCTCATCACGATGATCTGACGGGGCTTCTAAACCGGAATGGGTTTCGTGGTCGCATCGACATGTGCCTACGCGAGTACAGCAACGCCGCGCTCCTGATGCTCGACCTTGATTCGTTCAAAAGCGTCAATGATACGCTGGGGCATCCGGTCGGCGATGCCCTCCTTCAAACAGTTGCATTACGCATGACAGCGTGTCTCACTGATGGAGGGGAGATCGCCAGGATAGGGGGCGACGAGTTTGCTCTTCTCCTACCGCGCGACAGCGACCTTCTGGCTGCCGGGAACACCGCGCAGGTCCTGCTCGATGCGTTCATTGAGCCGTTTATGATCGCCGGCCATCAGCTTCACATTGGCGTAAGTATCGGTATTGCGGTCGCTCCGCTTCATGCCGAGACAATTGATGATCTGCTCATTCGGGCGGATCTTGCGCTTTTGCGGGCGAAAGGTGCTGGAGGTAGCGTCTACCGGATATTTGACGCGGGTATGGCACAGCAGCTTGCAGCTGCTCATGCTTTCAAAGACGAAATGCGAGAGGCTTATCTTAACGGCGAATGGGCGCTGTTCTATCAGCCTCAGGTTGATCTATCCGACGGCAGGCTGATCGGAGCCGAGGCTCTGCTACGCTGGCGTCATCCAGTGCGCGGCTTGTTGATGCCGACGATGTTCATTCCAATCCTCGAAACCCATCTCCTCGCCTACGAGGTTGGCTGTTGGGCAATCGATGAAGCCTGCCGTCAGCTTGCTAAATGGCGGCATGACGGAGTTTGTATTGATCGGGTCAGTGTCAATCTTTTCGGGGCTCAGATCAGGGCCGGCACGCTGGAGAGTATCGTCGGCGACGCATTACAACGTTATGGGCTTCAACCCCACGATCTTGAACTCGAGATTACCGAGACGATCGTACTTGGGCATGATGACGGCGCGCTGAAACCGCTGAGACGGCTTCACGAGGCTGGCGTTGCCATCGCATTCGACGATTTTGGGACAGGCTTTGCTTCGCTAAGTACATTGAAACGGTTTCCGCTGTCGCGATTGAAGATAGATAGATCCTTCGTCGACGATATTTGTGGCACGTCTCACAGCACCGCCATTGTCCGCGCAGTCACAGCGATGGGCCAGGGACTAGGGCTTCAAGTTATTGCCGAGGGTATTGAGACCCTTGAACAGGAAGCGGCGATCAAGGCATTGGGCTGTAACGAAGGCCAAGGGTACCTTTACGGGCAACCAATGGACGGTAACGAATTTAGTAAGCAGTACGGAAAGCCTTTTTATTTGAAAATTGCTTGAGGTGAAGCGCTTTATCATTTTACCATCCTCTTTAAGAAGCGCGACTTTCCTGCTGCAGATATATGCCGTGATAAAATATTGGGCCGTCCAGCTCATATCACGTCAGGCAATTCTGCGTTCAGTCGCGGTGATTACCTGGTTGCGACCTGCCTTTTTGGCGCGGAGCAAAGCCGCATCAGCGGTTTGCAGCAGGCTTTGCCAGTCGGTATCTGCTGGCGCGCAGGCAAGGCCGACGGACACTGTGATCGGTCCCAGCTCCCGGCCATCGTGTTGTACGCGAAGCGCTGCGATGCGGCTCCTGACCTCTTCAGCTCGGAGCGCTGCAGCAGCTTGGGCGACGTCAGGCAACAGCAAAAGAAACTCTTCACCTCCGTACCGGAATACCAGGTTATTATCCCTTACGGCTGCCTGCAGAGCCAAGCCTACCGCCCGCAGCACCGCGTCACCTGCGTCGTGCCCGTTGTCATCGTTGAACCGCTTGAAGTGATCAACATCGATCATCGCGCAGCAAACCGGCGAGCCGTTGCGCTCTGCGTCGATCAACGTGGTAGCCAGCGCTTCATCCAGCTGCCGTCTGTTGGGCAGCGTCGTAAGCGGGTCTGTCATGGCAAGCAGGCGCAACGCCTCTCTAAGACGCAGGTTGTCCAAAGCGAGACCGACATTCTCTGCAAGGAGCTGGAGGTACGCTTCGTTCAGGGATGTAGCAGGATCGACCTTGCGGCTTTCCAGGTACAGCATGCCAAGGGTGCCCTGCTGTCCGATCAGCGGCAAACATAAGCTGTCCGGCGCGTCGCCTCCGTCGATATGACTGCACGGTATGTCGAAGCTGGTACCAGAAGGGCGATGTGGAACTCCCCGCCGCAGCCCCCAGCACGCAAGGGGCGAAAACTCGGCAGCAGAGCGAACCGGCTCCAGCCACGAGCATCCCTCGACGAGAACGTTTCGGCTGGGATCGAACAGATAGAGGCGCCCTGTCAGCTGCGGGGCGACCTCAGGTGTGAAGCGCTTCACGATGTCCGTTAACTCCGAGACCGTGTCGCAACCCTGCATCCGCTGTGTCATGCGCGAGAGAATATCTCTTACGGCGCGATCCGCGTCGCGCTCGTGTTCCAATCGCTGGCGTTCGATCCCGTTTTCTCGAAATACGCGCAGGGCCTGTGCCATATCACCGATTTCGTCGATCTGATCGAAGTGTGGCGGTTCGGTCTCGTAATCCTGGGCTGCAAGGCGGCCGATAACATCACTCAATTTCACAACCGGGTGGAGAACACGTCGCCGGAACACGAAATACAATACGCAGAGAAACAGCAGGCCAGTCACTGCCAGCATCGCTTCCGACGTGGATCGCCAGGCTCGCGAGGTCTTTTCGGCCGTTCGAAGGTCGTCGGCCATACGTTGATCGAGGCGGTACTGAAATCGTTCCACTGCAGCTCGCGAGCGATCGAGTTCGCGTTCATATTCTGGAGCGAACAGCACGCGCAAAGAGGTATTGGTATCGCCCCGACGACGGGCAGCTATCGCTCGCTCCTGTCGGGTCTGAAGGTTGTCTGCCCAACCTAGGGCCTCACGCAGGCTTTTTAGCTCGTCTTCACCGGCACCAGCATCTTTGATATGCCGCGTCCGTGCTTCGACTGTGCCCAGTTCGGCACGCACCTTCTCGTACGCGAGCAGGTCGGACGCATCGCCGTTGATGACGTACTGGCGGGAAAGCTCGCTAAGAGCGAGTACGTCCTCCTCGATCGTCGCGGTCGCCCGATCAAGGGCATAGCGTTGGCTGACCGAGGTGCGCTCTTGCTGCTGAGCCGAAGACGCGAGCAGCATTGTAGTGCCGGATGCCAGCGTAAGCACCACGGTTGCGCCGTATGCCCAGTTCGTGATCGTCGCCAAACGCATACAGAAGCGTACACGTCCATTAGCTAGGATGCCGTTAATGACGCGGCCGCGGGTGAGAGGCGACAAAAATTTTAGCCGCTAAAATCTATCTGAGCTGTTCGAGGGCAGCAGCAGCAGTGGTTTCGCAATGCGGGAATGACTTTGTCGCAGATGTAGATTTCATCATTGCATCCGCCTTCAGTCTGGGTTCCTTGGCGCCGAGGACGAGGCACAGAAGCTTCGCAAGGGAGGATCGACGATGGAGCAGTGGTTGCAGAGCCTTAGGGTCAGGACCCATTGATGTGAGAGGCGCGATCTGATTCAGGCTCCATGAGGAGACCGTGGATGAGCGACCTGTACTGGCTGACGGATGAGCAGATGGCGCGTCTGCAGCCGTTCTTTCCCAAGAGCCATGGCAAGCCTCGGGTCGATGATCGGCGGGTGCTCAGCGGCATCGTTTTCGTCAACCGCAACGGGCTGCGCTGGTGTGATGCGCCGAAGGACTATGGGCCGCACAAGACGCTCTATAATCGCTGGAAGCGGTGGGGCGAGAGGGGTGTTTTCCTGCGCATGATGGAGGGGCTCGCGGCAGCGGAAGCCGTACCGAAAACGGTCATGATCGACGCGACCTACCTGAAGGCACACCGCACGGCATCGAGTCTGCGGGTAAAAAAGGGGATCTCGGCCGCCTGATCGGCCGCACCAAAGGCGGCATGAACACCAAGTTGCACGCCGTCAGCGACGCAGACGGGCGGCCCTTGAGCTTCTTCATGACCGCCGGGCAAGTCAGCGACTACACCGGCGCGGCAGCCCTGCTCGACGATCTGCCGAAGGCACAGTGGCTGCTTGGCGACCGTGGTTATGACGCCGACTGGTTCAGGGACGCCCTGGAAGCCAAGGGCATCCAACCATGCATCCCCGGCCGCAGATCGCGCAACGAGCCCGTCAGCTACGACAAGCGCCGCTACCGGCGCCGCAGCCGCATCGAGATCATGTTCGGCCGTCTGAAGGACTGGCGCCGCGTCGCTACTCGCTACGACCGCTGCCCAACCGTCTTCTTCTCCGCTGTCGCGCTCGCCGCCACCGTCATCTTCTGGCTATGACCAATGAGTCCTGACCCTAAAAGCGGGGCCCTGTCAGGTTATTTAGGGGGCCACCTCACGGTCACGGTCCAGATGCGCCGCTCGTGCGCCGGCGTAATTCCTATATCTTGCTTCCGATCTTAAGCCCCCCGTCACAGTCGACGCGACGGTAAGCTATCGTCATTCCATCAGAGGCAATGATTTCCAACGCCGCCGGTGGGCCAAGTAAAAATCGAACGTAGCGGGCCGCTCGATCCTCAATGAAGAACTTGTAGTGTCCTCCCGCTACAGGCTTCAGCAGCAGCGGCTTGGACGTCAGAATCGCGTGTCCGACATTATCCTTTTGGTAGGAAGCAAAAACCTCTCCAATATCGCCTTGGTCAATGTTAAGCTTACCGTTCTGCACTGCGATATCGGGAGCGTTCTCGGAACGATAGCACCCCATTACTGATGCCGGGATTTTCGTGTTTCGGGGAAGGAAAAAGGCGAGTGCCAAGATGATGATGACCGCCACAAACACGATAGCACCCACTCGCTTCTTCCATTTCAAAAGACCGTCATCCACCGAGCTTACACCCGTAAAGTTTGGTGCCCGTGAGAGTTCCAGAACCTCCCTTGCTCGGAGGCGCGATGCCTCCAGCTGCTCCAACAGGAGCTAATCCGCTTGTGTTAAATGAAGCCGAGCCTGTCACCGGACCGATCGTGCCTGAAAGTGTCGCGGCAAACCCCGTTAGGTCAGCGACGCTGCGAACCTGACCGTAAGTGACGCTGACACCAATATCGACACCAGCGCCGCCACCCACAGTGAAAAAGTTTCCCGTGGTTCCAGTTCTGGTATTCCGGAAAGTTCCGTTCCCTCCCGTGATGCCGCCGCCGACAATCGCCGTGTAGGTGAAGGTAACGGTTTCGACAGTACCCGGCTCTTCAATGGCCTGCTCGCAAGGCGTCTTCGTCTTTTGCCGCTCACCATTAGATAGCACCGAGGTGCGTGGTGGCGAAAGCCAGGAACTCGATGGGCTGAAAGTCCATTTTGGAGCATTTACAATAACTCCGCCATTCCCGTCGGATATTCCCTTCTCGCCACAATTCGAACAAGTCCAGCTGCCGCCATAAGTTACTAAGTTGTTTATTCCACCTCCGCATCCTCCAGATGTGCTGATAATCGATCCAGTGCATGTTGTCGCCAATGTGCCGCTTGGATCCGTCGCATTCAAAGGATCTCCCCCAACATAATTATACCAGTTCAAGCCATTCCCGTAACCAATGGGATCAGTTTGCATGAAGCGGCCGAGCATCGGCGAGTACATGCGAGCCTTGTAATAATACAGGCCAAGCTCGGGGATCCAAGCCTGCCCGGTATACTGAAACCGACCGACATTGTTGACACCCGGAACGCCGTACTCGTCATAGGTATTGATCTGACGCATCGTGCCATTGTCCTCGGTCACCGCTATGACCGAGCCCAGATGGTCGGTAAACAAACGATACGGGCTCGTGCTCGAGCCTTCGTACCATAGCAGCGGGTCGTCGCTACCGGTTCCCTGCACATAGCGCCGCAGCAGCCCACCGGTATCGTTATACTCGGCCACCAGCTGATCGCCGTCGTACACGAATTGAGTCGCACCGCTGCCCCCGGTCGATTCCCACAAGCGGCCGGCCGGGTCGTAGATAAGGGATGCGTTTCGTGCCCCGCTGACCGCGGTCAGCCGGTTTTCGGCGTCATAGGTATAGGTGTTGCCACCATCGGACGTCAGGTTGCCGTTGCCGTCATAGGCATACGTGTCCGGGCCGACATTCGTGTACTGATTCAGCCCGTTGGTTGCGTAACTGCGGTCGGTATTGCGGGTATCGGTATACGCATAGGCGTCGCTAGCGCGGCTCTGCTCGACGATCTGCGAGGCGGCATTGTAGCTGAGCTGCGTGTTGACGCCGGTGACGGCACCGCCCTCGATCCGCTGCATATTGTAGCTGATCACGCGACCCAGCGCGTCATGGCCATAGCCTGTGCCATTCGCGCCTTGCCCGCGCCACGTCAGCCCACTGCCATCGAGATAGGCATACAGTGCAAGCTGGTTACCGGTACCATCCAAGAGGTGGTTGAGGCGACCGAGCTTGTCGTAGTCATAGCCAAATATCGTGCCATCGGGATAAGTTATACTTGTCCGGTGGCCGGCGACATCATAACCGTATGCAAGCGTTCGTGTGGCGCCAGCCATACTGGTCGTGCTCGACGTCAGCTGGCCGCGTGCATCATATTGGTTTGATATGTGATCGGTGCCGGCCAGCGAGTCGAACCGCGCCTCTGTCAGCGCCCCCGTCAGATCGTAGCTGTAGAATACCGATCGTGCGCTCGGCACCGTCTTGGAGGTTGTCCGGTTGAGCGCATCATATTCGAAGGCTAGCGTTCGACCATCCCGCTTCTGGCGGGTCGTCACGTTACCGTTCGGGTCATAGCCGAATTGCTCGTAGCTGCCGCCCGAATAGGTAATCGTCGACGATCGATCAAATCCGTCATAGGCATAGGACGTTACATTCCCCTTGCCGTCGGTGACGCTGGCGGTTTTGCCGTTGGCGGTTTGCAGCAGCGTTTCTTTCGCGGCATCGGCCGTGCCGTACGCGCTCGTTACGCTTTTGAATACGGAGTTGCCCGCACCCGCCGGACTGTATTCCAAAAGGGTTACCCGGTCTGGCCCCGCGGCCCCGACCGCGCCGAGCGTACAGGCGGAGGCCGGGGGCGAGCCGAAGACCGATGGATCCATCCTCAGCGCGGTACACTGCAACCTTCCCGCGACGTCGTAGCTATACTGCATGAGGCCGAATGTTGTCCCGCCAGCCGCGGTGCTGGTTTGGACGACCCGGTCGACAGCATCGTAACTCTTGTTCTCCTGGCGAAGGCTGGCAAAGCCGGAACCATCGGGATTTGCGGTGCCGGCCTCCGTTGTTATAGTCCGGCCCAGCGCATCGTAGCTGTAGCTGACAGCTGGATTTTTTAGATCGCCGGCGTCGTCGGGATCGGGACCGATGACGACGGTCGGGCGGCGCATCGTATCATAGACCGCTCGGGTCGTGTCGCTATTGCCCGCTAGCGGGCCGTCGACCGACACCATATTGCCGATAGCATCATAGCTTGTGGACACGCTTGCCGACAGCGACCCGTCGCCAGCGGAGACCGTCTGCGTTACCGGGAGCAGATTGCCCGCTTCATACCCGATCGTCGTCCGTGCTTCATCGGTCGTACCGAGGCAATTCGATGTCGTCCTGCAGGTCGAGGTCCCGGTCAGCTGGTAGACTGCCGCACCCGTCACGCTATTCTGAATGGACGTGTAGCTGTAGCGCGTTTCTGGCCGTGTCGCGCCTGGCGTCGGCGCGGGCAATAGAACGCTCGTCACCCCGCCATGCGTCGGATCATAGCTGTAGTCGGTCACGCCGCCACGCGCGTCGGTCGTTGACGTTGGCTTGTTGCAGGTCACCGCGCTACTACAGGTTTCGGGATACACGGCACTCGTCACGAGATCACCGGCGCCCGGACCCGACTTTGCGACCTGCCGCTGCTCTCTGACATTGCCACGGTCATCGTATGTCATTTGAGTGTAGTTCTGCTCGGGCTGTGTAATGCGCGTGACCCGGCCGAGACTGTCGTAATCCCACTGTGTTGTTCGATTATACGGATCGGTCATTGTCCGCATCCGCTGCAGCGCGATGTCGAATGTATAGGTGGTGGTTTGGGAAGCCGGGTCGGTGACCGCCACCGTGCGCACATTGCCGGAATCTACCGGCGCGCTGTAGGTGACTGTCCCCGCAGCGGTCGCAACGCTCGCGACACGCGCGCCGGAATAGCCGATCGTCACATCCTCGGTCGTGCTGCCGGGCCGGGTGATCCCAGCGATTAGACCATTGGCATAACGATACTGCGCCGTTTGCCCGGCCGCATTGCTGAAGCCGTTTCCTAACACGCTCCCACCGGTCGCCAGGTTGGTCAGGGTCACCCCCGTCGGTGTAGACCAAGCCCCAAGGTCGAAGAACTCATCAGGATTTTCGGGATCGGCCTCCAAAGCTGGATTGGAAAACGACACCCGGTAGCCGTACCGATTATCGACAGTCGCCAGACGGTAAGCAGTGGCGTGCGACGTGCAGATAGTACCTCCGCCACCGGGCTTGCTTCCCGAACAATAGGTGACACTATCGTAGCTGAAAGTGAGAGTTTCGCCCGAGGGGGCCGTAATATCGGTTACCCGGCCCTCCGTCGCGTATTGGGGTGCGTAGCCAGAACGGCTCTTGTCGAAATGCGCGACGGTTCCGTCACTCGCGATATAGGTGTAGGTACTACCACTAAGCGATAGCGTGGCGCCCCGCCCTTCGGTGGCGATGTAATTGCTGCCTGAGACGGTAAAACCATCGGTAACACCGCCAAAGGTGACGGACACAGCCGGGCCGGCAATGTTCATTACGGCGATCAGATTATCCGTCCAGCCTGCGCCGCGGTAAATCTTGTAATATTCGAACCCTTTCGGGGCGGCGCTACCAATCGAAAGCTTAGGCCCTTGTATCGCCAGCGATCCGAGGAAGAGGTCGACGCCGTTGCCATCGACAGACTGTCTGACGGGTGGCGGTGGGGCCACCTGTGCCGAGACCGGAATAACGACCCCAGTCGCAAGTATCGTTCCGGCCGACAGAGCGAACAAACGCGCTGCACGCAGCGATTTACCAGGAAAAAGCATAAGCCCCCGTTCGTAGATTTTATATGTTCAGCAGAGTTCAGCCCGAGCCTTCAGGCCAGGTCAGGGATTGGTGGATCCGGCTACCTTTACGTTGGTGCGATTGTCGGCTTTGTCATGGGTATAGTCGACAACGACGCCGTTGTTCACGGTCCCCGACCGCACGACTTTGACCAAGCGGCCTTTGGCATCATAGCTGTATGTTATCGTTTCTGTGGCCTGCGCAGCCTGCACGAGCATTAAGCCAAGTGTGATAACGCAAAAGATTTTTAGCATGAACCGCCCCCCCCGTTTGCGCACCCTGCTACGAGTAGCGCTTGCCGATAGGGCCATGAACCTGTCTTAATAGCAAGTCGAATTTCACAATTTTGCTTTGATTTTGTCTGCGGTCCAGATGTCGGGCAGAGGCCCAGACCCGCGGAACTATGGACACCGGTTCCAAGCGAATGGTGAATAAGCTTTTCATAAATTAAACCGAGAAGCGATTCCGCCAGATGTGCTAAGCGCTGGCCGCTAGGCGAGCTAATCATTCAACGTTCGTAGTGCTTACGCTCCGATACAACCATTCTGGATCTATATGCCTGGATATCCATCACTAGAAAGCGCAACAACCTGGGTAACGTCGGCGCTTCTCGGATCGGTTGGCACTGCGGTGGCTATCGTGGCGATGGCAGGCCTGGGACTTGCGATGTTGCAGGGGCGCATTCCGGCCCGGCGAGGCGCAGTTACCGTTATCGGCTGCTTCATCGTGTTTTCGTCGCGTTCGATCGCAACCGCTCTCGTGGGCGTATCAACGCCGCCCATCGACGACGTCGCCCTTCCAGTGGTAACTCCGCCAGCATACGCTGCGCCGATCCCACCGCCTGTTCCGTACGATCCCTACTCCGGGGCCTCAGTCCCGGTACGCCCGCAGGACAGCGCTCGCGACCTCATGCCGAGATAGTTTTTGGCTTGGCCAATGCGGCAGTCCGAAAGCGGCAGGGCGAAATCACATTGACCCGGACGGTGTGAGATGCAGACATGACACGCGCACCATGGTGCTTGGGGAGGCAAATGAAGAACCGTTCGATACTTAGCGCACTCGGTGCGTTTGCCTGGTCGGCATCGGCGCAAGCCCAGGACAGCTTCTCCGACCCCGCCGGCTCGGGGCCGGTCGTTGGCGCCGTACACTGGCTGCAGGGCACGCTTCTCGGGACCGTTGCCACCGTTATCGCGGTCATCGCCGTGGCCTCGGTAGGCCTGCTAATGCTGACCGGACGGATGAACTGGCGCTACGGCGCTACCGTCATTCTAGGCTGCTTTATCCTGTTCGGTGCAGCGAGCATCGTCGGCGGGATCCAATCGGCGTCGAGCGTTGGCTACTGACACCGAAACGCTCGATCGCGACGTACTGTTCGTGGCGCTGACGCGGCCGCAGATGCTGCTCGGTGTCACGTACGGCTTTGCCATCGGCAATGCGATTCTCACGACCGAGTTGTTCCTGGTGTTCAAGTCGGTCTGGGTACTGCTTGCGGCTCTGATGGTTCACGTCATCGGGGTCGTGGCCTGCCTGCGCGACCCGCGCATCTTCGATCTCTGGCTCGTCAAGGTTCGGCGATGCCCCCGCGTGCGCAATCACAAATTGTGGCGCTGCAACGCCTACCGCCCGTGACCATATCCGCCGATGACTGGGCACGCGAGAAGCCAGCCGGCGATCACCTGCCGTATCTGGCGCAAATCGACGATCACACGGTGATGCTGCGCGACGGCC
>JAYVRZ010000169.1:0-15376 GCA_043775965.1 Sphingomonas sp.
CGAAGGCCGGGGCCCAATTGGGAAGGTGGAATTAATGAAGCACATCGCGTTGTTACGTCGGCACCCCAATTGGGCCCCGGCCTTCGCCGGGGTGGTGCCTATTCGCTCGCCAGATCGATCCTAGCGAGGGAAGGGAGTCAAACCGCCCGAGGCGTCCGCTTGGCCTTTCTGATCCGCGGCTCCACGATCATGTCCGCCGCCGCCTTGATCTCCTGCCGCAACTCGTCCCGCTTCTCATGGATCGACGCGATCACCGGCCCCATCGCTACCCCGAGATCGACCAGCACCGCCTCCGCAAGCTGCAACGAACTCTCAAGCGTTTCCGGCACCGCATCCGTCACCCCCGCCCGGTACAGCTCCGCCGCATGCGCCGTATCCCGAGCACGCGCCACGATCGGCAGGTCCGGCGCCAACGCCCGCACCCGCCGCGCCAGCCGCACCGTCAGCACCGGATCGTCCATCGTCAGGATCAGCGTCTTGGCGGTATGCAGCTTCAACCGATCGACCAGTTCCGCGCGCGCCACATCGCCAAACAGTACCGGATATCCCTGTGCGCGCGCCGCCTCCACCGAATCGATATCGGCTTCGACCGCGATGTACCGCTGGCCGTGCACGGCGAGCATGTCCGCGACCATCCGCCCGACCCGGCCGAAGCCGATCACGACCGTGCCCGGTCCGGCGTCATCGATCTCCACGTCGCCAGCATCGGCGCCCGATCGACTCTCCAGTTGCCGCGACACCGTCCGGCCGAGCTTGGCCAGCAACGGCGTGATCGTCAGCCCGATCGCCGTCACTGTCTGCCAGAACGACGCGGTCGACGGCAGGATCAGCTGCGCCTGCGCGGCCGTCGCCAGCACGATCAGCGTCGTCTCGGACGGGCTCCCCATCAGCAACCCCGTCTCCGCGGCGACTCCCCGCCGCGAGTTGGCAACGCGCAGGAACAGGAACGTCACCACCGCCTTCACCGCGACCACGCCGGTGACCGCGAGCAGCAGCGACGGCCAGTTCTGCGCGATCAGACGGAGGTCTAGGCTCATTCCGACGGTGATCAAGAACACCCCCAGCGCGAGCCCCTTGAACGGCGCTGTGATGACCTCAACCTCGCTGTGATATTCGGTTTCCGCAATCAGCAGCCCTGCCAGAAGCGCGCCGACGATAGGCGACAGGCCGGCAGCGGTAGTGGCGACGCTGGCGACGATCACCACCAGCAGCGACGCGGCGAGGAACAGCTCGGGGCTCTTTGTCCGCGCCGCCTGCCCGAACAGGCGGGGGAGGACGATGCGCCCTCCAATATACATTGCAACGACGGTCAGCCCGCCGCGCAGGGCGACCCCGGCGATGTTCGACCATCCATCCGCGCTCGCGGTCGGTGCCAGCGCGCCAAGCACGAAGATGATGGGAACCAGCGCCAGATCTTCGAACAACAGCATCGCGAACGCGCCTCGGCCGACCGCTCCTGTGGTGCCGACGAGCGGCAGGACCAGCGCGGTGGACGACAAAGCCAGCGCAAACCCGAGCCCGATCGCGCCGGCCCACTCCTGGCCGATAAAGTGCAGCGCCGTCCCGATGATCAGCGCCGAGCCGATCAGTTCGGCGGCACCGGTACCGAACACGAGCCGCTTCATCGACCATAGTCGTTTGAACGACAGTTCGAGGCCGATCGAGAATAGCAGCAGGATGATCCCGAACTCCGCGAACGGTTCAATCGACGCTGGGTTCGAGATCGTCAGATAATAGAGCCACGGTGCCGAGCCGGTGAGCGAACCCAGGCCGGCGGGGCCGACCAGCAGGCCGACCAGGATGAAACCGATGACCGGGCTGACCCTGAATCGCGCAAAAGCGGGGATGACGAGCCCGGCTGCACCGAGAATGACGAGCGCGTCGCTGAAACCTTGATTGTCGAGCCGTAATGCCATGCCTGCGACCTTAGGGGACGGATGGCGGATTTGTCAGGCGCTTATAAACATCAGGGAAATGGCACACCGTCCGTTCGACCGTGCCGGGTCCGTTTATCGAACGCGAGGTCGATGGCATTTGCCTTCGCCAACACTTTCGTCCCGGCCGCCGTCGCAGTTTCGCACGTGGCGGATTTGATCGCATCGGCAAGTTCGGTATGGATCGAATACGCGTTGATCAGATGTGTTGCCTCGTGCGTCTCGAGCGCCGCGATGTACGCCGCCCAGCGCTTACGATCCGTGCTCGACAGTTTGACGTCTTCGGCAAGCCTTGGCAGCAATATCGTTGCGGTGAATGTTACTTCGGCTCGGCTTAAATCGCAGCCACCATGTCCGTTGCCGGGCCAACGCCACGCGTAACGGAAGCTGGTTAGCGCATCGACGCGTATGCCGTCGTTCGGATCGGTCGGACGAAGCTTGTCGATCGCTGCCCGAACCTGCCCGGCATTGGACCCCGTCACTTCGTAAAAGGATCGGGTGACGCCGGGTATGCTAGTGCTAGGCGGCGCTTGCGCCACGACAGCAACACTGATGCCGATACCGCAAAGTCCGAAGACGGCCTGCCGAGCGCGCATCCATTCCCCAACTGCTAGTGTTTCTCGACGGTGTTACCCGCCGAGAAACATCGTTTAAGACACAATTGAGGCTTAAGCCCAGTTGGCCATTTCGGTTTCGAGGTTCGAGCGGACCTGCTCGAAGAACTGCTCGGTCGTCATCCAGGGCTGGTCGGGGCCGATCAGGATCGCGAGATCCTTGGTCATGTGGCCGTTCTCCACGGTCTGGACGCAGACGCGCTCGAGCGTCTCGGCGAACTTCGTCACGTCGGGCGTATCGTCGAACTTGCCGCGATACTTCAGGCCACCGGTCCATGCGAAGATTGACGCGATCGGGTTGGTCGAGGTCGCCTTGCCCTGCTCGTGCATGCGGAAGTGGCGCGTGACGGTGCCGTGCGCCGCCTCGGCCTCGACGGTCTTGCCGTCCGGGGTCAGCAGGATCGAGGTCATCAGGCCGAGCGACCCGAAGCCCTGTGCGACCTGGTCCGACTGGACGTCGCCATCATAGTTCTTGCAGGCCCAGACGAACTCGCCGTTCCACTTAAGCGCCGATGCGACCATGTCGTCGATCAGGCGATGCTCGTAGACGATGCCGGCTTCCTTGAACTTGTCCTTGAACTCGGCCTCGAACACTTCGGCGAACAGATCCTTGAAGCGGCCGTCATAGGCCTTGAGGATCGTGTTCTTGGTCGACAGGTACACAGGCCATTTGAGGTTGAGGCCGTAATGCATCGACGCGCGGGCGAAATCGCGGATCGAATCGTCGAGATTGTACATCGCCATCGCGACGCCGGCCGACGGGAACTGGAACACCTCGCGGTCGATGACCGTGCCGTCGTCGCCTTCGAAGACGAGGCGCAGCTTGCCGGGGCCGGGGACCAGATAATCGGTCGCGCGATACTGGTCGCCGAATGCGTGACGGCCGACGACGATCGGGTGCGTCCAGCCCGGGATCAGGCGCGGCACGTTCTTGATCACGATCGGCTCGCGGAAGATCGTGCCGCCGAGGATGTTGCGGATCGTGCCGTTCGGCGACTTCCACATTTTCTTGAGGCCGAACTCGGTCACGCGCTGCTCGTCGGGCGTGATCGTCGCGCACTTCACCGCGACGCCGTGCTTCTGAGTGGCGAGCGCGCTGTCGATCGTGACCTGGTCGTCGGTCGCATCGCGGTGTTCTACGCCGAGGTCGTAGTAATCGAGTTCGATGTCCAGATAGGGCTTGATCAGGCGCTCGCGGATCCATTCCCAGATGATCCGGGTCATCTCGTCGCCATCGATCTCCACGATCGGATTCTTTACCTTGATCTTCGCCATGTGCGCGTCCTTCGGGGGAGGGGGTTTGGGGAGCGTCTAGGGGAGCGGGCCTCCACGATCAACCACCGGCCACCCCCGGCCGAGCATTGGACAACCTCCGGCCCTGTAAGGAAAAGCCGGTTCGTCGTTGTATCGGGCGTCCGGCACGGATAGACCCGCCGGTTATGGCATCGCTCGACAAGCCGCGCGTCACGACCTCCACGGTCAAATGGCGATTTCCCGCAGTCCATCCGGAGGGCCACAAATACGTCGCGATCGCGACCGGAATCACGCTGCTGCTGACGATCGTCAGCCACGTGCTGTTCTGGCCGATGGTCGGCGTCGTGATCTGGGTCGCCACGTTCTTCCGCGATCCGATCCGCACCACGCCGCAGGGCGAGGGGCTGATCGTCGCGCCAGCGGACGGACTGATCACGATGATCCAGCGCGTGCCGATCCCGCGCGAGCTCGCCGGTGAGAACGGCCTCGGCGACGCGCCGCTCGTGCGCGTGTCGATCTTCATGTCGGTGTTCGACGTTCACATCAATCGCACGCCGATTGCGGGGACGGTTCGACAGGTGGTCTACATTTCGGGCAAGTTTCTCAACGCCGACCTCGACAAGGCCAGCGACGAGAACGAGCGCCAGCATTTCGTGGTCGAGGACCGCCACGGCATGCGGATCGGCTTCACGCAGATCGCGGGTTTGGTCGCGCGTCGTATTCTCGGCTTCGTCAAGGCCGGCGACATGGTCGCAGCCGGCCAGCGCATCGGCCTGATCCGGTTCGGCAGCCGCGTCGACGTGTACCTGCCCGATCATGTCGTCCCGCAGGTCTGCTTCGGCCAGCGTAGTATTGCAGGCGAGACCGTGCTTGGCCGCGTGGGTGGTGTTCCGGTCGGTGGGGTCGCACAATGATCGATCGCGACGAGATCGACGATAATTCGATCGACACGCGTGGTCGTGGAAAGTTCGGTCGCACGCGCCGCGCGCCGCGCGGCCTTCCGCTGCGCGCGGTCGCGCCCAATGCGGTAACCGCCCTGGCGTTGTGCTCAGGCCTGAGTGGCGTGCGATTCGCGATCGGCGGCGAATGGCAAAGTGCCGTGGCGATGATCATGGTCGCTGGCGTGCTCGATGGCCTCGACGGTCGCATTGCCCGGATGCTCCACGGCGAAAGCCGTTTCGGCGCCGAACTCGACTCATTGTCTGACGCGATCTCGTTCGGCGTTGCACCCGCGTTGATCGTTTATCTCTGGTCGCTAGCCGCGCTGCCGCGTGTCGGCTGGATCTGCTCGCTGATCTTCGCAGTGTTCTGCGCACTGCGTCTTGCGCGCTTCAATGCCAAGATCGACGAGAGCCACCAACCACACAAGTCGGCCGGCTTTCTAACGGGCGTTCCGGCCCCAGCAGGGGCGGGCCTTGCGCTTATGCCGATGTTTTTCTGGTTCTGGACCGACGAGTCGAAATTCGCATCGCCCTACTTCGTTGCGCCATGGGTAGCGTTCGTCGCGCTCCTCATGGTGTCCAGCATCGCGACCTACTCATGGAGTTCGGTCAAGCTCCGCAGCAATATCCGGTTCGAGGCGATCGCGCTTGTCGTGTTGCTAGGAGCGGCGATCGTGAGCGCGCCTTGGCATACGCTCAGCATTATCTGCGTGCTGTACCTGCTCTCGATGCCGTTCAGCGTCGCGAGCTATGCCAAGATCAGGCGGCAGCGTTCCACCGGCGGGCGGACGTCGGAGCCGATGTCGAAGCCCAGCGCCTGACCGCGATCCGGCGCTCCGCCACCGCCAGCGCGCGGAGCGGCTGGAAAGCGGGTTCGACATTGCCCATCGCTAGCCGGACGATACGGTCCCACTGTGGCGCGATCGACGAAACGATCATCATGCCCGCGACCGCGAATGCACCAGCAAAAACCATGAAGCTCAGAACCAACATCACGTCCGCCTTCCTATGAGTTGCGAACAAATTCCTAATGTCCGCAAACACTTGGTCAGAAACATCGTTCCATTCGTCGCATTTCGAATCCCGTCCTACCGGGGTGATTCTGCGCCGAGTCGAACATCTGTTCCCCTCTGAGCCCTTTATGTTCTCATTGCGTTCCACGAGTCAAGTGGGCCTTGAGCGATTGCCTTTCTCATAAAGCCACGCTAAGGGCCGCGCCTCTAACCCCGCATGGGAGGCATCATAGCCCGGTGCGTCTTGGCCATTCGGCCACGACGTCATCCGCTTCCCAGAGGCACAACCGGAAGGATATATCCCTATGGCGGCTCCAGTCGTCTCCATGCAGCAGCTCATTGAAACGGGCGCGCATTTCGGCCACCAGACGCATCGGTGGAACCCCAAGATGAAGCCCTACATCTTCGGTGATCGTAACGGCGTCCACATCCTCGACCTCTCGCAGACCGTGCCGCTGTTCGCGCGCGCGCTCGAGTTCGTCTCGTCGGCTGTTGCCGGTGGTGGCAAGGTCCTGTTCGTCGGCACCAAGCGCCAGGCGCAGGAGCCCGTCGCAGACGCAGCGCGTCGTTCGGGCCAGCACTTCGTCAATCATCGTTGGTTGGGCGGCATGCTCACCAACTGGAAGACCATCTCGGGTTCGATCAAGCGTCTCAAGACGCTCGAGGAAATGCTGTCGGGCGACACCGTCGGCCTGACCAAGAAGGAAGTCCTTCAGCTCACCCGCGAGAAGGACAAGCTCGAGCTGTCGCTCGGCGGTATCCGCGACATGGGCGGCATTCCCGACGTGATGTTCGTGATCGACGCGAACAAGGAAGAGCTGGCGATCAAGGAAGCGAACACGCTGGGTATTCCCGTCGTCGCGATCCTCGATTCGAACGTGTCGCCGGACGGCATCGCCTTCCCGGTTCCCGCGAACGACGACGCAGCCCGTGCCATCCGCCTGTATTGCGAAGCAATCGCGATCGCAGCGACGCGCGGCGGCCAGGAGCAGCAGCGCCGCACCGGTGCCGACATCGGCGCGATGATCGAGCCGCCGAAGGAAGAGGCACTGAGCGCAGAGCCGACCGTCGAAGCTACGGCTGACACGGCACAGGCAACCGCGAACGCCGATACCGCTGCAGAGTTCGCAGCCGAGGGTGAGCGCCAGATCGACGCATAAGCGTCGTCGCCGAACCGTCATGCGGGCGGGGTAGGGCGAAAGCTCTGCCTCGCCCGCAACCATATTCAGACCTAAAAAGGATTAGAGACATGGCCGATATCACGGCAGCAATGGTCAAGGATCTGCGCGAGAAGAGCGGCGCGGGCATGATGGATTGCAAGAAGGCGCTGAGCGAGAACGCCGGCGACATGGAGCAGGCAATGGATTGGCTGCGCACCAAGGGGCTCGCAGCCGCCGCCAAGAAGTCCAGCCGTACCGCGGCCGAGGGCCTGGTCGGCGTCGCCGTGTCGGGCACCAGGGGCGCAGCGGTCGAAGTCAACTCCGAGACCGATTTCGTTGCCAAGAACGACCAGTTCCAGTCGTTCGTCCGCGAAGTAACCCAGATCGCGCTCGCAACCGGCGGCGACGTCGAGGCGCTGAAGACGCAGGCGATGCCATCGGGCAAGACCGTCGAGGAAGTCCTGACGAACAACGTCGCGACGATCGGCGAGAACCAGTCGCTGCGCCGCTCGCGCACGCTGGAAGTCAGCAAGGGTGCGGTCGTTCCGTACATCCACAATGCAGCGGCTCCCGGCCTTGGCAAGATCGGCGTGCTCGTCGCGCTCGAGTCGGAGGCTTCGGACGAGGTTCTCCAGGCGCTCGGCAAGCAGCTCGCGATGCACATCGCGGCAGCGTTCCCGAAGGCTCTGAACGAAGCCGACCTCGACGAGTCCGAGATCGAGCGCGAGCGCGCGATCGCGACCGAGAAGGCCGCGGAATCGGGCAAGCCTGCCGACATCATCGCCAAGATGGTCGAAGGCGGCATCGCCAAGTATCGCAAGGAGCATGCGCTGGTCAGCCAGCTGTTCGTGATGGACGGCAAGACCAAGATCTCCGACGTCGTCGCCAAGGCCGGCAAGGACGCCGGTGCCGAGATCAAGCTGGTGGATTATGTCCGCTTCCAGCTCGGCGAAGGTATCGAGAAGGAGCAGTCCGACTTCGCAGCTGAAGTTGCTGCTGCATCGGGCGTTCCGCAGGCGTAAGCTGTTCTCCCTCGCCCCGTCGGGGAGAGGGAAGGGCCCCGCGGCTACTTGGCCGTGGGAAGGGTGAGGGGCGTGGCGAGGTCTCGAACCTTACCACCCCTCATCCGGCCCAAGTGGGCCACCTTCTCCCCGAGGGGGAGAAGGATAGGGTTCGTGCGCATGCCGGGGGTGTTCGGGCATGCACGGTTCCGCGAATCATCGGTCAGTGACCGCGTCGAGCTGGCACCGAGTGGGCCGGTGATACCGAAGTAGGTCCGTGACCCGCCTGAGAGACAGCACCTCCCCGGCGAAGGCAGGGGGCCAGGTGGGAAGCAAGGGTGGTGACGGTCTTCCCTCGCTACATCGACCTTTCCAACTGGACCCCGGCCTCCGCCGGGGAGGCGCAGCCGCTGAAGTCGCTAATTCCAGATAGGTAAGCGAAGACGCTTCCGCTCCCGGGAAAATGACAAGCGACTGGACCCAACCCAGTCCGTTTTCCGTCCCATCTCCGTCCAGAATCGATGCACCCATCTCCCGGCGCTTCACATCGCCGCCCTCGCCGCCTAAGGTCCGCGCCGCCCCGCCAATCAATATTCGAGATTTATGACGCCTCCGCGCTACAAACATATCCTGCTGAAACTGTCGGGCGAAGTCCTGATGGGGCCGTCCGGCCTGTCGATCGATCCGACGGTCACCGCGCGCGTCGCGCAGGAGATCGCCGATATCAAGGCCAAGGGCTATGAGATCTGCATCGTCGTCGGTGGTGGCAACATCTTCCGTGGCATGGCGGGCGCGGCGCGCGGCATGGACCGGGCGACCGGCGACTACATGGGCATGCTCGCGACCGTGATGAACGCGCTGGCCGTGCAGAACGCGCTGGAGCAGATCGGCGTCGACACGCGAGTCCAGTCGGCGATCCCGATGGCATCGGTGTGCGAGCCGTTCATCCGCCGTCGCGCCGAGCGACACCTCGAAAAGGGTCGCGTCGTGATCTTCGCCGCGGGCGTGGGCAGCCCCTATTTCACCACTGATTCGGGCGCCGCGCTGCGTGCTGCCGAGATGAAGTGCGACGCGCTGTTCAAGGGCACTTCGGTCGACGGCGTCTATAACGCCGACCCGAAGACGCACCCCGATGCGGTGCGCTACGAAACGGTTTCCTATAGCCGCGTGCTGTCCGACGACCTCAAGGTCATGGACGCGAGCGCGATCGCGCTGTGCCGCGACAACAATATCCCGATCGTCGTCTTCAACATCCGCGAACCCGGCAATCTTGCCGCGGTGTTGGCGGGTGATGGCGTGTCGACGATCGTCCAGAACGAGCAGGAGAGTTAAGATGGCCGCCTATGACAAGAAGGACCTCGAGCGCCGCATGGCGGGCGCCGTCGACGCGCTGAAGAGCGATCTCGCAGGGCTTCGCACCGGCCGCGCGTCGACCGCGTTGCTCGATCCGGTGATGGTGACGGTGTATGGTTCGTCGATGCCGCTGAACCAGGTCGCAACCGTCTCGGCGCCCGAGCCGCGGATGCTGTCGGTGCAGGTCTGGGACAAGTCGAACGTCGGCCCGACCGACAAGGCGATCCGCTCGGCCGGCCTCGGCCTCAACCCGATCGTCGACGGCCAGACGCTGCGCCTGCCGATCCCCGATCTGACCGAGGAGCGCCGCAAGGAGCTCGCCAAGCTTGCCGGCCAATATGCCGAAAAGGCCCGCATCGCGGTTCGCAACGTGCGTCGTGACGGCATGGATTCGCTGAAGGTCGACGAGAAGAAGGGCGTGTTCGGCGAGGACGAGCGCAAGCGTCACGAGACCGAAGTGCAGAAGCTGACTGACGGCGTCATCGCCGAGCTCGATGCGACCGCAGGCGCCAAGGAAAAGGAAATCCTCGGAAAGTGAGGGCGTTCGGCGCCGCTTCGACCGGGACTTCGGCCGGGACTTCGGCGGGGGCCGCACCACTCGTTGCCGTTCCCTCGGGCGGCGCGGTGCCGCGCCATGTCGCCATCATCATGGACGGCAACGGGCGCTGGGCGAAGAAGCGGTTCCTGCCGCGATTTGCCGGGCACAAGGCCGGCGTCGAGGCGGTGCGGAAAGTGACGCGCGCGGCGCGGGCGATGGGGATCGAGGCGCTGACGCTCTACGCGTTCTCGTCGGAAAACTGGCGTCGCCCGGCCGAGGAAGTCAGCGACCTCATGGGGCTGCTTCGGCATTTCATCCGGAGCGATCTCGACGAACTCGCGCGCGAGAACGTCCGGCTGCGGGTAATCGGAGATTATCACAGCTTCTCGCCCGATCTCGTGGCAATGGTCGACGATGCGATTGCCCGGACCGCGAGCAACACCGGTCCGATCCTGGCGATCGCGCTCAACTACGGCGCGCACGCCGAACTGGTCACTGCCGCGCGGCGACTGGCCGAGCGCGCTCGCGACGGGACGCTCGATCCCGCAAGCATCGACGTCGGCACGATCGAGGCCGAACTCGACACGCACGACTTGCCGCCGCTCGACCTGATGATCCGCACGTCCGGCGAACAGCGCCTGTCGAACTTCCTGTTGTGGCAGGCAGCCTATGCGGAACTGTTGTTCGTCGACACCCTGTGGCCCGACTTCGACGCCGCAGCGCTTGCCGATGCGGTCGCCGCGTTCGGTATGCGCCAGCGTCGCTACGGTGGTCTGTGACTTTCCCGTTCCCTCGCAAACGCGGGGGCCCAGAAGCCGGGGGCGCCAGCGTGGGTGATCCTGGGCTCCCGGTTTCACGGGGGAACTGCGATTTTTTGAATGGGATGGCATCGTGACGATTCTGCCAGACCCTGCGACCGCGCCCGACCAGGCGCTCCGAACCCCGTCCAACCTGCAGCTTCGGATGTTCGCCAGCGTCGGCATGATCGCGGTGGCGAGCATCGCGCTGACGCTCGGCGGGATCGCGTTCTGGGTGCTGGGCGTGGTCGCCGCGCTGTTCATGATGGCCGAGTGGTCGATGCTCCAAGGCGTCGATGCCAAGACCAAGCGGATGGCGCAATTCGCTCTGTCGGTGCCGCTCGCGCTGATGGCGCCGGCCTCGCTGATCCTGGTGATCCACGATTTCTTCACGCTAGGGCTGCTCGCTGGTGCCGCGTTCTTTGTCGTCATCACGACGCGCAAGCCTCCGCTTGCGCTCGGCGTGATCTATTGTGGACTGCCCGTGCTCGCGCTGATGATCATCCGGCGGCAGGACGAGGGTGTCCTCTTCACGCTATGGGCGCTGTCGCTGGTGTGGGCATGCGACATCGGTGCGTTCTTCACCGGGCGGACGCTGGGCGGGCCGAAGCTCGCGCCGGTGATCAGTCCGAACAAGACCTGGTCGGGACTGATCGGCGGCGTCGTGCTTGCGAGTGCGCTCGCGGCGGTGCTGCATGTCGGATACGGGCTGCCGCTGCGGATGACGCTGGCGACGCCGGTGCTGGCCGTGCTCGCGCAGATGGGCGATCTCTACGAGAGCTGGTTGAAGCGCGTCGCCGGGGTCAAGGACAGCGGTAATATCCTGCCCGGGCATGGCGGCGTGATGGATCGTCTCGACGGTCTGGTGCCGGTCGCGCCGGTCGCCGCTTTCCTCGTCCTGCTGCCGCATTTCTACGGATGAAGACCGTCACGATTCTGGGCGCGACCGGCTCGGTCGGGACCTCGACGCTCGACCTGATCGAGCGCGAGCCCGACCGCTTCCGTGTCGTCGCGCTGACCGCCAACCGTGACGTGGCCAAGCTCGCCGCCGCTGCGATCCGGACCAGGGCTGCGTTCGCTGTCGTCGCGGATGACACGTGCCTTCCCGACTTGCGCGAGGCGCTGGCGGGGACGGGTATCCGCGCCGGCGGTGGCGCCGACGCGATCGCCGAGGCCGCGTCGTCGGGCGCCGACTGGACGATGGGGGCTATCGTTGGTTGCGCGGGCCTGAAGCCGGTGATGGCGGCGATCGAGCAGGGCGGGACCGTCGTGATCGCCAACAAGGAGCCGCTCGTCTCCGCCGGCGATGTCATCCTTGCCGCCGCCAAGGCATCCGGCGCGACCTTGCTACCCGCCGACTCCGAGCACAACGCGATCTTCCAGTGTTTCGACTCGACCCGGCCGGAGCGCGTGCGGCGGATCATCCTGACGTGCAGTGGTGGACCGTTTCGCGACTGGACGACCGAGCAGATGCGCGGCGTCACGCTCGAACAGGCGGTCAAGCATCCCAATTGGTCGATGGGCGCGAAGATCTCGGTCGATTCGGCGACGATGATGAACAAGGGCCTCGAGTTGATCGAGGCCGCGCGGCTGTTCCCGATTGCGCATGACCGGATCGAGATTGTCATCCACGCGCAGTCGGTGATCCATAGCCTGGTCGATTATGTCGACGGCTCGGTGCTGGCGCAGCTCGGCCCGCCCGACATGCGGACGCCGATCGCGCATACGCTGGCATGGCCGGACCGGATGGCGACGCCGATGGCCCCGCTTGACTTGGTCGGGATCGGCCGACTCGATTTCGAGGCGCCCGACCCAGTGCGGTTTCCGGCGTTGCGCCTGGCGCGCGAGGCGTTGGATGCGGGTGGGGCGCGGCCTGCGATTCTGAACGCTGCCAACGAGGTTGCGGTCGAGGCGTTCCTGGCGCGCCGCATTTGTTTCCTCGAAATTGCCGCAATCGTGGAAGATACGCTATCGTGCTACGATCCGGCCGCACCGGACAGCGTCGATGCCGTTCTGGCGATCGACGCCGAGGCGCGGCGTTTGGCGGACGAGCGTGTAATGGCGAGCGTATGAAGGATTGCGTGGTTTGATCGAAACGCCGGGTATCCTGTTGACAGTCCTGTCGTTCGCTGCGGTGATCGGTCCGCTCGTGTTCGTCCACGAAATGGGCCATTATCTCGCCGGTCGGTATTTCGGGATCAAGGCGGACGCCTTCGCGATCGGCTTCGGTCGCGAGATCGCAGGCTTCACCGACACGCGCGGGACCCGGTGGAAGTTCGGGTGGCTGCCGCTGGGTGGCTATGTGAAATTCGCCGGGGACATGAACCCGGCCAGCCAGCCCTCGGCCGATTGGCTTGCTCTACCCGCCGACGAGCGCCAGCGTACTTTCCAGGCAAAGCCCGTATGGCAGCGCGCGATCGTAGTCGCGGCCGGGCCGGTGGTAAATTTCGTCGTTGCGATCCTCATCCTCGCCGGCTTTGCGTTTGCCTATGGTGACATCCGCATGCCGCCGGTCGTCGGTACGACCAGGCCCGGCAGCGCCGCCGCAAAGGCTGGACTGCAGCCAGGCGACCGCATCGTCGCGCTCGGCGGCCGTTCGGTCGACACGTTCGACGACATGGCGCGCTATGCCCGTATCCGCGCCGGCGAAAGCGCGCGGGTCGACGTCGTCCGCGGCGGGCGGTCGCTGTCGCGCGATCTCGTGATTGGCACTGAATTGCAGCGCGATCGCTTCGGCAACGAATACCGGATCGGTCGCCTCGGCATCGCGGGTGGGAAACCGATCATCGTTCCGGTCAGCCTGATCGAAGCGCCAGTAGTCGCCGTGCAGCGGACCGGGCAGATCGTATCGATGATGGTCGAAACGCTTGGACAGGTCATCACGGGCCGGCGTTCGGTCAAGGAACTCGGCGGGCCACTCAGCATCGCCAAGGTTTCCGGCGAACAAATGGCGCTCGGCCTTGATGCCTATGTCTTCCTGATCGCTCTGGTCTCGATCAATCTGGGGTTCATCAACCTGCTGCCAGTGCCGATGCTCGATGGCGGACACCTCTTCTTCTATGCGATTGAAGCGGTGCGCCGGCGCCCGGTCGAACCCGAGGTCCAGGAATGGGCATTCCGTGGTGGCCTTGCGGCGATCCTCGCGCTCATGCTGCTTGTGACCTTCAACGATCTCGGCAATTTCGGGCTTTGGAAGAACTTGGCCGGCTTGATCGGCTGACGACGATAGGGCAGGGCGGGCGCGCCTTGTATGTGCACGTTTTTAGGGTGGGTTTGGTGACAGCGATCAACGGTTACGATTTCGCGCGGAAAGGCGCCCTGCTTCTCGCAGGTACGGTCCTGTCCGGCGCGCCCGCGTTCGCGCAGACGGCGCCGACCGCAACCACGCCGGCTACGGCGACTCCAACAACGGCGCGCAACCCCGTCACGGGTGCGGTCAATGCTGCAACGCCTGCCACGGTGCCGGTATCCATTCGCACGATCAAGACTCTGCGAGTCGAAGGGTCGCAGCGCATCGAGCCCGAGACGGTGTTGAGCTACACCAAATTGCGGCTCGGCATCCCTTACACCGCGGAGACGCTCGACCAGGCGCTGAAGGATCTCCAGGCGAGCGACCTGTTCGCGGATTACTCGATCGCGGGCGTCGAGGACGGTAACATCGTCCTTCGCGTGCGTGAGAACCCGATTATCAACCGGGTGATCATCGAGGGCAACAAGGCGCTGAAGACCGACAAGATCACCAAAGAGATCAAGCTCGCGCCGCGCCAGATCTTCACGCGCACCGCGGTCCGCCAGGACATCGGCCGGATCATCGAGCTGTATCGGCGCCAGGGCCGTTTCGCCGCGGTGATCGATCCGAAGATGGTCAATCTCGACCAGAACCGCGTCGATGTCGTGTTCGAAGTCAGCGAAGGGCCGAAGTCGAAGGTTCGCCAGATCAACATCCTCGGCAACGAGGTGTTCTCCGACGACCAGATTCGTGGTCAGATGGCGACCAAGCAGGCCCGCCTGTTCCGCCTGCTGTCGTCGGCGACCAGCTACGATCAGGATCGCCTGTCCTATGATCAGCAGAAATTGCGCCAGTTCTACCTGACGCAGGGCTACGCCGATTTCCGTGTCACGTCGGCGGTTGCCGAGCTTACGCCGGACAAGAAGGACTTCATCATCACGTACGTGGTGGAGGAAGGTAAGCGCTACAAGTTCGGCGACGTCACCGTGGACAGCCAGATCCGCGACTTCGACAATACCAAGCTTGCCGCGACGTTGCCGCTGAAGAAGGGCGACTGGTACAACGCCAAGCTCGTCGAGGATTCGGTCGACAACCTCAGCCAGACCGCCGGCCTGTTCGGCTATGCGTTTACCGAGGTGAACCCGGAGTTCCAAAAGGACGCCGAAACGCTGACGATGGGGATTAATTTCAACATCGCCGAAGCCAAGCGAACCTATGTCGAGCGGATCGATATCAATGGCAACACGCAGACGCAGGACAAGGTGGTCCGCCGCGAGATCCGTCTAGCCGAGGGCGATGCCTTCAACAGCTTCCAGGTTAAGCGTTCGCAGGATCGCATCAACTCGCTGGGATATTTCCAGGACAAGATGGAGATCAAGCAGCTTCCCGGATCGGCACCGGATCGCGTGATCCTCGAGACCAACCTGGAAGAGAAGTCGACCGGCGAACTCCAGTTGTCGGCCGGTTATTCGAGCCTCGAACGGTTCATCATCCAGGCGAACATCACACAGCGCAACTTCCGCGGCAAGGGCCAGGAGCTGC
>JAYVRZ010000170.1:0-3683 GCA_043775965.1 Sphingomonas sp.
AAGACGCGCGCGTGAAGATCACCATCCTCGGCTCGGGCACCTCGTCCGGCGTCCCGCGGATCGGCAACGACTGGGGCGATTGCGATCCCACCGAGCCGCGCAACCGCCGGACACGCGCGTCCGCGGTCGTCGAGCATGACGGCACGCGGATCCTGATCGATACGAGCCCCGACATGCGCGAACAGCTGCTGGCAGCGGACATCGACCGGGTCGATGCGGTGATCTGGACTCACGACCATGCCGATCATTGCCACGGGATCGACGATCTGCGGCAGCTCTATCATGCAACAGGGACACCCGTGCGGGGCTATGCACGGCCGGCGACGCTGGCGGCGCTCGACGCGCGGTTCACCTATGCTTTTCACGGCCGCAGCGGCTATCCGCCGACGGTCGACGCCGCACCGCTGGCAGACCGACTGACGATCGGGGGGATCGCTATCAGCGTTACCGATCAGCCGCACGGCAACATCCATGCGGCCGGCCTGCGATTCGAGGCGGACGGGCATGCGATCGGATATGCCACGGATTTCCACGTCATGACCGCCGATATGGCCACTCTGTATGAAGGCTTGGACGTCTGGGTGGTCGACGCGTTGCGACGTCGACCGCATCCGACGCACATGGAACTGCCGGCAGTGCTCGACTGGGTCGAGCGGTTGCGGCCGACGCGGACCGCGCTCATCCACATGGACCAGAGCATGGACTATGCCGGCCTGTGCCGTGAACTGCCTGTTGGCGTCGAGCCGGGGTATGACGGGCTCGTGCTGACGGCATGAGCGGCGACCGTGCAGCCCAGTTCGCGCTGTACGCGGTGATGCTGATCCTGCCGTTGTCTGCCCTGGTCGCACGGCGGATACCGTTGGCGCCCGTGCTGAAGATGGCGTTGGCCTGGGTCGGCATATTCGCCGTCGGACTTCTGCTCGCCAGCCAGCGCGACAGGCTGTCGGGGCTCACCACGCTGTTCAGCGACCAGCAGGTCACCGGATCGGAAACGCGGATCCGCATGGCGGACGACGGCCATTTCTGGGCAGACGTCACGATAGACGGCATCGATCGCCGAATGCTTATCGACAGCGGCGCGACCACGACTGCGCTGTCGACCGCAACCGCCAAGGCCGCGGGACTGGATGACGACGAGAGCCCGTTTCCGGTCTTGATCAGCACCGCCAACGGCGACGTGACCGCGCGCACTGCGACGGCCAAGCAGATCACGATCGGATCGATTACGGCAAGAGACCTCGGGGTGGTCACGTCGCCGGCGTTCGGGGACACGGATGTGCTCGGGATGAACTTCCTGTCGCGGCTGGGATCGTGGCGGGTCGACAACTCGACCTTGATCCTCACGCCGAAATCATAGTCTGTTTTACATAATGTATATTATCGATCTTGCCTTTGGTTGTTTTGAGCGATCGGGAGACCGCAGTGATTGAGCGTCTGGTAGCGATCATGGCGCGGCTCCGCGACCCGGTCGACGGTTGCGAATGGGATCGGGTGCAGACCTGGGCGACGATCGCGCCCTACACGATCGAGGAAGCGTATGAGGTTGCCGATGCGATCGAGCGAAACGACCCTGCCGACCTCAAGGACGAGCTAGGCGACCTGTTGCTGCAGGTCGTTTTCCACAGCCGCATCGCCGAGGAAGACGGCGCGTTTTCGTTCGCCGATGTCATCACGGCGATCAGCGACAAGATGGAACGCCGTCACCCGCACATTTTCGGCGATGCGGCCGTCTCGCCCGGCTGGGAAGCGATCAAGGCCGACGAGCGCGCCGGCAAGTCCGATGGCAGCGCACTGGCGGGAGTAGCCGTGGGCCTGCCCGCCTTATCGCGCGCCGACAAGCTGCAAAAGCGCGCTGCCCGCGTCGGGTTCGACTGGCCCGACGCATCGGGCCCGCTTGCCAAGGTGGTCGAAGAGATCGCCGAAGTCCGCGAGGCCGGCGCCGATACGATCGCGGAGGAGATCGGCGACTTGCTGTTCGCGGTAACGAACTGGGCGCGGCATCTGGGCGTCGATCCCGAAGCCGCGCTCAGGGCCGGCAATGCTAAGTTCGAAGCCCGTTTCCGTGCGATCGAGGCCGATGGTGGCGGGGCTTTCGCCACCATGACGCTCGATCAGAAGGAAGACCTATGGGCTGCGGTCAAGCGTCGCGACGGCTGAACCGGTCGTAATCGGTTTCGGACAGGCGCACGTCGTAGGTCGTCTCGAGTTCGTCGTTCGTGCTGTCGAGCACCTCGCCATGCGCGTAGAGCCACGCCGCGCCGGCACCGTCGCTCGCCTCGATCGTGATGCTGTAGCGACGATGCGCGTTGGTCAGCTTGGCCGCGACCTGCTCGATCAGGTGCTGGACCCCTTCCCCACTCAGCGCGGAAATCGCCACGACGTCGTCGCGGTGCGCCGCCTGCCCGGCAATCTCGTCGTGCGTGTCGGCGTCGAGCAGATCGAGCTTGTTCCAGACCTCGAACCGCGGCGTGTTCTCATCGACGCCGATCTCGGCCAGCACCGTCTCGACATCGACGCGCTGGGCCTCGGTATCGGGATGCGCGATGTCGCGGATATGCACGAGCAAATCTGCGGACACGACTTCCTCGAGCGTCGCCTTGAACGCGGCGACCAACTGCGTGGGCAGATCGGACACGAAACCCACCGTGTCCGACAGGATCGCCTTGTCGATGCCGGGTAGCTGGATCTGTCGCAGCGTCGGATCGAGCGTCGCGAACAACAGATCCTCCGCCATGACGTCGGCGCCCGTCAATCGATTGAAGAGCGTAGACTTTCCCGCGTTCGTATACCCGACCAACGCGATCACCGGCCACGGTGCGCGTTGACGCCGCTCGCGGTGAAGCCCGCGCGTCCGACTGACCTGCTCGAGCTCTCGCTTGAGCCGGGCCATGCGATCGCGGATCAAACGACGATCCGCCTCGATCTGGGTCTCGCCCGGACCACCGAGGAAGCCGAAGCCGCCCCGCTGGCGTTCAAGATGGGTCCAGCTTCGCACGAGCCGACCGGCCTGGTAATCGAGATGCGCGAGTTCGACCTGCAGGCGACCTTCGGCAGTCGCCGCACGTTCGCCGAAGATTTCGAGAATCAAGCCGGTGCGGTCGATGACCTTGGTTTCCAGCGATTTTTCCAGGTTGCGCTGCTGGATCGGGGTAAGGCTCGCATCGAACACGACGAGCCCCGCCTCCTCCATCCGCACCTGCGCCGCGAGCATCTCGACCTGGCCGCTGCCGATCAGCGTGGCCGGCTTGGCCTGGCGGACCCGGTACGCGATCCGCTCGACGACTTCGACGCCGATTGCGGCCGCCAGCCCCGCGGTCTCTTCGAGGCGAGCATCGACGTCGCGCGCGGCGTCGCCCTGGTCGGGAAGCACGACGATCGCGCGCATGCCGCGCGTGAACTCGTCCCGATCGCGTTCGAAACCACTACTCAATCGTCATCGTCCGTTTCATCCGTATCGGTGGGTTCCTCGGCGAGGTTCAGCGGGCGGGCCGGCTGAATCGTCGAGACGGCGTGCTTGTAGACCAACTGCGCCATGCCTTCGCGCTGAAGCAGCATGCAGAACAGGTCGAAACCTGCGATCTGACCTTGCAGCATGACGCCGTTGATCAGAAACATCGTCACGCTGTCTTCGGACTTGCGCACTGCGTTCAGGAAAATTTCCTGCAACAACGGGTGCTTCTTCT
>JAYVRZ010000171.1:0-5179 GCA_043775965.1 Sphingomonas sp.
GGCGCTGGTCATTGCTCGTCAGCTCAAACATGAAGACGTGCTTGCCGCCTTGGCGGACCTGTTCGTCACGCGAGGGCCACCGGCGCATATCCGTTCGGACAATGGCGCCGAGTTTATCGCCAATGCCGTGCAGAAATGGCTCGGCCAGATCGGCGTGAAAACCCTGTACATCGCACCGGGATCACCATGGGAGAATGGATATAATGAGAGCTTCAACGGGTAGCTGCGCGACGAACTGCTCAACGGAGAGATCTTCTACAGCCTCGCCGAGGCAAAGGTGCTGATCGAAGCTTGGCGGCGACATTACAACACCATCCGTCCGCACAGCAGCCTCGGTTACCGACCGCCAGCCCCGGAAACGGCCTCACCGCCATATCCGGCCTCCGGCTCCGCTTCGCTCCACCTCCGCCCGGATATGGCGGCGGCGAGCATAATCCACTAACAATCAACACGGTCCATTCGGTGGGGGCAGGTCAATCGACAGCTACACGGTGGTGCGGCTGCGTCGGTGGCTTCGACGCAAACATGGGAAAGCCGGCAAGAGGGCGGGAGCCTGCCTACCCCAGCATCTCTACGAGCAATACGGGCTCGCCCGTCTTACCCAGCTTGGTCGGGGCGCGCCGTGAACGAAGGCGTAATGCTTTGTCCGAGGGCCGGATGCAGGGAGATCCGCATGTCCGGTTCGATGAGCAGGGGGTGAAACGGATCGTCTGGTGAGTCCTACAGACGAACAGCACGATACCGCGCCACCTCCTGACGCTAATCAGACTGCCACGACGAGAAGACATAAGGATCATTGGGATAATACATCTCTCGGCATCAAGATTTTTTTGGGGGCACGATAGGAGGCACTTTCCCGTCAGGAAAGGTGAATAAAAGTCAAATATCAGTTAGTTAGTGAGACTGAGTGGTGGCGTCATCGGGGTCTGCGACGTTCGCGACCATACAGGCCCGTTAGCTGCGGCGCCGGAGAAGTTAAGCATTCCGCCCCGCACTGCAAAGCGAAGGCGAGTTGCTGGAGTTGGAAGGCGGCAGAGACGTGATGGAAATCCATGCAGTGCCCGGTGCCATTCATGATCGCGGCATCGACGTGCGGTGACGCTGTGAGGGCTGCGGCGAAACCCGTCACTTCATCTTGGTCAACGATCCACAACCGATCGATCTCGCCCTGTCGGTAATGCACGGGCACTGTGATCCGCCCGAGCGTCGCATGGACGTTCTCACTCCACCCGCTGACGATATCGACCAGTTCCGCCTTGGGAACCGGGACATTGGCGATATGGCTGGCAGCGGGCATCACCGCGCCATCGAAACTGCCCGGCGGGCCGAACATCAACTGGTCTTTTATCGGTGTCGGCATCTCGACCATCGGCGTGTCAGGCAATGCCTCCCACATCGAGCGGTGGGTGCCTGGCGTCCGCAAGCCGACGCCTGAAATGGCAAGGCCGATCAGCGGCAGGTCTTCGGCCTCGCTCGCGATGGTCGCGGCGATGGCGGCACCGATCGAATGCGCGATCAGCACGATGCCGCTCGTCCCAAGGCCATATTGCCGCCAAGCCTGATGCAACGTCGGTATGAGGTGCCGTGCCTGGTTGGCGATGGTTGCCGTGCCTTCGGTCAGTGCCGGCGTCAGGCCATAGGCTGGCCGGTCGAGCGCGACGATCGGGATATGATTGTCCGTCGCGCGATCGAGCAGCGAATATCCCGGCACGTCGAAATAAAGCGACGTGTAGGTACCGCCATGGATCGCGACGACCAGCGGCGTACCGGCTACGGGCGGCGCGGCGGGAATCCGACTAAGCCCCGACCAGCCCTCGAACAACAAGGCGCTCATGCCGCTTCCCTCTCGATCATTGTCGCGTGCTCCGCCCGGATCAGCCGTTCGAACTCACGCCGCCCAAGCACACAGACATTATCCGCCCGTAGCAGCAATTCACTCGGGCGGCCCCCGACCTTTGCGATCATTTCCTCGAAATAGCGCGCCGCCGAAATATCCTCCTCCAAGGCCGGGATCAGTCTGGCAGCGACTTTGGCGGCGTGGTCGGGATCGGCGTGCGGCCAGTCATGGCCTATCGCCCCGAAATAGTGCGCGCTGTGCCGGGTGGCTGGCGTTACGCCGTGATAGACGCTGAACGAACCAAGCTTTTCCCCCGGCGTGCCGTCAGGACCGACGGCGAAGATGTCGTCGCCGCCGACATGCAGGCACGGCAGATGCAGCCGCAGCCCGAAATGCCGGGTCACCTGGCCGTCAAAACCGAGCATCGCGGCGAAAAAGGGTGGGCAGGGAATGTCGGGCTGCTCGAAGTGGCTCTCGACCCAGCCCGGCCTACTGGCGTGGAGCGGTATCTGGTCCGCCTCGGCACCCTCACCGAACGTATCCTTGTGGAGATAGCCGATATGGGTGAGGTCGAAAAGATTGTCGTGCAGCAGCATCTAGCGGCCCGGTACGAAATGATAGATGTCGCCCGCCGTCCTGTAGCGCAGATCGATCAGGCCGATCGCGTGATGATCGGGGAGCAGGCTCTCATCGGCGAGCGTTGGGTCGCCGGGCCAAATCCACAGCCATTGCCAGCATTCGACCAGCGGATAGGCGTGGATGCGGCAAACGGGCGGGACATGCGGCTGGCTCGGGATCGCCGCGCAGCTGCCATCAGGGCGGAAAGTAAGGCCGGGATAGCCGCACTGAATGTCGTCGCCGGCGACGCGGCTCTTGCCGAGCGGGAAGCTGCGGTGCGGGCAACGCCCTTCGACGCCAACCGCGCCGCCGTCCAGTTTGCGGTACAGCGCGACCGGTTCGTCGAGGATCATCCGCTCCATAGGCTGGCGCGTGACCTCACGCGACCAGGCGGCGATGTACCACTGGTTTGGCGCCGCGAAGAGGCCTTCGGCCAATGGATACATTGCCGTCCCTCCTACTGGCCGAACCGAATGCTGGCCCGTACGCCGTACATGCGCGGCGGGGCCACGTTGGCGCCGATCAGCCCGCCGATGAACGCGGTCTGGATGCCGCCGGTATAATAGACCTTGTTGGTCAGGTTGCGGCCGTACACGGCAAGCGACCAGCGGCCGCCCGGCGCGACCCAGGTCAGGCTTGCATCGGCCACGGCATAGGCGCCGTCGCGCTCGGCCGGAATGAAGTCGACGCTGAGCCACCGGGCGCTGGAATATTTGATGCTGCCGTCAAAGGCGAGGCTGGCGCCGGACGCCATCGGGAAGACATGCCCGTAAGCGATGGTGCCGCTCCACTCAGGCACACGTGCGACCTGGAAGTTGCGGCAATCGCCGACCACAACCGGCAGCGGCCCGGTGTTCAGGTTGCTGCCGCCGCTGTTGTACGGCAACGTCGCACCCGGCGCGTATGGGCCACTGACAGGACATCCCGAACTGGCGGGCTGGTAGAATGGTACCGGCGTCTGGAAGAAATAGAGATCATATTTCGAGTGGGTGTATTCGCCCGACAGGCTGATCGTGTCGTTGGCGGTCGGCTTGGAGACGATGTCGAGATTGGCGCCGTAAAGTGTCGCGCTGCCTGAATTGAAGGTGATGAAGTTGACATTACCGAGCGGATCGAAATTGACCCGTTGGTCCTGCAGGTCGCTATACTTCCAACGATAGGCGCCGAAATTCAACTGTAGCCGGTTGTCCAGGAAACGGTTGCGCGAGCCAAATTCCAGCGAGCGCAGCCGCTCCGGCTGGAACACGTTGAGCGGCGCCACGGTCTGTGAAAAGCCGCCGGCCTTGTAGCCGGTGCTGTAGGTCAGGAAGATCATGTTGCGCGGAGACAGGTCATATTCGGCGCCGACCCGGTAGGTGAAGCCATCGAAATTCTTGGCGCCGCCGAACGTCTCGAGCAATGCGGGCGGGGTGACCGAAGCGTCGCGGATCGTGCCGCTCAATGTGCGCTTCTCATAGGTGTAGCGGGCGCCGGCGATCAGGCGGAATTTGTCAACCAACGCGACCGTGCCCTGGCCGAACACGGCATAGGCACGCGTCGTCGGCGTGTAGGCGATGTGGTAGTTCTGCAGGATGTTGCTGACATAGATGTCGTTTTCGGCGTTCGGGGCCTTCTCATCGAAAAAGTAGCCGCCGATCACCCAGGTCAGGTCGTGGGTGCTGTTGCCAAGGCGCGCCTCGAGAGAGGATTGCTCGGTGGTCTCGTCGGCGGTGAAGCGGCCAGCAAAATGCGTGACGAAACGCGCATGCGTATGTCGATAGGCCGGCAGCAGCGTCAGCGTTGCGAAACTGCCGAGGTTCCAGTCGAGCTGGCCGCTGAAATTGTAAAGTGTGGTGTCCTGGCGCGAATCCGGACGGACGTCGTCGGTGATCGCGCCGAGCGGCGCGAAGGCGTGCATATAGGCATTGGCAGCGGGCTCGGATTGCGCCTCGTACGGGCGCGCGCCGGGGCGTAGCGGAAGATAGACATAGTCGCCGCCCTTGCCGCCGAGATGCGTATAGTCGCCATTCACCAGCAATGTGATGTCGCTGCCGGCCTGCCATTTGAAGCGCAGACGACCCGACTGCTGGACGTCGTCATCGGTGCCGTTCGAAAGGTATCCGTTGCGATCAACGACGTTGAACGCGGCACGCAGCGCGGCGCTGTCGCCGATCGGCAGGTTCACCGCGCCTGTTGCATGCATCAGATTGTAGTTGCCAAGTTCGCCCGTGAAATCGGCGGTGGTGCGGCCGAGCTTCGGTTCGTTGGTGATCAGGTTGATCGAGCCGCCATTGGCGTTGCGACCGTAGAGTGTACCCTGCGGCCCTTTCAGCACCTCGACCCGCGCGACGTCGTAGAAATTGCCGTCGACGCCGTTCGGCCGGCCAACATACACGCCATCGACGTTGAAAGCGACGCCAGCGCTCGACAACGGACTGAACGCCGCGCCGCCAATGCCCCGGATGAAGATTTGCGTGTTGCCGCCGCCCTTGCCGATCTCGACGCCATTGGTCAGGCGCTGCAGCCCGGCCGCGTCGGACAGTCCGGATCGCGCGAGCGCGTCGCCACCGATCACCTGGATGGTCAGCGGCGTCTTTTGCGCACTTTGCTCGCGGCGCTCCGCGGTGACGACGATATCGGCGACGCCGCTATTGGGCTCGACCTGGGGCGCCGGCGTCGGCGCGGCTTGAGCATGGGCGCTGGCCGAAGCCAGCAGCAAGGCAACGGCTGGCGCGAGGGCGCCGA
>JAYVRZ010000172.1:0-3581 GCA_043775965.1 Sphingomonas sp.
CCCGCCTTCAGCGCGGGGATCGCGAACTCCGCATGGCGCCAGTTCGGCGTCCCGAGATACACCGCGTCGATCAGTCCCGAGCCTAGCAGCTCGTCGAACTGGTCGTAGCGATAGGTCGCCTCGACCCCGTATTTCTTGCCCAGCTCGCGCGCCTTGACGGGATCGTCGGTGACCAGCGCGGTGATCTCCGAATTGCCGGTGTGGGCGACGCCCGGCATCATCGACGCCTGCGAAATGTCGCCGAGCCCGACGATCGCGTACCGGACCTTCTTCCTGCCGAAACCGAGTGCGGACGCGACGGTGGAAACTGCGCTCATGGGGACTGCCTCGTGATTATAGTCCCCCGCTCAACGCGACAGCGTCGATAGCTATCCCTCGGAAATCACGCCGCCTTCGTCATCCGGTGCGCGACGGTGCCGGTCGACCCGCTGCGTCCCTTGCGGACGCCCGTGAGGGGCCGGTCCGCTTCGCTGCGATGTCGCCGATCCCGTCATTAACCACGATCACCGCGCACTTTGGCAAGGCTTGGACGGCTAGGAAATCCCGATGTACGCCCCGCTTCCCACGGCCGATCGCCGCGCCCGCAATCGTCCCCCCGTCCGCAGCCTGTTCGGGCTGACCGAGGACGACCGCGACCAGGCCTCCGATATCTTCGCGCCGAAGCTGGCGCAGGTCGCCGCGGTCTGGCCGTTCACGCTCGCCACGCAGCTGCTCGCCTGCGCGCTGCTCCTCGGGATCGCGACGTTCGGCCGGCTCGTGCCGCTCATGCCGCTCGTCCCTCTTATCGCAGTCCATGCCGGCATCCTGTCCGCCGTATCGCTGCTGGTGTTCGCGACCGTCCGCCTGCCGCGCATGACCGCGTGGCCCGCGCACCAGCGCAACCGCATCGTCGCGCTGTGCGCCGCGGCGATGTCGGCCGCGTTGCTGTCGCTGCTCTGGACCACGACGCACATGCCGAGCGGCGCCTGGCAGCTCGGCAGCTTCGTCACGGTCGCCGCCACGATCGGCATCACCGCGGTCAGCGTCCACGCGGTCCGCGCCGCCACGATCGGCTTCGGCATCGGGCTCGTAGCGATGCTGGCGGTGCTGTCGGGCTTTGGCATCCCGTTCGTCGTCGCGCTCCTGTTCCTCGGCTGCCTCGCGGTCGTGACGTTCGGCCTCGCAGGCACCGACCATAGCCTGGAGCTCGACCGCGCCACCGTGTCGAGCGAGGGCCAGCTCGCGGTCAAGATGATCGCCGAGTTCGAGGACCACGGCACCGGCTGGTTCTGGGAAGCCGACCGCCAGGGTCGCGTCACCTATCTCTCCGCCAAGGTCGCCGCCGAGCTGGTCCCCGAAGCCGAGGGTTCGCCGAACGGCGCCGTCGGCCGGCCGCTCACCGACCTGTTCCGGATGGACAGCGACGCGCCCGGCACCGAACGCACGCTCGCCTTCCACATCGCGTCGCGGACGTCGTTCTCCGACTATTCGGTGTGTGCCGCCGCCGCACCGACCTGCGAGCGCTGGTGGTCGATCTCGGGCCGCCCGGTGGTCGACGATCTCGGCCGGTTCCAGGGATTCATCGGCTCGGGCAGCGACCTGACCGAGAAGCGCAAGTCCGAGGCCGAGATCACACGGCTGGCACTGTTCGACGGGCTCACCGGGCTCGCCAACCGCCAGCGGATGCGGCTGTCGCTCGACAAGACGCTCGCGCAGAATGCCGGGCCATACCGCGCGACGTCGCTGTTCCTGATGGATCTGGACCGGTTCAAGGCGGTTAACGACACCCTCGGCCACCAGGCCGGCGACGCACTGCTGAAACAGGTCGCGCAACGCCTGCAGCGCGGGGTCGGCGATGCGGGCCTCGTGGGAAGGCTGGGCGGCGACGAATTCCAGCTCGTGCTGCCGGGGATCGACAATCGCGACACGCTGTCCGCGCTCGCCCGCGAGCTGATCGCGTCGCTGTCGCAGCCCTATTTCATCAGCGGCACCGCGGTCACGATCGGCTGCTCGATCGGCGTCGCGATCGCGCCGGTCGACGGCGAGACGTCGGAGACGCTCGTCCGCAACGCCGATCTCGCGCTGTACGCCGCCAAGGCAGACGGCCGCGGCGTCCACCGCTTCTATTCGGACCACATGCTGGAGGGCGCACGGACTCGCAAGCTGCTCGAGGACGACCTGCGCGCCGCGGTATCCGACGGCGCGTTCCACCTTTGCTACCAGCCCGTCGTCAGCACCAGGACGACGCGGATCGCCGGCTACGAGGCGCTGATCCGCTGGAACCACCCGACGCGCGGGCTCGTCTCGCCCGCCGACTTCATCCCGGTCGCAGAGGAATGCGGGCTGATCGAGGCGATCGGCGAATGGGTGCTGCGGACCGCCTGTATCGAGGCTGCGCGGTGGCCCGACACGATCCGCGTCGCGGTGAATGTGTCACCGATCCAGTTCGCCAACCCTGTCCTGCCCGCGCTCGTCACCAGCGCGCTGGCCCAGTCGGGGATCGCCGCCGAACGGCTCGAACTCGAGATCACCGAAGGCGTTTTCCTCGACGAGACGCGCTCGTCCGAACAGATGTTCAAGGCGCTGAAGGGCGTCGGCGTCCGCCTCGCGCTCGACGATTTCGGCACCGGCTATTCGTCGCTCGGCTACTTACGCAACGCGCCGTTCGACAAGATCAAGATCGACCAGTCGTTCGTGAAGGGCGCCGCCGAACCCGGCAACCGCAACGCCGCGATCATCAAGGCGATCGTGACGCTCGCCGATACGCTGGGCATGGAGACGACGGCGGAAGGCGTCGAGATCCAGGACGAGATCGACCTGGTCCGCGATCTCGGCTGCAGCCACATCCAGGGCTATGTCTACGGCCGCCCGGTCCGCGCCGACGAGGCGCTGCGCCAATTGGCTGTCGAGAACGGCGCCGCCACCGCCAGCGGCTTCAAGGTCAGCCGCGCCCCGCGCACTAAGATGCTCCGCTCCGCCCGCATCATGATCGACGGCGTCCGCGGCGACGTCAGGATCCGTGATATCTCGACGTCGGGCGCGATGATCGACGGCATCGCGGTCGACGGCAATCCCGACGGTCTCGAGATGCAGATCGAACTGCTCGAGGACCAGATGTACCCCGCCCGCGTCCGCTGGGCCCGCGGCGGCAAGGCCGGCATCGAGTTCCACGAGGCGTTCAGCCTGGAACGCCTGAACCAGACGCAGGGCTCGCGCGTCCGCCGCGCGGGGTAAACGGACGGAGACCGCCCGGGGGTAAACGGACAGGGACCGCCCGGGGGAAACGGACGGGGACCGCCTGGGGTAAACGGACGGGGACCGATCGGGTCTCCCGTTCCCTCGCAAAAGCCGCGCCCCCACCACTACCCGTCACCCCAGCGAAAGCTGGGGTATCCCGGTAATGGGGAGTACCCTCGCCGCACGAGATCCCAGCTTTCGCGGGGGTGACGGTTCGAGGTCGCGCGCACAATCCCGCCCCCCTCAACCGCGCCGCGCCCGCCTCGCGTGCCGCCCCAATCCGACGCCCGCACCCTCCCGCCCCGTCCCGATGCGGCGACCGCCCCACCCCCACCCGTCACCCCAGCGAAAGCTGGGGTATCCCG
>JAYVRZ010000173.1:0-5177 GCA_043775965.1 Sphingomonas sp.
GCGACGTTTGATCTCGTCGAGCAGTTCCAGGCCATCGAGCCGGGACCCCTGGAGCCATACGTCGAGCAGCACCAGCGACGGACGCCGCGCGGCTATCGCCTCGAGCGCGGTATCGCTGTCGCCAGCATCGCGCGTATCATAGCCTTCGTCCTCCAGGACGCCGGCCACCAGTTCGCGAATGTCACGTTCGTCGTCTACGACGAGAATATCGAGCGCCATCAAATCATGTCCGGTTACGAGTCATCATGGCGAGCTGGCCCTCCCCTGCCAACTCGGGTGCGGATGCCCCTTGGTCGAGCGCAGCCAGCGCCCTGGCGTCGAAGATCATGGTGACGACGGTGCCGCCACCCGGGCGATCGGAAAAGCCGATCGTTCCGCAATGCTCCTCGATGATCTTCTTGACGATGGCAAGCCCGAGACCAGTGCCGCGTGCCCGCGTCGTCACATAGGGCTCGACGATCCGGTCGCGATCGGCGGGGAGGCCGATGCCGGTGTCGGCGACCTGTATGCCGACGCTCCGCCCTTCGTCCTGAGTCAAGGTCATCGTCACCGAACCGCCGGTTTCGCCTCGGGTCTCAATGGCTTCTACCGCGTTCTTGACGATGTTCGTGAGCGCCTGGCCGATCTGGCGACGATCGCAGACGAGGGTGAGGCCAGGATCGTCGTTGACCAGGTGAAAGCCGATTCCGGGGTGCGCCACTTCGTGCAGAAACAGCGCCTGGCGCGCGGCATCGACCAGCGATTCTTCGCGGAAGACGGGTTTCGGCATCCGCGCGAACGAGGAGAACTCGTCGACCATTCGTCTCAGGTCGCCGACCTGACGGATGATCGTGTCGGTGAGACGCGAAAACGTGCCGTCCTGCGCCTCGATCTTGCCGCCATAACGACGCTGCAGCCGTTCGGCCGCGAGCTGGATCGGGGTCAGCGGGTTCTTGATCTCGTGCGCGATGCGACGCGCGACGTCGGACCAGGCGGCGCGGCGCTGGTCGAGCAGTTGCTGCGTGATGTCGTCGAACGTCAGGATCGGGCCCGTTGTCGGGCGAGCGATGCGGACCGCCAGCGTCCGCATTTCGCCCCCCTGCCCGACCTCGACGATCGCCTCACGGTCGCCGCTGTCGATCATAGCGTCAAGCTCGGGGGCGACATCCGCCAGTCGTCGACCGACCAGGCCACCGGCATCGGTCCCCAGCAACGCGATCGCGGAATCGTTCGCGATCGTCACCGTGCGTTCCCGGCCTGTCGCGACGACGCCGGCGGAAACGCCTGCCATGACCGCCTCGATCAACGCACGACGGCTTTCAAGCTGGCTGTTCGCGGTCAGGAGTTCGGTATTTTGCTCCTGCAGGCGACCGGTCATCTGGTTGAACGCATTGGCGAGCGTACCGACTTCGTCGCGGCTGCGCGGATCCGGCACGCGGGCTGTGAGATCGCCTCCCGCGACCCTGCGTGCGGCATCGACGAGCTCGCCGACCGGACGGACCAACCGGTCCGCGACCGCAAGTGCGATCCACACGGCGATCCCGACGATCAGCAACGATATCGCCAGCAGCGCCGCATTGAAGCGCAACTGGAGACTGCGCGATCGGGAGAGTAGCGAGCGATAGCTGGTCAGCACTTCCTTCGCACGGGTGGTTTGACCGGTCAGGAGCTTGGTGTCCTCGACGCGGCCTGCGTAGAGGAACAGCTCGTCCGATCCCGGCAGCATCGTGATCGTCTGGATCCGATCGCCGGTGACTGTCACCACGGCGGGCTGTCCCGAGCGCAGCAACGCGATCGTCTGCGACGTGACCTGGCGTGCGAAGTCGATCTTGTAGGGGTCGACCACGGCGAATGTCTGGATCTCGTTGCGCGAGGTGACCTTGAACAACGCAGCCTCCGACAAGCTGCGGAAATAGACCTGCTGATAGAACCATCCGGAGAAATCCGGGCTTTGCAGCGATCGCTCGTGCAGGAAGCCGGTCATATCGGCCGCCATCGTGACGGTAGCCTCCTCCCACCGGCTGAGCTGCCGCGCATAGGAAGATTGGGCGAGCGCGGTTGCGTTCTCGAGCATGCCGCGCGCCTGGTCCGAATACCAGAACTGGACGCCGTACTGGAACAGCAGCGACGCGAAGATCGTGACGAGCAGCATCGGCACCGCGGCGACGACCGAGAACAGCGCGACTAGGCGAACGTGCAGCCGGCCGCCACCCCCGACCGGCGACCGCGCCGCGCGCCGCATTGCGATGCGGCGGCCGAGCAGCATCAGCAAGGCGATACCCGGCACGAGATTGGCGATCAGCAGCAGCGCGACGAGCGGCGGCGCGATCAGGCGCTGCGGTGCGTCCGTTCCGACGATGACGAAATAGCTCACCAGCGCGGTAGCGATGGCCACGGCCAGCACCAGCATCTCGACGGCGGGCGTTACGGCGAACCGCGAAACGGGCTCGTCATCATCCACAGATAGCGTCGTGGAAGCGATCATCGTTGCCTCGATACAACGTCAACCGTTGCCGGGAAACCACATAATGCTCGATTCAGCGTCGACCGCCATCATCTGGTCGTCCGAGGTCTGTTACGTCGATCCCGAGGGTGTCGAGCCGTTTGCGCAAAGTATTGCGATTGATCCCCATCGCGCGCGCCGCCCGCAACTGATTTTGCCCGTGTCTGGCAAGCATGACTTCGATCAGCGGGCGCTCGACGTCGCCGATCACGCGGTCGTAGAGCGTGCCGTTGTCGAGCGCGTCCGGGTCTTCGCGAGCGATGCGCTCGACCAGTGCGCGGACCGCGTGTCCGATATCGATATCGGTCGAGTGCGCCGTGGCAGCGTTCGTGCCGATCATCGCGCGGATCGCGTCGGCGCCGATAACCTCGTCGCGGGCTAGCACTGCGAGGCGGCGCATGAGATTTTCGAGTTCGCGGACGTTGCCGGGCCAGTCATGCGCGCCGAGTTCGGTCAGCGCGTCGCTCGCGAGCTGGCGGCGGGGGAGCCCCTGCACCGCCGCATGGTCGAGGAAATGGCGCGCGAGCAGGGCGATGTCCTGTCGACGCTCTCGCAAGGCCGGCAGTCCGATCGGGACGACGTTCAAACGGTAGAACAGGTCCTCGCGGAACTGCCCGGTGGCGACCTGTGCCGAGAGGTCGCGGTTGGTGGCGGCGACGATGCGGACGTCGACGCGGATCGTGCGTGCCCCGCCGACGCTTGTGAACTCGCCCGACTGAAGCACGCGCAGCAGGCGGGTCTGTGCCTCCATCGGCATGTCGCCGATCTCGTCGAGGAACAATGTGCCGCCCGACGCCTGCTCGAAGCGGCCGGCGTTGCGGGTGGCCGCGCCGGTAAACGCGCCGCGCTCGTGCCCGAACAGCTCCGCCTCGATCAGTTCGCGGGGGATCGCGGCCATGTTGATCGCGACGAACGGCGCAGTGCTGCGCGGGCCGAGATCGTGGATCGCGCGCGCGACGAGCTCCTTGCCGGTGCCCGATTCGCCCGAGATCAAGACGGTGAGGTCGTTCGAGACGACGCGGGCGATGATCCGGTACACGTCCTGCATCGCGGCCGAGCGGCCGATCAGCGGCAGCGCGCGGTCCTCCTCGCGCAGGTCGTCGTCGGTCACCATGCCGCCGCGGGCCAGCGCGCCGGTCACCGCACGGGCGAGAACATCGAGATCGAACGGCTTGGGAAGATATTCGTACGCGCCGACCTCGGCCGCGCGCACCGCGGTGGTCAGCGTGTTCTGCGCGGACAGGACGATGATCGGCAGCAAGGGGAAGCGGGCAGCGACGCTGCGGACATGATCGATCCCGTCGCCGTCGGGCAGGATCACGTCGGTGACGATCACGTCGGGCAAGGCCACCGCGAGCGCCCGTTCGAGCTGCGCGAGGCTGTCCGCGACAGTGACCTCGTGGCCGGCGCGGCGCAGCGCCTGTGCGACGACCGTGCGGATCGCGGCATCGTCGTCGACGACCAGGACGGTGCTCATGACGCGGCCCTTGGCAGCAACAGGCGGAGGACGGTCATTTCCGGCATACCTTCACGGGCGTATTGGACGATCCCGCCCATGTCGCGGGTCAGCTTGTCGACGAGCGCGAGACCGAGCCCCTGCCCTTCGCGGCGACCCGATACGAACGGATCGAACAGGTGCTCGGCGATGTCCGCGGGCGCGCCCGGGCCGTTGTCGAACACGCAGATCTCGATCGGCAGCGGCAGGCGAGGCTTGCCGGGACCGGCACTGATCGTGATGCCGTGTCGATAGGCGGTGGTCAGCACGAGGCGCGGTTCGCGTTCGTTTCGAACGGCTTCACGCGCATTCTTCAACAGGTTTATGATGATCTGAAGCAGCGCATCGCGGTTGATCTGCGCAGGCGGCAGCGACGGATCGAAGCGCTCCTCGATAGTGATGCCACGCGCGAACCCGGCAAGGGCAAGGCGGCGGGCGTGGCCGAGCAACGGATAGATGTTCTCGCCCGCAAGCGGCAAGGCGCGCGTGTCGCTGAAATCCTGCATCCGGTCGATCAGCGCGGCGATACGGTCGACTTCGGTGACGATCAGCGTGGTGAGTTCGCCCGCGCCCAGCAACTGCGCTGCACCGCGGATGCCGGATAGCGGGTTCTTGATCTCGTGCGCCAGCATCGCGGCGGCGCCGACCGCTGCCCTTGCCCCGGCTGCTCGGTCCGCGGAGTGACCGAGACGGCGCGAGGTCGCGGCGGCGTGAAGCGTGATCGCGCGCCAGCCTGGATAGTCGGCGATCTGCGTCTCGGCAAAATCGACCCGGATCTTAACGCCGCGTGCCGTGGAGATTTCGGTATCGTAGACCGCAAGGCCGTGGCCATCGCGGTTTCGCGGATCGTCGGGCGGCGGAATGATCGCGTCGAGCGGTTGGCCGATCATGAGCCGTTCGGACAGGTTCAAAAGTTGCTCGGCGAGCGCATTGGCGTGTGCGACGCGATGATCGGGATCGACGACGACGACGGCAACCGGCAGTGCCGCGAACAGCTCCGCAAAGCCCGGCCGCGCGCGCGAGTGCGTACTAGGCCGCTGCAAGGTCGCGCCAGGGAGCATAGAACTCGGCCAGCATCGCCTTCACCTGCTTGGGATCGGGAACCTGGTTCACCTTGTTGCGGAACTCCGCCGAACCGGGCAAGCCCTTGGTGTACCAGCCAATGTGTTTTCGGGCCATATTGACGCCGGTTTCGATCCC
>JAYVRZ010000174.1:0-14023 GCA_043775965.1 Sphingomonas sp.
CGCGGGCGTGAGCGACGTCGGCGATCGCGCGCTGATCGACCGCTTCCTCGAGATGATGACCGCGGAGGCCGGCGCGGCCCCGAACACCGTCGCGGCCTATCGCAGCGACCTGTCGCTGGCCTCGCAGTCGCTGGAAGGCGGCCTGGTCGACGCCGACGGAGATGCGCTGGCGACCCTGGCGGGGAGCTGGTCCGGGCTGTCGAGTGCGACCGTCGGGCGGAAATCCGCGTCGCTGCGCCGGTTCTTCGCGTTCCTCGCCGACGAGGGGCATCGGGCCGACGATCCCGGCAAGGCGCTTCCCCGTCCGGGAACGGTTCGGCCCTTGCCAAAGGTGCTGAGCCACGCCGATGTCGATCGTCTCTTCGCTGCGATCGCCGAGCGCGCGGCACGCGACCCGCTCGACCCCAACGACCTGCGACTGTCGGCACTGTTCGAGCTGCTCTACGGCTCGGGTCTGCGCGCGACCGAGCTCGTCAGCCTGCCGCGCAACGCGGTCCATCCCGACCGCCCGTTCCTGATCCTGCGCGGCAAGGGCGGACGCGAGCGGCTCGTTCCGATCTCGGATCGCGCCCGCGCCGCGGTGGCGGCCTGGCGCACGCACGTCGCCGCGGACCGTCCCTGGCTGTTCCCGTCGGGCAAGGGGCATCTCTCGCGCATCCGCCTCTACCAGCTGGTCAAGGCGATCGCGGCGGAGGCTGGCATCCCCCCGGACCGGGTCAGCCCGCACGTCCTGCGCCACGCCTTCGCGACGCACCTGCTGGCGGGCGGCGCGGACCTGCGCGCATTGCAGTCGATGCTCGGCCACGCCGACATCGCCACGACCGAGATCTATACGCACGTCGATTCGAGCCGGCTGGTCGAACTCGTGAACACCCGCCACCCGCTCGCCGACACGCCATCGAAACGACCATCCGTTGACCTTGCGCCACGCGAGCCGTAACCGCCGCCTATGCCAAGCTTCCTCGACTTCGAGAAACCGATCGCCGAACTCCAGGGCCGGATCGACGAACTCCGCGACACCGCCGCCGAAGGCAGCGTCGATCTTTCCGCCGACATCGCCCGACTCCAGGGCAAGTCCGACAAGCTGCTGAAGGACACGTTCGCGCGCCTGACGCCGTGGCAGAAGACGCAGGTCGCGCGCCATCCCGAACGGCCGCACTTCAAGGATTACGTCGCCGCGCTGTTCGATGAGTTCATGCCGCTCGCCGGCGACCGCGCGTTCGGCGACGACCAGGCGATCCTCGGCGGCTTTGCGACGTTCCGCGGGCGGAAAATCATGGTGCTCGGCCACGAGAAGGGCGACGACACCGCCAGCCGCCTTCGCCACAATTTCGGCATGGGCAAGCCCGAGGGCTACCGCAAGGCGATCCGCCTGGTTGAACTCGCCGATCGATTCGGCCTGCCGATCGTCACGCTGGTCGACACCTCCGGCGCGTTCCCCGGCATCCAGGCCGAGGAACGCGGCCAGGCAGAGGCGATCGCGCGGTCGACCGAGGCCTGCCTGAACGCCGGTGTCCCGATCGTCTCCGCGATCGTCGGCGAAGGCGGGTCGGGCGGCGCCGTGGCGCTCGCCGCGGGCAACCGCGTCCTGATGTTCGAACACGCGATCTATTCGGTGATCAGCCCCGAAGGCTGCGCGTCGATCCTGTGGCGCACCGCCGACAAGGCGCCGGAAGCGGCCGAAGCAATGCGGATCACCGCGCAGGACCTCAAGGCGTTCGGCGTCATCGACGACATCGTCCCCGAACCGCTCGGTGGCGCTCACCGCGACCGTGCCACGGCGATCGTATCGCTAGGCGACGCGCTATCGTCCGCGCTCGGCGATCTCACAACGCTGGCACCGGCCGACCTGCGCAAGGACCGCCAGGCGAAGTTCCTGAAAATGGGCCGCCTCTAGCATCCAGACGCAAAAGGGCGGCAAGACCGAGGTCTTGCCGCCCTTGTCGCTTGGCTGGGAGAGACCCGTCGCCGGATCATCTCCCGCCGTCTTAAGCGGCTGCGCCGTTCAGCTTGGTCGAGACGTTATTGAACGTCTTGTTCAGGCTGTTGCCCAGGCCCTGCATGGCGGCAATGGCTGCAACGGCGATGAGCGCGGCGATCAGGCCGTACTCGATTGCGGTCGCACCCTTGGAATTCTTGAAAAACTTGCGGATCGTCTTCATTCCGGTCTCCATTGTTCGTTAGCTTCAGTGTCACCCGGCTGGACCGGACAGACCGGATCAGCACGTCGAGAGATAGATGCGGTGGGTTGAGAAAGGCTTAAGGCAACTCGTTTTTTTGGACCGCCCCGTGGGCAATCCCGTGCGCAATCCCGTGCCAAATCCGGTGCGAAATCCCGGCCCAAATCGTTCAGCGCGCGTTGGCGACTTTGGTATTGACCATGTTCCACATGCCCGACGTCGCGCCGCCGAGTGCGGACAGGCCGATGATCAAGGCGATGACGACCAAGGCGAGGATCAACCCATATTCGATAGCCGTCGCGGCCCGGGAATCGCGTAGCATGCGCGTGGCGGCGCGGGCGACGATCGTCGCCACGGGGAAGTTCGACCTCATGAATTCAGTCTAACGCACGGAAAATTAAAGAATGCCCAACGATTCGGCCGATTCGGCTCTGCCTGTCACCGCATCCAATCTGCTGCCCGTCGTGGCGGCGGCGTTGGTCGATCTGGAGGGCAGGGTGCTGCTCCAGCAACGCCTGGAGGGAAAATCGCTCGCCGGGCTGTGGGAATTCCCGGGCGGCAAGGTCGAACCGGGCGAGACGCCGGAGGCGGCACTGATCCGCGAACTCGAGGAGGAATTGGGCATCGCCGTCCCGCATGCCTGCCTCGCCCCCGCCGCGTTTGCCAGCGCGCCGCTGGGCGATCGCCACCTGCTGTTGCTGCTCTACGTCACGCGCAAATGGAGTGGGGTCCCACGCGCGCTTGAAGCGACCGCCCTGCGATGGGTGCGCCCGGCTGACATGCACGCGTTGCCGATGCCACCGGCGGATCGCCCGCTGATCGGTTTGCTCGACGCGCTGATCTGAACGGCCGACCCGATCGTGTATGCGAAGTACAATGGAACCGGCATACCTCGGCTTCAAATATTAACTTGATTTGAGACGGATCACTGGCCACTATGATTACACCCAGCGCGCGTCCCAAGACCGCGCGCGGGCATCGGATCGCGGCTCGCACGAGTTATTCCCTTTTCTCGAGCGAGCCGTAGCCTCCCCCGACAAAGCGCTAGGGTTCTCCGACGACGGGAATGCCTCCTGGAACGATCAGGGGAACGCCAGCAGGCCCAGGTTCGGTCGCAGGCCCAGGTTCGGTGGTAGGCGCCGAACGCACATGCTCAGCGGTCGCATAGGCCAGCGTCCAGCCCTGCGGCAGATAGTCGGTCGACATGTAATAATAGAATAGGCACGTCCCGTCGCGGCGATACGTCCCGCCCTTGACCAGCCCCAGCGCGGTGGTGCCGTCGAACACCGGCGCGCCGCTGTCGCCGCCCTTGCACGTCGGCCCCTCGACCGCGACCCAGGTCGGCAGGCACGCACCACCGCACAAATCGCCCGCCGGCGCGAAGTCGACCATCGCCACCAGCGCGCAGCTATAGCCGGTGCGTTCGCCGCGATGGCAGACGAAGTCGCCGGCGCGCGTGCTCGTGCGGTAGCGCCAGGTGGCGACCGGCCGGGCGCGCGTCTTGGCGGCATCGGCGAAGAACAGCGGCGACATGGTCACCCCGGCCGGCACGGTGTTGACCTGGACGTCCTGGTAGCCCCAACCCCATTGCCCGACGAAATCGAGCGCGACCTCCGTACGGTTCGCGCGAACATAGCTGAGGGTGTCGGGGCAATGCGCCGCCGTGACGATGCCCGACCGGACCCCGTCGCCAACCACGAAACCGGTCGTGCAGGCGTAGCGATGGCCATCGACCGTGCCGACGACGCGCCCGCCGCCCCTGACTGGGCCGCTCTCGACTGAGTCGTCGACTGGCCCGCCGCCCCGCCCTTCGACCGGTCCCGTGCCGCTCGCCCCGCTCGATTGGTCGCCATACGTATTACCGGGAAAAGCTTCGGCCATATCCTCGCCCGGCGTATCGACCGCCGCGATCCGCACCGGCACGCCGGTCATCGCCTCGAACCGCGTCTTGAGAGCGTCGTCGCGGTCCAGAGCGCCGTCCCGGCCGCTGATCATGATCACCATCGCGCCGGTCCGCGGATCGACGCCCAGCCCCGGCGGATGCGGCAACGCGGCACGGATCGCGGCCTGGTACGTGCCGATCGCCGCGATCACCCGCTCGCGAGTCACCGCGGCGCCGGTGTGAAAGACGATCGGCACCACGATCCCGCCCGCCGAGATCGACTGGTCCGCGACCGGCTCGTCGCCCGTCAGCGCGATGACGATCCGGTACGCGGGGACATGCTCGACGACGATCCCCGCCCAGCGATCCGCGTACGCCGCGCGCAACCGGTCGGTGATCGCGACGCTGTCGCTCTGCGCCCGCAACCGGTGCATCGCATCCTCGAGTGGCACCCCGAACGCGCGCGCATATTCGGTAGCGTCCTGCATCAACGCTTCGACCGGCAACTGGACGTGCACGGCAGGAGAGGGGGCATGGGGTGCGACGTTCGGAACGACGACCTGCGCGACCACCGGCGTCGCGATCGCAAGGCCGTGCAACGACAGGGGCAGGGCAAGGAGTATCCGCAGGCGGAATATCGACATGGAGGCGGGACATCCGAAACGGCGGGACGGCCGAGCATAGCACCGGAAGCGGTGAACACAGGCTTGCCGGCCAACGGTCCGCCAACGCGATCTCGCGAACGCGACTAGGCGATCGCTCGCCGGCTAACATCGGATTTGAAACTGGAGGCCCGACCGGGAATCGAACCCGGGTGCGAGGATTTGCAGTCCTCTACGTCACCACTCCGCCATCGGGCCCCGATGCGGACGGCGCAAATGCTTCGTTTTTACCCTGCGGTCAACCACGACCTCCGTCGCCGGGCGGAATAATCGATGGCCGACCGTCACCGCGTGGTTCGATCTGTCCGATTCCGGGACGGCGATTTCGCTCGTCCTGCCATGCGAACCCCCTCGCCGCCTTGTAATTCTACTCGTAAGCAGGTCGTAACGAGATCGACTTGGGGGCAGGTCACGATGGAAGTTCAAGACGTTACGGGCGGAACGAACGCGGAGGGCATCGACGAGACGGTCTTCGCGATGCCGAAGGGAATGGCGATCCGCTATGACCGTCCGGCCGCGGCGCTCGCCGACTACATCACCGGCTATCATGTCTACCGCACGACCGATGCCACCCCGCAGGTCGATCGGTTCCTGCCCGCCACCGCCAATGTCCGGATCGCGCTGGACGCCGGGCCGATCGCGGTGTCGATCGGCCGCCGCACCTATGATCCGCTTCCCGTCGCCAGCCTGTTCGGCCCGACCAGCACCGCGTTGCAGGCGACCACCCGCGGCGGCGTGATGATCGGCTTCGGGATCAGCGCGCTGGGCTGGGCGCGGCTGTTCCGGCGTCCGGCCGGCGACTTCCGCAACCGGATCGTCCCGCTGGAGGACGTACTCGGCCATGGCTTCACCCGCCGCCTGGTCGAGGCGCTGCAGGATGCGACGAGCGACGCGATGATCGCGCCGATCCTCGACGCCATGCTGATCGCACGGCTTGGCGAGGAACACGCCGACGCACCGCGCATCCGCCAGCTCATGGCGGTGATTGCCGAGGACGGGCCGACCGACATCGCGGCGGTCGCGGCGCAGATCGGCATGCATACCCATGGCCTGCGACGCCTGTCGGTGCGGCATTTCGGGTTTCCGCCCAAGATGCTGCTGATGCGCGCGCGGTTCCTGCGCTCGTTCCTGCGGCTGATGGCGGCAGGTGACGACGCGGAGTATTCCGCGATCGACGACAGCTATTTCGACGCGTCGCATTTCCTGCGCGATTCGGCGATGTTCCTGGGCACGACTCCCCGTCGTTTCATGGCGCTCACCAAGCCGTTCCTGGAGGCGAGCGTGCGTGCCCGGCAGGCGGTTCTCGGCGCCCCGACTCAGGTGCTGCACGACATCGCCACCGCCCCGATCGAGGGCGCCCCGGCGTCCCCGGCAAAGCGCGTACGTGCCATTTCCGGCGACGCGGCGGGAATTCCCTGCTAGGGTCGTGTCAGAGGTAGTGCCGTGGTCTTCCGCATGCGCCCTCGACGTCCCGCCCGCGACATCTTCGGTGTCACACGGGCGGGCGGGGCGTCTACAGCCGCTGGCGCAGCACCGGTTTTGCCCTCGTCGCACCGCTCGGGGCGACCGAAACGCGGCGAACCTCCACCCGAAATCGCACTATCGCACGCTTGGCGGGATCGTCCGCGCGCGATAGAAGTCGGCGCGACAACTAGTGTATTGCGCAACTAAAACAGCTGTGCGACAGGATGGGCCATGACGACAATGAGCATCGATACCGCGAACCCAGCAACCGGCGCGATTGGAGCGACCGGCGCAGTGCCGGCGCCGACCTTTGCGCCCGCGTTCGCCGACATGCGTCACGCGATGGTGGCCAGCCAGCTTCGCACCAACGCGGTCAGCGACCAGCGCGTCGTCGCGACGATGGCCCGCGTCCCCCGCGAAGAGTTCATGCCGGCTGACGTGCGCGCGATCGCCTACCGCGATGCGCCGATCCCGCTTGGCGGCGGCCGTTATGCCAATCTGCCGATGGCGACCGGCCGGCTGCTGACCGAAGCATATCTGACCGCGACGGACCGCGTCCTGCTGATCGGCGCCGCGACCGGCTATACCGCCGCGGTGCTCTCCGAGATCGTCGCCTCCGTCGTCGCGGTCGAGAGCGATCCGGCTCTGGTCGCGCAGGCGCGCACCACGCTTGTCGGCGTCGCCAACGTCGCGCTGATCGAAGGACCGATGCAGGACGGTAACCCCGCCGGTGCGCCCTACGACGTGCTGATCGTCGACGGCGCTATCGAATCGGTGCCCGATGCGCTCGTCGCACAGGTCCGCGCGGGTGGCCGCGTCGTCGCCGGGATCTCGGAGCGTGGGCTTACCCGGCTCGCCTCGGGTCGCAAGAGCGATGGTGGCTTTGCGCTTGCCGCGTTCGTCGATGTCGAATGCGTCGTGCTGCCCGGCTTCGACGCGCCCAAACCCTTTAAATTCTGAGTCAGACCATGCCGCGCACCGCTCGTCTCCGTCCTCTGCTCGCCAGTGTTGCGCTGATGTGTATCACTGCACCAGCGAGTGCGGAGACGCTGCGCGAGGCGCTGGTCAAGGCGTACAACACGAACCCGACGATCACCGGCCAGCGCGCGACGCAGCGCGCGATCGACGAGAACGTGCCGATCGCGCGCGCATCGGGGTTACCCTCGGTCAGCGCGACCGGCGGGTACACCGAAAATCTCCTGATCGCCGGCAACAGCTTCGGTGCGCCGGGGCGCCAGGCGCAGGGCAGCGCGAACGTCACGGTGCCGCTCTACACCGGCGGGCTGGTGCGCAACTCGGTCGCTGCCGCCAAGACCCGCGTCGAAGGTGGCCGCGCAACGCTCCGCGGCACCGAATCGGACCTCTTCACCTCGGTCGTCGGCGCCTACATGGACGTGATCCGCGACGAGGCGATCGTCGGCCTCAACACGCAGAACGTCCGCGTCCTCGACGTCAATCTCCAGGCGAGCCGCGACCGGTTCCAGGTCGGGGACCTTACACGCACCGATGTCGCCCAGTCCGAGGCGCGGCTCGCCGTCGCTCGCGCCCAGTTGCAGTCCGCGCAATCCCAGCTCATCTCCAGTCGCGAAAGCTATATCCGCCTGGTCGGCACGCCCGCGGGGACGCTGGAGACGCCGCCGACCCTGCCGCATCTGCCGAGCACCCCGCAGGTCGCGGTCAGCGTCGCGCTCGACAACAACCCGTTCCTGCTTGCCGCCGCCAAGGAAAGCGACGCGACCCGGTTCGACGTCGGCGTCGCTCGGTCCAACCGGCTGCCGCGGTTGGACGCGGTCGGCGGCGGCAATTACTATAATTACCTCGGGTCGACCTCGGCCAATTCCGGCGTTCCGACGTCGGGCACCGGCGCGCAGGCTGGCCTCTCACTGACCGTGCCACTGTTCCAGGGCGGGCGTCCCGCCGCTCAGGTCCGCCAGGCCGAGGCGTATCAGAGCCGCGCGATCGAGAACGTCACCGCGACCGAGCGCAACGTCATCGCGCAGGCTCGCTCCGCCTATGCCGTGTGGCGCTCGTCCGAGCAGGTGATCCAGTCGTCCGAGACCGCGGTCAACGCCAACAAGCTCAGCCTCGAGGGCGTCCGTGCCGAGAATAGCGTCGGCACGCGCACGATCCTCGATATCCTCAACGCCGAACAGGAACTGCTCAACAGCCAGGTGACACTGGTGACCGCGCGCCGCGACGCGTATGTCGCCGGCTTCGCGCTGCTGGCCGCGATGGGGCAGGCGGAGGCGCGCGACCTGGGCCTCGACGGCGGCGTGCTGTACGATCCGGTCGCGAACTACGACCGCGTGCACCACAAGATCTGGGACTTCGACAGCGATGGCGAGCCCGTCGCGGTCGCCACCCGCACCGCACAATCGCCGGCACAGGATGCGACCGTGCAGGCGCAGGTCGATCCGTTGCTCGATACGCCGGTTGACAGGAACCCTGCCTTAACCACAGGTAAGGACGCGCCGAGCCGCCAATAGGGGTGCGCGCGGCTACGGGGTTTGGGATGGTCCGGATGGGGGACGTGAACGGCGAGCCGTCGATGGAGGAAATCCTCTCGTCGATCAAACGCATCATCGCCGAGGAAGGCGATACGCCGGGCCGCTCGCGCCGTCCGTCGCGCGCTATGCCGTCCGCGATCGAGCGCGAACCCGCCTATCTCGAACCCGCCTATCTCGAACCCGCCTATCGCGAAGACGAGATGGACGAAGACGAGATCCTCGAACTGAGCGACCCGATGCCGATGGCCGACCGTATTCCCCGCACGCCCAAGTCCCCGGTCCTAACGTCCGTCGATGCCGCGCCCGAACCGCGCCCCGCGGCGCAGTCCGCCCCCCGGCCGCAACCCGCCGCCGCCGCCGCCGCCGCCGAGGCGCCAGCGGAACGCCCGATCGTCTCGCCCGAAACCGCGGCTGCAACGCGCGCGCCGCTCGAAGCGTTGACGCGCATGATGGTAAAACCCGATGCAGGCAGCGACGGCACGCTAGAGGGCCTGGTCCGCGAGATGTTGCGCCCGATGCTGCGCGAATGGATCGACGCGAACCTGCCGAACATGGTCGAGGACATGGTCTCGCGCGAAATCGCCAAGATCATGAATCAGCAGCCCTGATCCACAGGCCGAGCTGACCATCGGTCGCGGCTGACGGTCCCGCCGACGGGTCACACCGAAGAACCGGCCGGGGGAACAACGACGGCGCTGCCGGGGTTTGGCACCGCATGTCCGATCACGAAGTGCAACAATCGTCGATAGCGCGTCACTCGTCCGGGACGCGTGGTCGCAACGACATAGCGCCCGCGGAGGCCGGCAGCGACATCTTCTTCGCCGCGGTCAAGGCGACGCGGATGCCGATGGTCGTCACCGATCCGAACCGCGACGATAACCCGATCATCTTCTGCAACGACGCGTTCTCGTTCATGAGCGGCTATTCCCAGGACGAGATCCTCGGACATAACTGCCGCTTCCTGCAGGGGCCGGAAACCGACCGCATCACCGTGGCCGAGGTCCGCGCGGCGATCGAAAAGCGCGAAGAGGTCGCGGTCGAAATCCTGAACTACCGCAAGAACGGCTCGACCTTCTGGAACGCGCTGTTCGTATCCCCGGTCTATGACGACAACGGCAAGCTGAAGTATTTCTTCGCCAGCCAGCTCGACATCTCCCGCCGGCGCGAGGCCGAGGAGGCGCTGCACGAGGCGCAGAAGATGGAGGCGGTCGGCAAGCTGACCGGCGGTATCGCGCATGACTTCAACAACCTGCTCCAGGTCATTCAGGGCTATGCCGACATCCTCGACGCCAGGATCGACGAGAAGGACCGCGCTGCCCGCCGTGCGGTCGAGGCGATCGCGACGTCGGCCATGCGCGCGGCGACGCTGACCCAGCAACTGCTCGCATTCGCACGCAAGCAGGAACTCCGCGACCGGCTGCTGAACTTCAACCAGCTGATCGGCGATTTCCGGCCGATCCTCGATCGCAGCATCGGCGACGGGATCGCCGTAAGGCGCATGCTCGCCACCGACCTGTGGAACTGCCGCGTCGACCCGGTCCAGGCCGAGATGGCGCTGCTCAACATCGTCGCCAACGCGCGCGACGCGATGGGCGGTTCGGGCAGGATCACGATCGCCACGCGCAATGTCGTGCTGCCCGGCGAGGCTAGCATCGCCAAGCTCGAACCCGGCGAATATGTCGTCGTCAGCATCTGCGACGATGGCCCCGGCATCGACGCAGCGACCGCCGACAAGATCTTCGAACCCTTCTTCACCACCAAGGAGATGGGCAGAGGCGCCGGGCTCGGCCTGGCCATGGTCTACGGCTTCATGCGCCAGTCGGGCGGCTTGGCCACCGTCAACAACGGGCCGGAAGGGGGCGCCGAATTCTCGTTGTACTTCCCACGCGCAAGCGGTGCCGTCGAACGCAAGCCCGCCGCCGCGCTCGCGCCGCACACCGGTGGCGCCGAACGCGTGCTGATGGTCGAGGATCAGGCCGAGGTCGGCGAACTCGGCAAGACGATCCTCGAGGATCTCGGCTACGACGTCGTCCTGGTGAACAGCGCGCGCAGTGCGCTCGACACGTTGGCCGCGGACACCGATTTCAAGCTGCTCTTCACCGATATTCTCATGCCCGGCGGGATGAACGGCGTTACGCTGGCGCAGTCGGTCCGCCGCGATTATCCGCAAACCGCCGTTCTGCTTACCACCGGTTTTGCCGACGAGGCGATCGACGAGGGCAGCCGCTCGTTCGAGTTGATTCGCAAGCCCTATCGCCGCAACGACCTCAACGAGCGGATCCGCCAAGTGCTCGACAAGCCAGGCGCCCGCACCTGATGCCACGCACCTGAGGCTGGCCTAGCAGGAGGACGCTCGCTAAGGCTCTGCTGATGAGCGAGCTTCCCAAAACCTTCGACCCGGCCTCCATCGAATCGCGCTGGTACGCGCATTGGGAGGCAAGCGGCCAGTTCCGGCCCGACCGCCCGAACGCCGAGCCCTGGACGATCGTCAACCCGCCGCCCAACGTCACCGGCTCGCTGCACATCGGCCACGCGCTGGACAACACGTTGCAGGATATTCTCACGCGCCACGCGCGGCTGAAGGGCAAGGATGCGCTATGGGTGGTCGGCACCGATCACGCCGGCATCGCGACGCAGATGGTTGTCGAGCGCCAGATGGGTGCGCTCAATCCCCCGCAGAAGCGCACCGATTTCTCGCGCGAGGAGTTCGTTGCCAAGGTCTGGGACTGGAAGCAGGAGAGCGGCGGCGAGATCACGCAGCAGCTCCGCCGGCTCGGCTGCTCGATGGACTGGAAGAACGAACGCTTCACGATGGACGAGGGCTTTTCGAAGGCCGTCCTGAAAGTGTTCGTCGACCTCCACAAGGAGGGGCTGCTCTACCGCGACAAGCGCCTCGTGAACTGGGATCCGGGCCTCGGCACCGCGATCAGCGACCTCGAGGTCGAGACGCGCGAGATCAAGGGCAGCTTCTGGCACCTCCGCTATCCGCTCGAAGACGGATCGGGCTTCATCGAGGTCGCCACCACGCGGCCCGAGACGATGCTCGCCGACATGGCCGTCGCAGTGAACGCGTCGGACGAACGCTATACCGCGCTGATCGGCAAGCAGGTGAAGCTGCCGATCACCGGACGTCTGATCCCGATCATCGCCGACGACCATGCCGATCCCGAGCTCGGCTCGGGCGCGGTGAAGATCACGCCGGGGCATGACTTCAACGATTTCGAGGTCGGCAAGCGGGCCGGAATGGCCGCGGGCGCGATGCTCAACATGCTAGATGCGAAGGCTCGCGTCGTGCAGGTTTCGGACGGACTGATCCCCGCCGAATTGCTCGGCCTGACGACCGCCGAAGCGCGCAAGGCTGTGGTTGCACGGTTGAAGGCGGAAGGCTTCCTGATCCCGCATCTCGACAAGGAGGGCGTCGAGCACGACGCCGAACCGCGCACGATCCAGACTCCGTACGGCGACCGCTCGGGCGTGGTGATCGAACCGTGGCTGACCGACCAATGGTATGTCGACGCCAAGACGCTCGCGCAGCCCGCGATCGAGGCGGTGCGGACTGGGGCGATCGATATCGTGCCGAAGACGTGGGAGAAGACGTTCTTCAACTGGATGGAGAACATCCAGCCTTGGTGCGTGTCGCGGCAGCTTTGGTGGGGGCACCGGATTCCGGCTTGGTTTGGAACTGTTCGAGAAGAAGATCGTGGCAACGGCAGGCCGGGCCCAATTTTTGTGGCGGAAACGCTTGAGGATGCGCGCGAGCAAATGCGCTCATATTATGGGACTGAATACGATCAACTGAAATTCTACGATACACCGGAAGAGGCCTTGGAATGGGGTCAGCAGCCGGGCAACGATCCGTTTCATCCGCGATTTGTTTATCGTGATACAGACGTGCTCGACACCTGGTTCTCCAGCGCCCTCTGGCCCTTCGCCACGCTCGGCTGGCCTGAGGAGGGTGCCGTTCCCTCTCCCCTCCGGGGAGAGGGCCAGGGAGAGGGGCTGCCAAGCAGCGCAACGCCCGGTACTGCCCCTCACCCCGATCCTCTCCCCCGAGGGGAGAGGGAGCAGAAGCAGCTCGGCGGGCGCTACCCCAACGACGTCCTCATCTCCGGCTTCGACATCCTGTTCTTCTGGAATGCCCGCATGATGATGCAGGGGCTGCACTTCATGAAGGACGTGCCGTTCCGCACGCTCTACCTCCACGGCCTCGTCCGCGCAGCGGATGGCGCCAAGATGTCGAAGTCGAAGGGCAACGTCGTCAACCCGCTCGGGCTGATCGACCAATACGGCGCCGACGCGCTGCGCTTCTTCATGGCGGCGATGGAGAGCCAGGGCCGCGACATCAAGATGGATGAGAAGCGCGTCGAGGGCTATCGCAACTTCGCCACCAAGCTGTGGAACGCAGCCCGGTTCGCGCAGGCCAACGGCATCGTCGCCAGCACCACGCTGGAGGCGCCGCGCGCGGACCTCGCCGTCAACAAGTGGATCATCGCCGAGACGATCGCGACGGTGCAAGCGGTCGACCTCGCGCTCGCCGACTACCGCTTCGACGGCGCCGCCAACGCGATCTACCAGTTCGCGTGGAGCCGCTTCTGCGACTGGTATCTCGAACTCATCAAGCCGCAGGTCGTCGACGACGTGCGCGGCCAGATCGACGACGAGTCGAAGGCCGTCGCGGGCTGGGTGCTCGACCAGATCCTGGTGCTGCTCCACCCGTTCATGCCGTTCATCACCGAGGAATTGTGGCACGCGATGGGCGCGCGCGATCATGACCTGATCGTGGCGAAATGGCCGATGGCGGACGCGCGCTCGCTCGATCCCGAGGCGAGCAGGGAGGTCGACTGGCTGATCCGCCTGGTTCAGGAAATCCGTACCGCGCGCAACGAACTGAACGTCCCGCCGGGTGCGCGGTTGCCGCTTCACGTCCGCGATGCGAATCCGGCGACATTGGCGCGGCTCGAACGCCAGGCCCCGGCGCTGGCACGTCTCGCCCGCGTCACGCACGCCGAGGGCGACGCCACCGGTGGCGCGGCGCAGGTCGTGGTCGACGAGGCAACGTTCGTCCTCCCGCTCGAAGGCGTGATCGACCTCGATTCCGAGCGTGCCCGCCTGACCAAGGCGATCGCGGCGGCGGAGAAGGAGCGCGACGCGCTCGCCGGCCGCCTCGGCAACGCGAGCTTCGTCGAACGCGCCAAACCCGAAGCGGTCGAGAAGGCCAAGGCCGACCACGCCGACAAGGCGGCGGAGGCTGCACGCTTACATGCGGCGCTGGGAAGGCTGGGCTGACCTTCTCCCCTCCCGCTTGCGGGAGGGGTCGGGGGAGGGGCG
>JAYVRZ010000175.1:0-6636 GCA_043775965.1 Sphingomonas sp.
TCTCCCCTCCGGGGAGAGGGACCAGGTGAGGGGACGCCAAGCAATGCTCCGCCTCGAACAGCCCCTCACCCAACCCTCTCCCCGGAGGGGAGAGGGCTCATGCGCGTGATCCTCCTACCCGATCCGCAAGCTACCGAGGCGTTCGGGGCCATGCTCGCCGAGCGCGTGCGGCCGGGCGACGTCGTTACCTTGCAAGGCACCCTCGGTGCGGGCAAGACCAGCGTCGCTCGCGGGCTCCTCACCGCATTGGGACTCGCCGGCGAAGCGCCATCGCCCAGCTTCGCGATCGTCCAGCCCTACGAGCCGCCGGAAGTCCGCTTCCCGGTCATGCACGTCGACCTCTACCGGATCGACGACCCTGCCGAGATCGAGGAACTGGCCCTCGACGATGCCCGCTATGATTCGCTGCTGCTGGTCGAATGGCCCGAGCGCGCCGGCCCGGATTACTGGCCCGACGCGCTTCGCCTGAGCCTGACGATCGAGCCGGACGGCACGCGCGGCTTGACAGTCGAGGTGCCGGAAGCTTGGACGTCCCGATGGCCGACATGACCCCGCCGCCCGGCGCCGCCGCCTTTCTCGATGCCCATGGCTGGGGTGAGGCGCAGATCCTCCCGGTCGCGGGAGACGCGTCGTTCCGGCGCTATTTCCGCGCCGTGGAGGGCGGTCGCCAAGCGATCCTGATGGACGCGCCGCCCCCGCATGAAGATCCGCGGCCCTTCATCGCGGTCGCGCAGTGGCTGGTCGAGCGCGACTTTGCGGCGCCGGCGATCCTCGCATGCGATCTCGACCAGGGGCTCGTGCTGATCGAGGATTTCGGCGATGACCGGCTACGCGAGGCGGTCGACGCCGTGCCGGACGAGGAGCTTTCGCTCTATGCGCCGGCGATCGATCTGCTGGTCCGGTTGCGCGGGCATCCGGCCGCGCCGGTTCCCCCGTACGACCGCGCGGTGCTGCGACGCGAGGCGCGGTTGTTCATCGAATGGTATTGTCCGGCAATCGGTATCGAGCCCGATTTGCCCGGTTGGGACTCGGCCTGGGAGGCGGTGTTCGATCATGCCATCGCCGAGACGCCGATCACCGTGCTGCGCGATTACCATGCCGAAAATCTCATGCTGGTCGGCCCGGCGCGATCACTAGGGCTGCTCGATTTCCAAGACGCGCTGGCGGGGCACCCGGCCTATGATCTGGTATCGCTGTTGCAGGATGCGCGGCGGACGGTCGATCCTGCGGTCGAAACGGCGATGCTGGAGCGATATCGCGCGGCGACGGCGGCAGGACCAGAGACCGACGAGGCCTTCATGAACGCCTACCACGTGCTCGGCGCGCAGCGGAATGCGAAGATCCTCGGTATCTTCACGCGGCTGTGGAAGCGCGACGGCAAGCCGCATTACGCGGCGATGTGCCCGCGCGTGTGGACGTATCTGGAGCGCGATCTTGCGCTGCAGGTGATGGCGCCGGTCGCGGCGTGGTTTGCGGCGAACGTGCCGCCCGCGCTGCGCGGCGATCCGTTGGCGCTGGGCGCGTGAGCCGCCAGCAGACGATCCGTCCCGTGCCGCGCGGCGTGGTGCCCGAGACCGCGATGGTGATGGCGGCGGGGCTCGGCAAGCGGATGCGCCCGCTGACCGCGACGCGGCCCAAGCCGCTGGTGCACGTCGCCGGCAAGCCGTTGATCGATCACGTCTTCGAGCGGTTGCAGGCGGCGGGCATCAAGCGCGCGGTGGTCAACGTGCATTACCTCGCGGATACGCTCGAGGCGCACGTCACCGACCGGTTCGAGGGGATCGACGTCGTGATCTCCGACGAGCGCAAGATGCTGATGGAGACGGGCGGTGGGCTCGTCCAGGCGCGGCATCTGCTCGGGCTGGCACCGGTGCTCGTGGTCAACAGCGACAATCTGTGGATCGACGGACCGGTCGACGCGATCAAGCTGCTCGCGTCGCGCTGGGACGATGCCAAGATGGACGCGCTGCTGCTGATGGTGCCGCTCGCGCGCGCACACAATCACCGCGGACCGGGTGATTTTCACCTCTCCGCCGATGGCCAGATCACCGGGCGGCGCAAGTCCGGTCGGCTCGCGCCGTTCGCCTATACCGGCATCCAGATCCTGCATCCTCGGGTGATCGCGGACTGGCCCGAGGGACCGTTCTCGACCAACCTGTTCTGGGATCGCGCGATCGAGGCAGGCCGCGCCTACGGTCAGGTCCATCAGGGCCTGTGGTTCGACGTCGGCACGCCCGCCGCGATTCCCAGGACCGAGGCGATCCTCGCGGATGGCTGACCTCGTCGCGCTGGATCACCCGACGCTGTACACGATTCCCGCCCACCGCGCGTTCGCCGATGCGTTGGTCGCCGGGTTGATGCGGCGTGCCGGGCGCGATCCGCTCGCGCTCGCCCGTGCGCTCGTCGTGCTGCCCAACAACCGCGCGGTGAAAGCGGTGACCGAGGCGTTCGTGCGCGCGAGCGGGGGCGGACTCGTCCTGCCGCGCCTCGTCCCGCTCGGCGATCCCGAGATGGGCGAGGCGGTCGGCGCTGCGCTCGATCCGGCGGACGATATCGATCCGCCACTGCCCGCCGTGCCGCCCTATCAGCGCCGCATGATCCTCGCGCGGCTTGTGTCGGAAGAGCGCGCCCGCGAAGGCCATCCGGTCGATGCGGCCGAGGCGGTGCGGCTGGCGGGTGAACTCGCGCGGACGCTCGATCAGTTGCTGGTCGAGGAGGTGCCGCCGACCCGGTTGCGCGATATCGAGCTTGGCCCCGAACTCACCGAGCATTGGCGGCGCGCACTCGCGACGTTCGAGATCGTGCTGCAACGCTGGCCGGGCGAACTCGCGCGGCTCGAGCGGATCGACGCGGCGACGCGGCGCGCGGCGCTGCTCGACCGGCTTGCCCAGCGCTGGCGGAGCGCGCCGCCCGCCGGGATCGTGTGCGCGGCGGGCGTGACCGATTCCGCGCCGGCCGTCGCGCGGCTGCTGCGCTGCATTGCCGACATGCCGCAGGGGATGGTGGTGTTCGCCGGGCTCGACCTCGCGCTGCCGGACGAGGAGTGGGACGCGCTCGGCCCGCACGATCCACACCCGGTGACGGGCCTCACGCGGCGGTCGATCGAGACGCATCCGCAGTTCGATGCCAAGCTGATGCTGCTGCGCATGCGCGTCGCGCGCGGCGAGGTGCAGACGTGGCGCGAGGGTGGCGGGCACGACGCCGACGCCGCGCGCGGCCGGGCGATCGCCAACGCGCTGGCGCCGGCGGACTTCACCGGCAAGTGGACGCAGATCGCGGCGGAAGATCGCCGGCTGAAAGGCGTGACCGCCGCCGAACTCGCCACTCCGGCGGAGGAAGCACAGGCGATTGCACTCGTTCTGCGCGAAGCTTTGGAGATGCCCGAGCGCACCGCCGCGCTCGTCACACCGGATCGCGCGTTGGCACGGCGGGTGGCGGCGCATCTCGGGCGCTGGAATATCGCCATCGACGACAGCGCGGGGCGGCCCTTGTCGATCCTGCCGCCGGGGACGCTGCTGCTCGCGCTGGCCGAGGCGGCGGCGCAGCGTTTCTCGCCCCTCGCGCTGCTGGCGTTGCTGAAGCATCCGCTGGTCCGCGCTGGCGAGGACCGCTTGCTCTGGCTCGACGGCGCGCGCGCACTCGACCGACGATTGCGCGGACCGCGCCCGGCGGCTGGTCTCGACGGGATTGCCGGGCATCTGGAGGAGCGCAAGGGCACGGCAGCGACATGGTGGGTCGACGTCCAGCCGTTGCTGACGCCGCTCGCGAGCGCGTTCGATCAGGGGCCGCAGCCCTTGGCGTCGGTGCTCGCGTGCCTCCGCGAGGCGGCGCAGACCTTGTGCGGCGACAATCTCTGGTCGGGTCTCGCAGGCCGTGCCGCTGCGGAGTTCCTCGCCGACCTGGAAGCCGAAGCACCGGCCGGGCCACCGCGGATCGATCCGCGCGAACTGCCGCAGTTGCTGCGGACGCTACTCGACGAGGTCGCGGTGCGGCCGGCGCCGGGCGGGCATCCCCGCCTTGCGATCTACGGCCTGATCGAGGCGCGGTTGCAGACCGCGGACGTCATGGTGCTCGGGGGGCTGAACGAAGGCGTGTGGCCGGGGCGCCCGGCGCCCGACCCCTGGCTGGCGCCGCGCATCCGCATGGAACTCGGCCTGCCGGGGCTCGAACGCCGGGTCGGCACCGCCGCGCATGATTTCGCGCAGGCGCTCGGCGCTCCCCGCGCCGTGGTCACCCGCGCGCGCCGCGATGCGAAGTCGCCCGCGCTCGCGTCGCGCCTCTGGCTCCGGTTGCAGGCACTCGCGGGCGATCGGTTCGAGCGTGCCACCGCGCTCGAAGGCTGGACGCGCGCGCTCGACGATCCGGGCGAGCATCTGCCCGCCGACCGCCCCGCGCCATCGCCGCCCGCGCTGCTGCGTCCGAAGGCGATCTCCGTCACCGAGGTCGATCGCCTGAAGGCCGACCCCTACGCCTTCTACGCGCGCCGCGTGCTCGGGCTGATGCCGCTCGATCCGGTCGATGCCGATCCGAGCGCGGCGTGGCGTGGGACCGCGGTGCACGACATCCTTGAGCAATGGTGGAAGCAGGACAACTGCACCGTCGACACGCTGCGACAGCGCGCGAAGGCGATGCTCGACGACGAACGCACCCACCCGATGATGCGGGCGCTGTGGCAACCGCGGTTGCTTGAGGCGATCGACTGGATCGCCGGCGCCATCGTCGCGCAAGGCGAGGACGGCCGTACCGTCGCCAGCGCCGAGGGCAAGGGCAAGATCGAGATCGCCGGCGTAACCCTGTCGGGTCGCTACGACCGGATCGATCGCCTCCCCGACGGGCGCCTCGCCGTGATTGACTACAAGACCGGCAAGCCGCCATCGCCGACCGCGGTCCGCGCCGGCTACAGCCTTCAACTCGGCCTGCTCGGCCTGATCGCCGAACGCGGCGGGTTCCCGGACGTCTCCGGCACCGCCGGCGCGTTCGAATATTGGTCGCTCGGCAAGAAGCGCGACGCGTTCGGCTATATCGAGAGCCCGGTCGATCCGGAGGGCAAGCGCGACAAGATCCCGACCGCCGAGTTCACCGCGATCGCCGCGCACAACTTCACCGAAGTCGTCGGCGAATGGCTGACCGGCAGCGCCGCCTTCACCGCCAAGCTCGTCCCCGAATACGCCCCCTATGCCGAGTACGACCAATTGATGCGACGCGACGAATGGTATGGCCGTGAGCGCTGACACCCTCGCCACGCTGCCCCGGCTGAAAGGCGCCCAGGCCGATGCGAGCAACCCCGCGTCGCACGTCTGGCTGTCCGCGTCGGCCGGCACCGGCAAGACGCAGGTGCTGGCGGCGCGCGTGTTCCGGCTGCTGTTGCGCGGCGTCGATCCCGGCGCGATCCTGTGCCTGACCTTCACCAAGGCGGGCGCTGCCGAGATGGCGCAGCGGATCAACGGTCGGCTTGCCGCGTGGGTGCGGATGCCCGCGCCGTCGCTTGCAAAGGATCTAGACGCGCTGGGAGAACGCCCGTCGGAGCAATTGCAGGACCGTGCGCGCACGCTGTTCGCCAAGGTGCTCGACGCGCCCGGCGGTGGCCTGCGCATCCAGACGATCCACGGCTTCTGCCAGGGGTTGCTGGCCGCTTTCCCGGTCGAGGCTGGACTGACTCCGGGCTTCCGGCCGTTGGAAGCGCGCGAGGAAGCCGGCCTAGCCCGCGAAGCACTGGCGTCGATGCTGTCGGACGCCGAGCGCGAAGGCCGCGAACGCCCGGTCGAGATCGTCGGCCGGCTGTCGCTGCGGATGGGCGAGGGCGGCGCGGAGGCGTTCCTGCTCGCCTGCGCCCGCGCGCTCCCGGCGCTGGAGGCGCTCCCGGTCGGCATCCAACCCTGGCTCCGGCGCGAACTCGGCCTGCCCTCCGGCGACATGGACGAGGCGATCGCCGAATGGTGCGACGCGCTCGATCTGGATGCGATCGCGCGCATTGCGGCGGCCAACCGCGCCTGGGGAACGGCAACGGGGCAGTCCGCAGCGGCGACCGTTCAGCGCTGGCTCGACTCCGAAGATCGCGCGGCGACATTGGACGAACTCGCCAGCGTCGTGCTGACCGGCACGGGCACGCAGCGCAAAGCCTCGAAGAAGCTGATCGATGCCGAGCCCGACTATGAAATCCTCGCGCGCGATCTGGGCGAGGCCTGCACCGACGTCCTCTCCATGGTCCAGCGCGCGACGTACTGCGACCTGCTCGCCGACGGACTCGAGGTCGGCCGCGACTATGCCCGCGCCTACGCGCTCGCCAAACGCCGAGCAGGCGCGGTCGATTTCGACGACCTGATCGCGACGACGGTGGCGCTGCTCGACCAGCCGGGGATCGGCGAATGGGTCCGCTACAAGCTCGACCAAGCGACCGAACACCTTCTCATCGACGAGGCGCAGGACACCAACGGCCACCAGTGGCGGATCGTCCGCGCACTGGCGGACGAGTTCTTCGTCGGCCGCGGCATCTACGCGCCATCGACGCGGACGCTGTTTACGGTCGGCGACTACAAACAGGCGATCTTCGGATTCCAGGGCACCGACCCGCAACAGTTCGAAGCCGCGCAGATGTTTTTTTCGCGGCGCGCCGAGGAAGCTCTCGGTGACGACGAC
>JAYVRZ010000176.1:0-3030 GCA_043775965.1 Sphingomonas sp.
GATCGACGATCCGGCCGAACCACCGTTCCTGATGTCGTTCCCGATCGGCAACATCTCGGGCGTCTACAGCATCGCCGCGTCGCTGCTGCGCGGCAAGCGGGTGGTGTTGCTCGATCGGTTCTCGGTCGAGGCGTGGCGTGCGTTCGTCGTCCGCTATCGTCCCCGGGCGGGGGGCGCGCCGCCGGCTGCGGTTGCGATGATCCTCGATGCCGATGTCCCGGTCGCCGACCTGTCGTCGCTGCAGTTTTTCAGCACCGGTGCCGCGCCACTCGACCCGAACGTGCAACGCCGTTTCGAAGCGCGCTACGGCATCCCGATACTGCTGTCCTACGGCGCGACCGAATTCGGCGGTCCGGTGGCGGCGATGACCCCGCAACTTCGCATCGAGTGGGGGGACAGCAAGCTCGGCAGCGTCGGTCGGGCAATGCCCGGCGTCGCGCTGCGCGTGCGCGACCCCGACACCGGCGACGTCCTCGGTCCCGGCACCGAGGGCCTGTTGGAGGTCGTATCGCCGCGGATGGGACCGGACTGGATCCGGACCTCAGACATCGCGGTCATCGATGCCGACGGATTCCTGTTCCACCGCGGCCGGGCGGATGGTGCGATCATGCGGGGCGGCTTCAAGATTTTGCCAGAGACGATCGAGGCGGTGCTGTCACAGCATCCGGCAGTCTCGGCCGCGGCAGTGGTCGGCGTATTGGATCCGCGCGTGACCGAAGTTCCCGCCGCCGCGATCGAGCCAACGCCTGGTGTGCCCGCGCCCGATATCGCCGCGCTCGAAACGCATGTCCGCCAGCTCTTGCCGGCGACGCACTGTCCCGTCCATTGGCGGTTCGTCGCAGCGTTGCCCAGGAACCCGTCGTTCAAGATCGATCGCCCGGCGCTGAAGCGGCTGTTCGGCGACATCTATCCCGACTGATCGCCCCCACGCCTGATCGTCCCTACGCCTGATCGCGCCTACGCTTGATCGCCCCGACGCTCGATTGCCCACCCCGCTTGCCGCGCTCGCCCGGCGCCGCATAAATCCGACGGATGGGGATCGAAGGTTCGAACGAAATGCCGACATCGCCGTCTATATCGGACGGCACGCGCATCACGCCGCAGGGGTGGCGCATCCGCTGGAACGCCGCATCGGCCGACCGCGCCTATGCCGATGGATGGTGGCGGCACAATACGCTCGGCGACGCGCTACGCCAGGAGGCTGACGCCGCCCCCGACCGCATCCTGATCGTCGACGGCGACACGCGGCTTGGCGCTGCCGAGCTATATGATCGCGCGACTCGTCTTGCCCATGCCATGCTGAAGCGGTTCGCGCCCGGCAGCGTCGTGTCGTTCATGCTGCCAAACTGGCACGAGGCGGCGGTGATCTACATGGCGACGACGCTGGCGGGGATGGTTGCCCATCCGATCCTGCCGTCGCTGCGCGATCACGATCTGCGGTTCATGCTGGCCGATATCGGCACCAGCATGATCTTTACGCCGGGCATTTTCCGCGGGCATGATTGTGGCGCGATGCTGGCGCGCGTCGCCGCTACGCTGGAGACGCCGCCAGACATCGTCGTGGTGCGCGGTGCGGCGGGACCGCACATCGCTTACGACAGCCTGTTCGACGCGATCCCCGATATCGGGTTGCCATCGCTGGACGCCGACGAGATCCGGATGGTGATGTATACCAGTGGCACGACCGGTCGTCCGAAAGGCGTGATGCACACGCACAACTCGATCAACGCACTGATCCGGCAGATCGGCGCGCACTGGCTGATCGAACCCGGCGACCGGTTCCTCGTCCCCTCTCCGATCAGCCATATCGGCGGATCGATCTATGCATTCGAGACGCCGCTGCTGTTCGGCACGACAGCAATCCTCATGGAGACCTGGGAACCGGACGCCGCAGTCGAGATCATGGTGCGCGAACGCTGCACGCACATGGCCGGCGCCACCCCGTTCCTCCAGCATCTGCTGGCATCGGCACGCAAGGCCGGCACGCGCCTGCCCGATCTCAAGCTGTTCATCTGCGGGGGAGCATCGGTGCCGGCCGCGTTGATCCGCGACGCCGCCGGGTATTTCTCGAAGGCGGTGGTGAGCCGGGTCTACGGCTCGACCGAAGTGCCCGTCACGACCGTCGGCGTGATCGATCGCAACGATGTCGATCACGCCGCCGAGACGGATGGCCGCGCGGGTATCGCCACGCTGAAGATCGCGGATACCGGAGAGATCCGCGCGAAGGGACCACAGATGCTGGCCGGCTATGTCCATGCCGAGGACGAAGCCGACGCGTTCGACGACGAAGGCTATTACCGAACCGGCGACCAGGGCGCGCTGGTCGACGGCGACCATCTGGTCGTCACCGGCCGGATCAAGGACCTGATCATCCGCAACGGCGAGAACATCTCTCCCAAGGAGATCGAGGACCTGCTCGCCGCGCATCCAGCGATCGCCGAGATCGCGATCGTCGGCGTGCCCCACGCGCGTACCGGCGAACGTGCGGTGGCCGTCATCGTCGCGCGCGGTGACGCTGCGGTCGACGTCGAGATGCTCGCGACGCTTCTGGCTTCCCTGGGCGTGGCGCGGTTCAAATATCCCGAGGAGGTTGCCTTGTGGGATGCACTGCCGCGCAACGACGCCGGCAAGGTCTTGAAGCAACAGATCCGCGCGACGTTGGTCGAGCGGACTGGTACCGCGGACCAATAGTCCGAGTATCCTCCCAAGCCGGGGGGTGGCAGGCCCAGCTTGATGGAGGACGCCTGCCGCCGGAGGGGGCGGTACGAGATGGTCGCCGCTCCGTGTCCTCCCCCTCCGTCACCTTCGGTGCCACCTGCCCCTGGCGGGGGAGGATCAGAGAGGGGGAACCGTTCGAAATCAGGGGACGTCTACCCGCCGTTGCGCGCCATCTCGAAGCTCGCGCCCAGATGCTTGAGGAAACCGTGCGGCCCCTCCGCTTCGGTCGGGACTACCGGGAACACGAACGGATCCGAGCGATTCGCGATGTCCGCCTGCCGGGTACCGACATCGGCTATCGTCCAGGCCGAC
>JAYVRZ010000177.1:0-2521 GCA_043775965.1 Sphingomonas sp.
CAAAGGCGGCTTGAAGGACGTGCGGCGTGTTCCCTTCGACCGCGCACGGCGAGCGTCGACCACGCATGAGCACGACTTCATGACGGCCTACGTCGAGGACATCGGCAGCGTCGTCGATGTCGATGCCATTCAGGCGTCGAGGCTGCGCCTTGGGGTGGATCCGCTGGGCGGTGCCGGCGTTCATTATTGGGCGAGGATCGCCGAGCGCTACCACCTCGATCTGACCGTGGTGAACGAGGCGGTCGATCCGACGTTCTCCTTCATGACGCTCGACTGGGACGGGCGCATCCGCATGGACCCGTCGTCCCCGTATGCGATGCAGCGGCTGATCGAACTCAAGGATCGCTACGACCTGTCGTTCGCCTGCGATACCGACCACGACCGCCACGGCATCGTTTGTCCGGGCGAAGGCCTGCTGCCGGCGAACCACTACCTGGCGGTGATGGTCGACTATCTGTTCACGCACCGGGCCGGCTGGATCCCGGAAGTAGCCGTGGGCAAGACCGTCGTCAGCAGCGCGCTGATCGACCGCGTTTGCACGACGCGGCTGGGACGAAAGTTGTTCGAGGTGCCCGTGGGCTTTAAGTGGTATGTCGACGGACTGCTCGCCGGCACCCTCGGCTTCGGCGGCGAGGAAAGCGCCGGCGCTTCCTTTTTGCGAACCGACGGTACCCCGTGGACGACCGACAAGGATGGCATCGTAGCGGCGCTGCTGTCGGCGGAAATCACCGCGCGCTGCAAGCGCAATCCTGCACAGCTGTACGGCGAGCTTACGCAAACGCTGGGCACGCCCTTTAGCGACCGTATCGAGGCGCCGGCGACGCCGGCACAGAAGCAGAAGCTCGCCAAATTGTCGCCGACGCAGATACGCATCACCGAACTGGCCGGCGAACCGATCGGTGCGGTGCTCGATCGCGCACCCGGGAACGACGCGCCGATCGGCGGCATCAAGGTCATTGCACCCAGCGGCTGGTTCGCTGCCCGCCCCTCCGGCACTGAAGACATCTACAAGATCTACGCTGAGAGCTTCCGTGGTGAGGACCATCTGCGCATCCTTGTGAGCGAAGCACAGCACATCGTCGACGATGCGCTGCAGGGAAGTTGATCAACCCCCGCCATTCCCGCCTGCCGGGAACGACGGTTACGGAGTACCAGGAGTGAGTATGTCGGACGAGCTGGATCAGCTGTGTATCAATACCTTGCGCTTTCTTTCGGTCGACGCCGTGCAAAAAGCGAAGAGCGGTCATCCCGGCATGCCTCTCGGCGCCGCGCCGATGGCCTATGTGCTGTGGACCCGACTGCTCAAGCACAATCCGCGCAATCCGAACTGGTTCGACCGCGATCGCTTCGTGCTTTCCGCCGGCCACGGTTCGATGCTGCTCTACAGTCTTCTCCATCTCACGGGCTACGAGCTGTCACTTGACGACATCAAGCAGTTTCGACAGTTCGGCAGCAGGACGCCCGGACATCCCGAGCGTGGTCACACCCCCGGTGTCGAGACCACCACCGGCCCGCTGGGACAGGGATTCGCCAACGCGGTCGGCATGGCGCTCGCGGAGGCGCAGCTCGCGGCGCGTTATAACCGCCCCGGCTTGGACGTTATCGATCACGCCACCTATGCGATCGTCAGCGACGGCGACTTGATGGAAGGCGTGGCCTCGGAGGCCGCATCGCTCGCCGGCCATCTTCAGCTTGGCAAGCTCACCTTGCTCTACGACGACAACTACGTCACCTTGGCAGCCGGTACCGACATGACGTTCTCGGAAGACCGCGCCCGCCGCTTCGACGCCTATGGCTGGCACACTGTGTCGGTGGCGGACGGCAATGACCTTGCGGCCATCGACGCTGCATTGCGCGCCGCGAAGGCGGAGACCTTGCGACCGTCACTGATCCTGGTCCGGACCCACCTGGGCTTCGGTTCGCCGAACAAGCACGACAGCTTCGAGGCGCATGGCTCTCCGCTCGGCGTCGAGGAAGTGCGGTTGACCAAACAGAATCTCGGCTGGCCGGCAGAGCCGGCATTTCTCGTTCCGGAAGCGGCGCAGATGCATTTTCGCGAAGCGCTGACGCGTGGTGCTCGCGACGAAGCCGAAAGCAGGGCGCGAATGACGGCTTACGCGCAAGCGTTTCCACAGCTGGCCGCGGAACTGCAACGATCCCTAAACGGTGAGTTGCCGCCCGCATGGGACGCGGATATCCCCGTGTTTCCAGCCGACCCGAAGGGCATGGCGACGCGCGTGTCCTCGGGCAAGGTGATGAATGCCATCGCGCCGCGCTTGCCCGCATTGACGGGGGGCTCCGCCGATCTGGATCCTTCGACCCACACCGCACTGCAGGGCCTGGGCGATTTCAATCCGGCTGAGCAGGGCGTCGATATGCAGGGCTCCGACGGTGGCGGGTGGAGCTATGCCGGACGCAACGTTCATTTCGGGGTACGCGAGCACGCCATGGGCGCGATCGTCAACGGCATGGCGGCGCACGGCGGCACGATTCCGTATGGCTCGACATTCCTGATCTTCTC
>JAYVRZ010000178.1:0-5790 GCA_043775965.1 Sphingomonas sp.
CCTCGCGCCCGCCGACCTCGATTATGCCGAGCTCTATAGCTGCTTCCCCTGTATTCCAAAAATGGCGCGGCGGATTATCGACTGGCCGCTCGACCGGTCAGTGAGCGTTTATGGCGGACTCACCTTCGGCGGCGGTCCAATAGGCAACTGCATGACTCACGCCATCGCGGCAATGGCTCACAAGTTGCGCAGCGCGGGAAAGCATGGGCTGATCTTCGCCAATGGCGGCTTCGCCACGCACAACCATGCCATCGTCATCAGCCGACAACCGCCACCGGCGGGTACCTTCCCGCAGGACTATGACTATGGGCGCGAGGCCGCATCAGCCAGAAAGGCAGCTCCCCCATTCATCGAATGCTATAGCGGCCCGGCACGAATCGAAACATATTCGGTGCCTTTCGGCCGTGCCGGTCGCCCTACCGGAGGCGCAATCGTTGCGCGCACCCCAGCGGGCGAACGCTTCTTGGCGCGCATTTTGCCCGATGACGATGCGACACTGGCGCTGTTGACCAGCGGCGCAAAAGAGGCGGTCGGCACGGCCGGGTGGGCGATCGAGGACGATGAGGGTTATGTCACCTGGCGTTCATCTGAGCCAGGCGCATGACGGGCGAAGCAGCGAACGGCCCCGGCCTCCTTGCGGGCTATCGCGTACTCGATATGACCGATCATCGTGGATTGCTCGCAGGGCACGTCCTGGCCCGGCTCGGCGCCGACGTAATCCAAGTCGAGCCACGCGGCGGCTCGCCGACCCGCAGGCTTCCGCCCGCGACGGGCGGTACTTCGTGGCTCTGGACCGCCTATGGCGCGGGCAAAAGGTCGGTCACATGCGATCTCGACAGCGAAACGGGCCGCGAAATTTTCGCTCGTCTGTCCGCAACGACCGATTTCCTGATCGAGTCCGAAGATGTCGGTGAGATGGACCGCCGCAAGCTAGGCTGGCCATGGCTCAGAAGCGTCAATCCCGGCGGCATTCACATCTCGATCACCGGATTCGGCAGCGATGGCCCCAAGGCGACCTACGTCGAAAGCGATCTCATTGTGTGGGCGGCGGGTGGCCCTCTCTTCGCCAATCGCGACGGTGCCAGCCCGCCGCTGCGTATCTCGGTGCCGCAAACCTATCTGCATGCCGCGATGGATGCCGCGGGTGGCGCGATGGTGGCCCTGTTTGCCCGGCATGCCTCCGGATTCGGCCAGCATGTCGACATTTCCGCGCAGCAGAGCGTGGCACAAGCCTCGCTTTCTAGCATCCTTGCAAGCGCCGTCGGCGACGACGATTTCTCCGTGTTCGATATGCCGCTCAAGCGCAAGAAGACGCTTGACCTCAGCGGCAGCGGCGCGCGCACGCGCCGGTCAAAGTGGCACACCGCCGATGGCCTTGTCGAACTTCACCTCGCGATGGGACCAGCAGGCTGGTCGACGAACAACCTATTCGCCTGGATGCGCGACGAAGGTGCCTTGCCCGTGCATCTGGCGGGATGGGACTGGAAGCTGGTCCCGCAGCAGATAGAGGAGGGCAAAATCGACGATGCCGATCTCGAAAACATGCGGGAGGTGGTCGCTGCTTTTCTGGCGCCCCGGACGAAGCAGGAAATTCACGAGCAGGGCATGGCGCGTAGGATCACCGTCGCTCCGATCGCCACCACCCGCGACCTTCTCGATAGCGCACATTTTCGCGATCGCAAGATCTTCGAAAGCGTCGCGACCCCGCAAGGCGATATTGAGCTGCCGTCCCGCTTCGCCGCCACCCAAGGTCTGGTACCGCTCAAACGCGCTCCGCATATCGGCGAGCATAATCTGGAGGTCTTTGGCGATCTGGGATTGGACGGTGTCGCGCTGCGCAAACTCGTTCGGGAAGGGATCATATGAGCATCGGGCCACTTGCCGGGATAAAGGTGCTGGATTTCTGCTGGGTCGTCGCGGGGCCGATGGTCGGACGGGCGCTTGCAGACTTTGGAGCGACGGTCGTAAAGATCGAATCTTCGGAACGGTTAGATGCGTCCAGAGTCATGGGGCCGTTTCCCGGCGGCGACCGAGATGTGCAGAAATCTCTGCTATTCGAAACCGCCAACGCGGGGAAGTTCGGCCTTACTCTGGACATGAGCCGCCCGGAAGGCCGGACCGTTGCGAGTGATCTGGCGCGATGGGCAGATGTAGTCCTCGAATCGTTTTCCCCCGGTCAGATGGCGCGCTGGGGGCTGGATTACCATACGCTGTCGGCAGACCACCCCGCACTGGTCATGTTGTCGACCTCGCTGATGGCGCAGACCGGTCCGCTTTCAGCTTGTGCGGGCTACGGCAATATCGGCGGCGCCTTATCGGGTTTCCAAGCTATCGCGGGCCGCAGGGGCGAGCGGCCGATCGGTCCCTTCGGTCCTTACACCGATTATGTTGGCCCGAAGTTCGGGATCGTGCTGCTGTTGGCGGCGCTTGATCGCGTTCGCAAAAGCGGCGTCGGATTTCATATCGATCTGGCGCAGGTTGCAGCCACCCTGATGTTTCTGGCACCTCAAATCGCCGAATGCTCGATGACCGGGCGAAATATCGAGCCCAACGGCAACCGCGATCCAGCCTTTTCGCCGCATGGCGTGTACCCTTGTCGCGGAAAGGATCGCTGGATTGCGATCGTGGCGCGCGACGATGCCGAGTGGGAGCGACTTGCCCTGATCGTAGGCGGGGAAGGGTTGGTGACGGACAGTCGCTTCACGACGCTGTCGCTGCGCAAGGCCAACGAAGATGGGCTTGATGCGATCATCAGCGGATGGGCCGTGGAACTCGAACCCATCGAGGTGGAAGAACAATTGCAGCAGGTGGGCGTCCCTGCGCATGGGGTCGCAAGCAGCGCCGACTTCTGCGCCGATCCGCAAATCGAAGCTCGGCATCATCTCTTGCGGATTCCACACGGCCTTATGGATGATGTCTTGATCGAAGGGTCGCGCTTTCGCCTGTCGGACACGCCCGCCGCAATCGTTCGTAGCGCGCCGACGTTCGGACGCGATAACCGGCACGTGCTGCAATCCTTCGCAGGTTATGATGCTGAACGTATCATATCTCTGAAGGCGGCCGGGGTGCTCAAATGAGCTCGCCCGATGTACGGGCCGCCTGGCACGGCGACTGGGACCCGCTAATCGCAATGATTGGCGAGGATTTGTTCCGTCAGCCCGATCATCGCCGATGGGGAACCCCTTATGGCGATATTATCTGGGGTCCGGATCGGATCGATCGGAGCGCGCTGCGTCGCTATCTCGAGCCGTTGGAGTTCGAATGTCCGCTGCATGACAATCCATTGGCCGCCCGGGCAGAGTGCTTTGATGATCTCGTCGTTCCGGCTACGGCCTTGTTGACTTTCGCCTTCCCGCCCATCTGGACGCCCGGCGCGCCCCCAGCGTTTACCAGCGCCGGGCGCGATGATCCGCCTGACGCATCCGGCGGGGGCAACGCCGCCTGTTTTCCGGTCGTTCCTCCGCACTATTCGGGCTATTTCGGGACCGATTTCGAGCTGGATGTAATTCGCCCGGCGGTCGTCGGCGACCGTGTTGGGCGGCATGGCAGCAAGCTGTTGGCGGTCCTGCCCAAAAAGACGCAGGTCGGGCGGGGTGCCTTCCTCCGGTGGGAGGAAGAGATCGTTGATAGCGAGAGGCTGCCGATCGCCCGCGTGCGGGTGCAGATGTATGTATACGAGCCGCGGCACGCGCAGGAAGACCGGTGATGGCGCAGCGTCTATGGGATAGGATCAGCGAAGGTGACGCAATAGGCACACTGCAGTTTCCGATCACCGTCTATCGGCTGGTTATGGCGGCGGGCGCCAATCGCGATTTCAACGCCATCCACCACAATAGCGAGTTTGCCCGATCGACCGGTGCGCCTGAAATGTACGCCAATACCTTATTCCTGCAGGGGATGTGGGAGCGTCTTGTGCGCGACTATGTGGGCGTGGCCGGGCGGATACACGGCCTCGGCGGCTTTCGCATGCGGACGTTCAACACCGTCGGCGACACGGTAGTGGTTACCGGACGCATCATTCGGAAATGGCGGCAGGAGGGGCGCGGGATGCTCGAGATCGAACTGCGCTCGGACAATTCCAGAGGCCTTTCTGTCGGCCCAGGCTTTATTCTGGCCTCACTGCCGCTGGGAAGGGAAATTGCTGGAGGGCCAAGCGGATAACGAACTTTGCGGTGAGACCTGGGCGGTTTTCCGATGTTTGCGTTCAGCGATTCTCGCGGGGTTGTGGCCGCAGGAGCCATGCGGGTTGGCAACGAGCGACTCCGATCTCAGCCCCGCGAACCGTGACAAGAATCCGCGCGACACCGCACGGCAGATCGGGGAGCCAGTGAGACCCGCCTGACTGCCGCTGCCGAGACCGGCACTGGTGGCCCATGCAGTTTGGTACGCTGTGTCGTTGGAACAGGGCATCAGGCTAGTCGACGGGGTCCGTTCGGCAACTTTGGTCGTCCAGGCATTCAAGCATGATTTCGCGAGCGCGGTAAAGCAGTTGGGATTGGTGGCCTTCACTCGACCGGGACTGATCATTCAAAAAGCGATCGGCGCAAATGTGACGGCGAGGTCGGTCATTTTGCAACGTCGATGATGATCTTTCCGACCGACTTCCGGGAGGCCAGCAGCGCGAGTCCTGCGCCTCCGCGGTCGAGCGGAAAGCGATGCGAGACGACCGGACTCAGCGCACCGGACGAATAGAGCGTCAGCAGCCGTTTCAAGAGAGCTTGCTGCAAGTCGGGGTCATGTTGCGCGCCGCTACCCAGGAACACGCCGACGATCTGGCAACCTTTGAGCAGCGGAAGGTTCAACGGCATATTTGGGATACCGGCGACGTACCCTATCACCAAATACCGGCCTTTCCACGCGATCGCGCGCAACGCCGGTACTGCATAAGCGCCGCCAAGCGGATCGAAAATCACGTCAGCGCCGCGCTCGCCCAATTCGGATTTGATCGTCGCCGCAAGCTGCTTTGGATCGTGAACATTCGCAGGGTAGACAAAGCCGTGATGCGCCCCGCGTGCAATCGCCACGGCCAGCTTTGCCGCCGACGACGCGCCCGCAACCACCACCGCACCCATAGCTCTCCCAATTTCCACGGCCGCCAATCCCACTCCGCCCGATGCGCCCATCACTAGCAGGGTTTCTCCCGGCAGAAGTGCGGCCCGGTCCTCCAGCGCATAGAGGCTCGTCAGATGCGTCGTCAGCAGCGCCGCGCCGTGCTCGAACGGCATGCCAGGCGGCATCTGTGAGGCTTCGTTGACCCTTGCAATCGCAAATTCCGCCAGGCCACCGCCGCCCGGTAAACTGGCCATGACGCGCTGGGCCGGAGCAAAGTCCGTGACGCTCGGCCCGACTGCGTCGACGATACCCGAAACCTCGAATCCCGGTGTGAATGGCCGTTTCAGCTTGGTCTGATATCGATCCTCGATGATCAGGATGTCAGGATAATTCAATCCGCACGCGGCAACTTCGATTCGGATCTCGCCTGGTCCCGGAACGGGCTTCGGGACCTGGTTCAAGGCAAGTTGCTGCGGGCCGCCGACTTTGATGCTCTGCAGTGCCCGCATAAACAGGTTTTCTCTCAAAAAACGAGTTTCGACTTCAACTGGACAACCGACCGATGTCAACGCTATCCTGCGCTTCGTGGACGCCGTCCCAGGCGCGGGCGCCGAAATAGCGCGCAATTGACTATAAGTGGAACGCACATTCGTTGGAGGATCGCTGCCATGGCCGATCAGGACACTTCGCAATTACCGCCAGCAGACACGGGCAACGCCAAGTTTCGAATCTATCGCG
>JAYVRZ010000179.1:0-13430 GCA_043775965.1 Sphingomonas sp.
CGCCAGCTTCTGGATCTCGCGCAATTCCAGTGGTCTCGGGCGCGCCTGGGGCGTGGAGGGTATCGAAGAATATACTGAAACCAAAGTCGTCGCTTATCGCGTCGCCTGAGCTACATTGCCTACAGGAGCACATATGACGATACATCGAATGTCCGATCCGGATTTCTGGACTACCGATCCACCGGAATTGCGCGAGATCCAGAAGCTGGCGAAGCGCGGTGGCCTGGACGTACGCCATTTCATCATGGGCGATCCGACCAGCGATACCACCCCGACGGCGGCCGTCCTGAACATGCCTCCGGGCTATGTGCTCCAGCGTCATGCGCATCCGTGCGAGCGTTTCGAAGTCATCGTCTCCGGATCGCTCGATGTCGGCGGCGGCGAAGTGCTTGTCCCGGGTGACGTCATGCAAGCTCCCTATGGCCAATTCTATGGCCCGCACATCGCTGGGCCGGCCGGATGCATCACGGTCGAGTTTTTCAGCTCGATTCGCGCCAACGGCAATGTTTTCTACGAGGAAGACACCGGCATTTGAGCCCCACAGGCATTCTGCCCTGCTAGCCAGATCGGAAGGAGCGGCAGTGTACGCCGATGCAAACAAGGCCGCGGCGATCGCCATCGTCGAAAGTATCGGGGCCGGCCGGCTGGCACTGGCCGCATTCAGCGAAGATGCGATCTGGTGGATGCAGGGGCAGGGCGAGCTGCCAGTCGGTCGCATAGCGGAGATGATCCAGGGCTTCCACGCCGGTCGTCTCAGCGGCGAGGGCCGGATGGAGGTTCGCGGCATCACGACCGAGAACGACCGGGTGGCTGTGGAAGCGGAGTGTTTCTTCCCGCTGACGACGGGGATTCTCTACAGCAACACCTATCATTTCCTGATCCTGTTTCGCGACGGCAAGGCGTGCCTCGTCAGGGAGTATTTCGATACTGCTCGCGCTGGCCAGGCCTTCCGCAGACCCTGAACGTCGGCGGAAGGCCGTGTCGGCGGGAGCGTCTATTCGCGAGCGGCGGGATCGAGCAGCGCCTTCAATGATACGGGGCCACCTCTCGCTTCCGCACGCTGGTACGCCTCGCGCCCGCGCATGCGTTCGAGATGTGCCATCATGTTCGGCCAAGCGCTGATCCGTCCCAATCCTTCGAGGACGTTCTCGAAGAACCCAAGCTGGATATCGGCAGCGGTAAAACTGCCCGGGACGATCGTCTGGCCCTGATCCAACGCAGTTTCGATCAGCCCCAGATGCGTCGTGACGGCCTGCTCGGTCGCCACGCGCGCTGGATCGTCGGGCCGGGAGGCGGGTCGCGCTAGCTGGATCAACGGCCCCTTGGCCGAGCCTTCGAGAAACGTCAGCCACTGGAAGAACTGCATCGCCTCCGGCGTGTTCCGCGACGGCCGCAGCCTGCCTGCGCCGTAAACGTCCATTATATACAAGATGATCCCGGTCGATTCGACCATCGCCATCCCGTGATCCTCGATCGTGGGCGCCTTGCCTGCCGGGTGTATGGCTCGTAGTGTTTCAGGTGCCCGGCTCGTGATCGGATCGCGTGCGTGATGAACGATCCGATACGGAAGCGCGAGTTCCTCGAGCAGCCATATCGCGACGTGCGAATGGGAGTTGTCGAGGTGATGGATCGTGATCATCGCATCGCTTCCTCACCCGGAACCGGGGGTACCGCCGGCAGCCGGATGCTGCGCGAAGACGTGGCGCGCGACCGTCACACCGTTGTGCCAGCCCGATCCGCCGATGTAGATGCCGGCCTGGGCAAGTGCTTCGTTGACCTCGTCGCGAGTGATACCGATGTTCAGCGCGTTGCAGATATGGATGTGCAACTGGCTGTTCTTGCGCAGGGTCTGCAGCAAGCTCATCGTCACGAAGCTTCGCATCCTGAGCGAAAGGCCCGGCCGTCCCCAGACTTCGCCGTAACCGTAATCGGCGTTGATGAAGGCGATTTCGTTTTCCAGTTCGTCCGCCCGGCCGGCAAAGGTGGGCCCGCCGGGAAGCGGCGTGAGACTTGGCGCATCGGTGCCGGTGCCAAGTCGGCTGACACCCAGCGTGTTGCAGATGCGGATACGCGCGGCTTCGCGCCCGGCATGGTCCATCGCCGGGACAGGCATGATTTCAACGCCGGATCCGGCTTCCAGAATGCCCCGGGCGACGAAGACTTCGTTCGCCACGCCATACGCCAGATCCCACGCCGCGAATCCGCCATAGGTCGCGCCATGCAGCAAGACCTCGTGGATCTCTTCGGGTGTGATACCCAGATTCAACGCATTGTTGATCTGGCGATAGAGCTGATCCGGCACGCGCAGCGCGACATGCGCCGCCACCGTGATATAGCTGCGTGTCCGAAGATCGAGCCCGGGACGCCCCCAGATCTCGCCATATTCGAACATCTGGATGCCTAGAATCTCGCTTTCGATGGGCAGAGCCGATCCGCGCTGCTCGCCGCGCCCGCCGCGCGGTGGAAGTGGCTTTGCGTCGGGCGTCGTCCCGATGCGACCGACACCCAATTCCTGGACGACCCTTTCGTACGCTATGATGCGTTCGGCTTGTGTCATTGCCGGCATTCATCGTCTCCTTCGTGATCGTCAATCGGCGCGGGCCGCTGCGACGTTTCGCTTGAACCAAGCCGCATCCGCGCGGTCGACGCCGCCGAGAGGGCCTGTGGATTTGCGGCCGGTTAAAGGGGGCGAGCCAAACCTTGGCCATAGCTTTCACCCCGAAACTTATGTCGCTTCGTCCAGCCGTTCCGGGCCTGTGGGATCCTTCGGTTTTTCATCCGTTCTCAGGGAAGGCACACCGCGTTCCATGCAGTCGCCTGGCGGACCGCGTCAGCGTACGTGGCGGGCAACCGTTCAGAAATGCGTCGAGGATGAAGTTTACGACGACATCTAGTTCGCCACCGATACCACAGGTCGCCGATCACGCGGGGGGCGCTGGCGTCGCGTCTTGGCCGATCGAGCCGAAGGCCCAGTCCATATCTTGATATGGCCGATACGCACGCTCGTGATTCACCAGCAGTCCGTCCCCCCGCGGCCGGGCATAAATTCCGAAGTAGCCGTACCGCGTTCACGTCACCGCCAGATCGCGGATGCGCAGGATCGGCGGTGCCTTGATCCAGCCGATACGACCCTGTACCAAGCCAAATATCGCCACGCGCCAGCGGCAGGGACGCCACACACTTACTTCCGGCGATGGAACATCCGCTCGAAAAACCCATCCGGGCGAATCGCTCTCGTATCGTCGCTATGATCGTCGTCATTGCGGTCAGGCCGGGTCCGCCACGGTCACGCCCGCCGCCCCGGCCGTCGTTCCAGTCGCTAGCACCGTGCCCGGCATCGGCTCGCCTTCGGCCAGCCCGATGACCCCAGTCGCCGCCAGTCCTGCGATCGTAGTATCGTCATAGCCAAATTCGCGCAGCACCTGCGTGGTATGTTCGCCCAGCCCGAGATAAGGCTTGCCTTCCTCGCACGGCGTATCGGAGAATTTCACGACCGGCGCGTGCCGCCAATACTGTCCATCCGGCGACAGGTCGCGAAACGCCCTGCTCTGCGCGCGCACCATCATGCCGAGCGCCCGGGGCTGCGTATCCTCGTATAAGAACCGGGTATGGCCCGGCCCGTCCGCACGCGCGCAGCCGATATCGGCACCCGTCAGCAGATCCTCCCACGCGGTCGCCGTGCGCCTGCGGAAGAGCGGTTCGAGTTCGAGCGCCAGCGCCGCGCTGTTGGCGATCCGGCTCCGCCAGTCGACGAACCGTGGATCGAGCGCCAGTTCGGGCCGGTCGACGACCGCGCAGAACCGCGCGAACTCGGCGTCGTATTGCGCCGCGAGAAACACCCAGCCATCGGCGGTCTCGTACAGACGGTAGGTCGCCTCCAGCCCGAGCTGGTCCTTGCCCGGCACCCGTCGGGGCGGCTTGCCGGCGTAGGCGAAAGCGTCGTCCGAATTGCAATAGACGTTCGAGTTCATCATCGACGTCTCGACATATTGTCCGCGGCCGGCAAGAAAGCGCGCGGCCAGCCCCAACATCATACCGGTCGCGACGCCGCTGCCAGCGATCGGATCGGGTGACTGATCGCCCTTGGGAGTATTGCCCTCGCCCGATTGGAACACCGAATTGCCCGAAAACGCCCCCATCGTCGGGTTGAAGGCGGCGCGCGCCGAATCCGGGCCGACAGATCCGTATGATCCGGCATAGACATAGACCAGATCGGGTCTGATAGCGCGAAGCGTCGCATAATCCATCTTGAGCCGTTCGGGCACGCCCGGCCGGAAATTGTGCATCACCAGGTCGGCGCGCCGGACCAGATCGTACAGGATCGCCTGGCCTTCGGGCGACTTGAGGTTGACCGCGATATTCTCCTTGCCCTGGAAGGAGCGGATCATGTTCTCGTTGTTGAACATCTTGCGATAGGGATCGCCCGCCAGCGGCTCGACCTTGATGACGCGTGCGCCCAGATCCGCGAGCAGCGAACCGGAAAACGGCGCTGCAAGCCAGCTCGCGATCTCGAGCACAATTAGCCCCTCCAGCGGGCGATGCGGATCGCCGCCGGTCGGCCGGATCGCGGGCGGCCCGGCGGGAAGGCTGGCAAAGACCGCATCGGTATGCTGGCCGGGCAGCGGGGCGGGACGATCGATGACCGCGGGCGTTTCGCTCATCGCGGCGAATGGCCCCAGTTGAATCATGCGCCCGACGCGCGGATCGTCGATCTCGACCACGTGGTTGCCCGCGATAAACTGATCGTGGGTCAGCGCATCCTGAGTGCTTTGCATGATCTCGCCCGCGCAGTCGGGATGGCGACGATAGATCTCGCGCCATTCGACCGACGTCTTCTCCTTCATGCGCGCGAAGATGGTCAGGTTCAGTGCGACGCGATCCTCGTCGCTGGCGAACCGCGGCGCATCGGCGAACCGTGGATCGTCGCGGGTCCAGCCAAGGCCGATCGCATCGAGCCAGGCGTTGAACAACTCCTGCTGGAGGTGCGAATGCATGATCCAGCGGCCGTCGCTGCACTGCGCGCAAAGCTGGGTCGGGGTCGCGGTATAGGGGTCCGATTCATGTCGGTCGGGCACCAGTTCGCCGCGCATCGCCGCTTCCCGCGAAACCTCCCCCGGATAGATGTCGGCCGGCAATGGCTGGCCGTCGAAACGCCGCCAGTTGTTGTTCGGCGCGGTGACGCCCGACAGTAGGGTCCCCTCCAGCAATTGCCCCCTACCGGTCATCTGCCGCACGCGCAGCGCCGCGATGATCGCCTGCACCGCGAACATCGCGCTATGATAGGACACATCGTTGACCGCCCGGAACGTCGGCCGCATCTTCTGCCAGCCGACTTGGTCGCGCATCCGCCCGGTCTTGGCGTTGACGATGCCGTCATAGGCCTTGTAATTGCGGTAGGGGCCGACCTGTCCGAACGCGGACAGCGAAAAATAGACAAGTGCGGGGTTGGCCGCCCTCATCGCGCCATAGGCAAAGCCCAGATCCGCCAGCCGGCCAGGCTTCATGCCGTCGATCACCACGTCCGCGCTGACGATTAGCTGGCGTATCTTCTCTAGTCCCGCCGCGGACGACCAGTCGGGTGCGACGCTCTTCTTGCCGCGCTGCCATAACAGATAGGCAGGGTGATCCCACATCGGGTCGCCCCCCGGCGGCTCGACACGGATTACCTCGGCGCCGTAGTCGGCAAAGATCAACGTCGTCAGTGCGCCGGCCATTCCCTGCGTCAGGTCGACGATGCGGATAGTCTCGAATATCTGCGCCATGATCTTCATCCTGTCCACGATCGTTGCCCGACGCGGCGACGTCGATGGCACGCCTCCGAGCCGGTTTTCGTCGGCGCTGCTGCCCTTTGTCCTACGCCAAGCGCGGCGTTCCTCCATCGCCCCCGACACCGGTAAACATGCTCGATCGTCCTCCCACTCACCGGATAACGAGATACGGCTTATTTCGTCATTGCAATATATTTTGGAATGCTTATCGCAAAAAAGCCGCGGACAGGCTTCTTAAGCGAGCCAATTGCCGCGCGGTGAATCGTGGTGGATGCGCCATCGAAGCCAAGAGGATGAGGGGGCGACCATGACCAGGCTCGACATGACCCGCGCGGCGTTTGTCGGACACGCTGTGATCCTCTTGCGCGATCAGGACTTCATGATCGGCCGTTTCCGAGATTTCATGTGCTATCTCGCCCAGCCGCGTCTTGAAGAAACGACCGGCATCGCCGGCCATGCCCCCGTGGCGTGCGGATCGCGGATCACGCGCAGTCCCACGAGGCCAGGTACAGCGGGCGCCATCGGCCGGAACGGGCTCACCCGGTCGGGACGGTCCACCCGGTATCGGGGCGCAAGGCCCTGTTCGTCAACGGATCCTGCACGAGCCGGATCGTTAGATCGTCGCGCGACGAAAGCGCGGCGATCCTCTCGATGCTATATCGTCACGTCCGGTCGCCGCACCTCACACGGTGCGTTGGCACTGGACCGAGAACGACGTCGCCGTCTAGCACAGCCGCTCGGTCCAGCATTTTGGGATACCCGATTACGACAGCGGAGGTCTGGTGCAGTGGATCGTGCCTGAAAGGGCAAGGCCCGAACGTATCCGCCAACGGCAGGACGTCCGACGGTCGCCCGCCGATGAGATAGAGGAAGAGGTCATTGTCGAAACGTACGCTGACACCGCCAGGTCGCTATCGATCCAAGCAGCTCGCACCAGGGATAGTCTCCGCGAGCTTCTATTCAGGCGGACTGAACGGCCCGAACAACGAGGTGGTATTGCCTACGCCGGGCGGCCAGTCCTGGTCCGATGTCCTGATCCTCGGGACGGACGCGGACGCATTTCAGTTCATGCTGCCCGACATCCGCATGCCCGCCAATCAACTGTGGCCGCTGCACTGGCATGATTGCTGGACGGCGGTGCTCGTGGTCGAGGGGCAATGCTGTATCGGCGACTGGTGGATGGATGTGGGCGACGTATTCATTACCCGCCCTTCCATAGAATACGGCCCTCTCCTGATCGGCCCGGGCGGCTGCCGTCTGTTCGAGATCTTCGCGCAGGCGCATCTCGCACCCGGCGGCTATGCGCCCGAATATCACGACCATCCGACGCTGCGGCTGTCGGCGGGTCGCGTCTTCACGGAACGATCCGAACTGAACCAGCGCAATATCGGGCGGCAGACGATGCCCTGCGACGGGGTGGAGGGCATCTGGAAATCGCGCCTCGCGCCGGGGATGCACATCGACCTTGGCGAAGACGACGATCCCGATCGCGGGGTGATGCAGGATACGCGGCTGGCCCCTGGACAGGACATTTCGCCGCATTTCTATGGCGACTGGCATGCCATGATCGTCATGAACGGGTCGCTGACTATAGCCGGCGACACGCTGCTGCGCGACGATTACCTGCTCATCGAACCCGACAGTTCGGTCGACGCGATCGTTGCGGGGAGCGATGGCGCACAATTGCTCGAAGTGTCGCGAACTTCCAAGGGGGCGACGCGGATCGTCGCCGCATGCAACGACCAAGAGCGTACACTCGAAATCGAGGAACGCGTCGCATCATGCTCGAACATGTCGGCATCTCGCATTCCAGCGCCGATGTCGACAATGACGAGCAGAGTCATGCAAGGATGAGCGTAGCCGGTGTGCGTTGCCACAGCGCGGGCAAGACCTTTCCCAGCGGGCACATGGTGGCCCGTGGAGGCAACCCCTGCGGCAATTTCCTCGAACTGCTCGCACGGCGCGCGGCACCCACAGCGCAACTGCGTACCAGTGGTCGGATCCTCCATATCGCGGCAGCGGGATAGGCATCTGGCCGGCACCGGGCTAAAGTTGTGAACCGCGGTGCCGGTGGAATGCGTTCGTCGCCGTGGTCGCATCCTGACTTCACGAACACATACAGGGATCCGTTTTATCCATGATGCTCCCCGGACCGCTCGAAAGCCGTGCTGCGATCACCGACCTGATCCATCGCTATGCGCGCAACGTGCGAGACCGCACGCCCGCGGCTTCCGCCGACCTGTTCGTCGACGACGTCTCGTTCGAGGTACGCGAACTCGATTTCGCTGATCCCTCCGCGCCTTCCCGGCGGCGGAGCATCGAGATGGGCAAGGCGGCGGTCCTCGCGCATATCGGCAGGTCGGCCGATGGCGCGGTTCGCGTCTGCCCGACGATCACCAATGTTCTGATCGATATCGATGGCGATGCGGCACGCGCCAACTGCCTGATGACGTCGCGGGTCTGGCCATCGGGCCAGACGTTGTTCGGGCAGTATGACGACGATTTCATCTACGATGGCGATCGGTGGCGCTTTCGCTCGCGGGTCTATACCATCTTCGGCGACGCATCGTGACACGCCAGGCCCCGATCGACCGCGACGTTGCTCGCCATCCGCCGGGATTGTGGCAAAGGATCGAGATCACGCCCTTGCCCGGCGTGGTCGTGGCGCGGCTGGAGGACGATGCGGATCGCTTCTGGCTCCGACTGGCCCATGACGGCGAGCGGATCGTCGACGCGGTCGCACGGACCGAGCGCATCCCCTGGTCGACCTGCCCCGGTGCCGCCCCGCTACTGGCCGAGCAATTGGTGGGGCGGGCGCTGGCGGCGGTACGTCTGTTCGATCCGATGATCCATTGCACACACCTTTACGACCTGGCCGTCCTCGCCGTGGCGCAAGTCGGCGGGGACCGGGTCGCATATGATCTGCATGTCGCCGATCGCGTGCATGGCCGCACGACCGCGATGCTGGCGAAGGACGATCATATCGTGACGCGGTGGCTACTCGACGGCACGATCCTGTGCGAACCCGACGCATGGGCGGGTCGCGACCTCAAGCATCTGTCGCAGTGGCGAGGTAGCCTTTCGCCGGACGAGGCGAAGCACGCCGCCATGCTGCGGCGAGCGGTAATGGTGTCGGGCGTGCGTAGATCGTCGCAGACCGTGGACCGCCATGACGACATGCCCATCCCGTCGCGCGCGGGCGCGTGCTTCACCTACCAGCCGTCGCAAATGGCCCGCGCCCGCCGTTCGTCGGACTGGATCCGGGACTTCACCGCCTCGTCGGATACTCCGCTGGGCGATCTTTGCCACTTTCCGCTCCTCGCATCGAATGGACCGGTAGCTTGACGGAACCTGCGATCGTCGGCATCGGTGCCACGCCTTATTATTTTCGGGGCACGTCCGCACCGCAGACGCTGTACGAGCTGATCGGCAAGGCCGCGCTGGCGGCGGTCGCGGATGCCGGGCTGGCCATCGCCGACATCGACGGACTGGCGTTCTATGCGAATGGTTTCGAGCCCGGGTTGCTGACCGAGATGCTCGGCATCCCCGAGATCAATTTCGCCGGCGTGGTCGCGGGACAAGGCGGCGGTTCGGCTGGCATTCTCGATCTGGCCGCACTCGCGATCGAGTCGGGGCGTGCCAAGCACGTCCTGTGCCTCGGCGCGTGCCAGCAGAGCGAGCGGCGCTATGGTCTGGCGCTGCAGTCGCTCGCGCCGACGCCGGACAGCATATGGCATCGGATCGCCGGCCTCAAGGGTCCGGGTGAGGCGCTGGCGCTGCTGGCGCGTCGGCACATGCATCTCTACGGCACCCGGCGCGAAGCGTTCGGAGAGGTGGTGATGGCGTCGCGCGCCTATGCCGCCACCCGGCCGCAAGCGATCCGCCGGAAACCGTTGTCGCTGGACGAGTACATGGCCGCGCCGATGCTCGCCGATCCGCTGTGTCGGCTCGATTTCTGCCTGGAGAACGACGGCGCGCTCGCCTTCGTCGTGACGAGCGCGGAACGCGCGCGCGATCTGGCACAACGCCCGGTCCATATCATGGCGAGCGCGCATGGCGGCGAGCGGGACTGGGGGCGTTCCTTCTTTTGGCTGAACATGCCCGATTCGCATTTCACGACCGCCGGTGGCGGACATTGCGCGCGCCGCCTGTACGATCTGGCGGGCATCGGCGCCCGCGATATCGATGTCGCGCTGCTGTACGATCACTTCTCGCCGCTGGTCGTGATGCAGCTCGAGGATTACGGCTTCTGCGCGCGCGGCGAGGGCGGCGCACTTGTCGAGAGCGGTGCGATCCGGCCGGGTGGCGCGATCCCGGTCAATCCGCACGGCGGCCATCTGTCCGAGGCCTATGTGCTTGGCATGACGCATATCCGTGAGGCGGTCGAACAGTTGCGCGGACAGGCAGTCAACCAGATCGCCGACGCACGGTTCGCGCTGGTGAGCGGTGGCCCCGCGCCGATCCCGATGAGCGGCGCGATTCTGAGGAATTGACCATGCCCGACTTGAGCGTTCCTCCCGACATCGCCGATCTTGACATCCCGATCGACGCCTGGACCCGACCCTTCTGGGATGGGACCGCGCGCCACGCACTGATGATGCCGTGCTGTGGCGAATGCGCGCGATATCGCTGGCCGCCCGGGCCGTTCTGTCCGCATTGCCGATCGCAGGCGCTGCGCTGGATGCCGGCCGGCGAAGCGCAGGTTTACAGCTTCACGGTGGTGCGCTCGGCTCAGGCGGACGCCGCGGGACGGCATCCCGTGCATATTCCCGCGCTGATCGCTTTTCCGGGGGCGGGCGGCGTCCGCCTGCTCGCGGCGATCATCAACACCGATCCGGAGCAGCTGCGAATCGGCGATCGACTGCGCGTGGTATGGACAACCACGGGCAGCGAGACCGTCCCGGCCTTCGTGCCGGTGGAGCGGCCCTGCGGATGAACTGGTCGTTATCTGAGTTTCTGAACCTCGTCGAACTGCGCGGCCAGAGCTGGTGCCATGTCGCGCTGGCGCGCGGCTGCGGCATCGGCGTCGCGCATGGCGACGCGCTGTTCTTCCATGCCGTGATCGAGGGATCGGTACGGCTCGCGCACGGCGACGGCCCGATCGTCCATCTGGGTGCCGGCGACGTCGCGATGGTCGTCACCGGCGACGCGCACGCGATCCGCAGCCACCAAGGCGAGACGACCACCGCGATCGACCTGATCGACACCGGCAGCCAGTCCGATACACCCACGACGATACGGCTGGGCGAGGGCGACATCGCCTCGCGGCTGGTGTCGGGCCGGATGACGATGCGCTGGCCCGGCGGCGCGCCCCCGGGGCGCATCCCGCAACTGATGATCGTGCGCGCGGGCGATGTGGGGGTGGATTTTGCGAAATTCGTCGATATCGGTGCGCAACCGGGCGCCTCCGCGGTGCTCACCCAGCTGGCGACGTTGCTCTTCGTCAACGCCTTCGTACGCAATCCCCGCTGTCAGGCGCTGTTCCGGTTCAATCTGGGCGATCCGATCGCGCGAGCGCATGTGCTGATCCAGAAGCATTCGCGCCGGCCGTGGACCGTCGAGACCCTGGCCGGCAAGGTCGGCATGGGCCGCTCCAACTTCGCCGCGCGATTCGCAGCTGAGATCGGCAAGACGCCGATCGACGCGCTGACCGACGAACGGATGAAGCATGCCGAGATCCTGATGGGGAGATCCGATCTGAAGATCGCCGAGGTCAGCGAGCAGGTCGGCTATCGCTCGGAAGCCGCGTTCATCCGCCGTTTCACGCGGCACTTCGGCATGACGCCGGGCAAGTGGCGCCGGCAGCCCGCCGGGAAGTGAACGGCTCGCCGGTCGGGCGCCCCACCTTTCAGACGAACGCGTTGCGAAGGCCTGAGGTCAATCGCTGCCAGTGTCGGGCGGCGGCGGCGGGATGATAGACCGGCAGATCGTCCATCACGAAACCATGCGCGGCACCGGCATAGATCTCGATCATATGGTCGACCTTCGCGTCGCGTAACGCAGCGGCGAGCCGTCCTTCCTCCGCGCCGCCAAATGTCGGATCGATCGCGGCGATACCGACATAGATCGACGCCCGCACGTCCGCGAACCGCGCATAGGCCCCGTCGCCGGTCTCGGGCGCAAGATTACTGCCGTGGAACGACGATGCCGACGTCACCCGCGCGCTTGCGGTCGCCGCGGTCAGCGCATAGCGCCCACCCAGGCAATAGCCGACTGCCCCGATCGAGGCGGCGGTCCCCAGCTCGCCGTCGCAGAACGACAGCAGCCGCGCGATATCGCCGTCGACCGCCGGTTGGTCCAGCGCCGACAGCATTGTCATTATGCGCTGTCGATCGGGCCCGCCGCCGAACAGCGATCCGGGTTCGAGCGGCACGAACGGCTGATGGCGATAGAACAGATCGGGCAGTACCACGCGATACCCCTCCCCCGCGAGCCGTTCGGCGATCGCGAACAGCGTCGGCCGCGGCCCGAACCCGTCCATGAACAGCAACACGATCGGCGCGGCATGGTCGTCGATCCGCCCGAAGATGTGGCTGGCGGACACGCCTTGGGACAAGGGAATATCGATGGTCACCATGCTGTTCTCTCCCATGCCGTACCCGCCCCGACCTGCACCGGCTCGTGGCATGGCATGGCTCCCGCACTGTAGGCGAGCATAGCGGGTTTTGTATCGCAGTGTCCCCCAGCGCCCATATACTTTTGTCCAAATATTTTGTCGGCTTGTCCATTCCGCACAGCCGCGATTGACGCGAGGCCATGGTTCGCATCACTCGTGGCAACACGGGGCCCATTGAAGGCGCCTAATTTCCGGGATCTTCACGCCATGCCGCATCTGGAGGATGTTCCCGATCGATCGCAAGATTTGATATGGTCGGCTCGTGCCGCGGGCTATGACAACGACGTCGTCGTCTCTGCGGTCTCGACATGCCGGGAGGGCGCCGTGTCGGATAGATCGGCCGCGCGCGACGGGCTGCCGACGCCGCGCCGCTATCTCGCGATCGCGGCGATCTCGCTCGGTACGATGGTGTCCAGCATAGATAACGGCAGCCTCACCATCGTGCTGCCGACGATAGCGGACGATCTTCACGTCTTGCCGTCCGCGGCGGTCACGCTCGTCACGGTCTATCAGTTCGTCATCATGATCTCGATCCTGCCGATGTCCGCACTGGGCGACCGGATCGGCCACCGGATGCTGTATCAATACGGCCAGCTGGTGTTCGCGTCGGCGACCGCCTTGTGCTTCGTCGTCGATACCTTGCCCGCGCTGCTCGCGGTCCGCACCGTTCAGGCACTGGGTGCGGGGGCGGGCGTGGGGGTCGTTTCGGCAATGGTGCGCGGCATCTATCCGCGATCGCGACTGGGACAGGGGATCTCGCTGAACACCGTGGTCGCGACCGCGTCGGCGTCGCTCGCGCCCGTCGTCGGCGGGTTCGTGCTTTCGATCGCAAGCTGGCGATGGCTGTTCGCTGCCAGTATTCCGTTCGCGCTGCTGTCGATCCTGTGCGGTCGCGCCGCGCTGCCCGACCCTGCACCCGGTGTCCATCCGTTTGATTGGCAGGGGTCAGCTATGTGCGCGATCCTGCTAGCCTGCGGACTGGGCGGCCTGCAGTATGGGCTGCACGACGGCCCCGTAGCGATCACCATCTTGCTGCTGTTGATCGC
>JAYVRZ010000180.1:0-1860 GCA_043775965.1 Sphingomonas sp.
GGCGTCGGCGTCGTCCCGCCATTCACGAACGCGCGCAGCGTGCCGCACCGCGTGTGCGTACCCTCCGGCATCGCGCTGATCGGACTGATCGTCAGTGCCAGGGTGGACGCGCGCTGGTCGATCGCCTGCCACAGGATCAGGCAGTCGTTATACTGGTGCCACCCGAGATCGGTGTTGCCGGGCAGATAGTCCTCGTCCTGCAATATACCCATGGTGAAGGCATCCGCCACGCGCGCCCGCGCGGTCGGGAGATCGCGCCCCAGGCTCGCATAGCTGGCGAGCATCAGTAGCGCGAACAGGACCAGCCCGATCGGAACCCCGATCGCGCCACCCCGCAATCCGCGCGTGACGGCTAGGCGGAACCGACGCCAGTCAATCGTCTTCAGGCTCGTCGTCATCTTCATCGTCATGGGATGCATCATAGGTCTTTTCAGGTCTCGGTCAGGCGCCGTTCTGACCCAAACTGATTACAATTGCGTAAGACTCGCGCGGCGCATCGGGCATTGCGCCTGACCACGCAATCCCGCCCCGCTGCGCTTGGCGCACAAGGGCGGCGGGGCTTGAACTCCCCAGCGCGAGCGCCGATGTTGGCAGTTCACTGGGGCATAAGAGAGATTTCCATGCACAATCCGTTCGAGACCGGCGATTTCGCGAGCCCGTTGGCCAGCGCCGGACTCGGCCTGCAGCAGACGCAAGCAGGCCTGGTTCCCATCGTTATCGAGCAGTCGAACCGCGGCGAGCGTTCGTTCGACATCTTCTCGCGCCTGCTCCGCGAGCGCATCATCTTCGTGACCGGCGGCGTCGAGGACGGCATGGCCTCGCTGATCACCGCGCAGCTGCTCTTCCTCGAGTCCGAGAACCCGAAGAAGGATATCTTCATGTACATCAACTCGCCGGGCGGTGTCGTCACCGCGGGCATGGCGATCCATGACACGATGCAGTACATCCGGCCGCGCGTCGGCACGGTGTGCGTCGGCCAGGCGGCGTCGATGGGCAGCTTCCTGCTCGCCTCGGGTGAGCCCGGCATGCGCGTCGCGATGACCAATGCACGGATCATGATTCACCAGCCATCGGGCGGCGCACAGGGCATGGCGAGCGACATCGAGATCCAGGCACGCGAGATCCTGCGCATCCGCAAGCGCATGAACGAGCTGTATGCGAAGTACACCGGTCAGCCGCTCGAGGAGATCGAGCGCAAGATGGACCGCGACACGTTCCTCGAGGCCGAGGAGGCCAAGAGCTTCGGTCTGGTCGACGAGGTGTTCGACAAGCGTCCCGCGGTCGCCGACGATACCGCGAAGCCGGCGTAAGGCGATCCGCGTAAGGCGACCGCGCAAGGCGAATCGTAAGCCAAGCGGGTTTATTTGATTGTAGGAACTCCGGGGTGCGTTACGGTAGCGGCCCCGGAAACGGCACGTGCACCGACATGCGCGAGAGGTGATTGAATGACGAAGCTGAGCGGTGGCGATTCGAAGAGCACCCTCTATTGCTCGTTCTGCGGCAAGTCGCAGCATGAGGTGCGCAAGCTGATCGCGGGTCCGACCGTGTTCATCTGCGACGAGTGCGTCGAACTTTGCAACGACATCATCCGTGAGGAGACGAAGTCGGCCCTGGTGTCCAAAAAGGACGGCGGCGTGCCAACCCCGCAGGAGATCTGCGACGTCCTCGACGATTACGTGATCGGCCAGAAGCGGGCCAAGCGCGTGCTGTCGGTGGCGGTGCACAATCACTACAAGCGGCTCAACCACGGCGCCAAGGGTGCCGATGTCGAGCTGTCGAAGTCGAACATCCTGCTGGTCGGCCCGACCGGTTGCGGCAAGACGCTGCTCGCGCAGACGCTCGCCCGCATCCTCGACGTGC
>JAYVRZ010000181.1:0-6726 GCA_043775965.1 Sphingomonas sp.
CCCAGACTGGGCTCCCGCCTTCGCGGGAGAACAAGGAAGGGCGGGCAACACCCCTTGGTCAACGCCCCTTGGTCAACGCCCCTTGGTCAGTGCGCCTTCGGCTTCTTCACCGCGTGGAGCCCCAGCGCGATAGCCCCGCCCAGGATCAAGCCAACCACGCCCGAGAAGAACGCGCTCACCGCCCAGTTCACCGCCCCCTTGGCAACCGGCACCGCCGCTGCCGCATGCTCGGCGGTGTCGTGGATCCAGTGCGGCACGGTCGTGAACCCGAACGTCTCGACGCCGTGAACGATGATCTGCCCGCCGACCCAGACCATCGCCGCGGTGCCGATCACCGATAGCGCCGACATCACGATCGGCATGCCCTTCACCAGTCCGCGCCCGATCGCCTGCACTACCGCGCTACTGCGCTGCGCCAGGTGCAGCCCGATATCGTCCATCTTCACGATGAGCGCGACCACGCCGTAGACGCCGATGGTGATGACGATGCCGACCAGCGCGAGCACGATCGCCTGCTCCCAGATCGGCTTGGTCGCCACGTCGGACAGCGCGATCACCATGATCTCGGCCGACAGGATGAAGTCGGTGCGGATCGCGCCCGAGACCTTCTGCGCCTCGAGCGTCGCGGCATCGACCGGTTCGGCGACGACCTCCTCGGCGTGCCCGCCGCCAAACGCCTCGAGGATCTTCTCCGCGCCCTCGAAACACAGATACGTGCCGCCGATCATCAGTAGCGGCGTCAGCAACCACGGCGCGAATGCACTCAGCGCGAGCGCCGCCGGCAGGATGAAGACCAGCTTGTTGCGGAACGAGCCAAGCGCGATCTTCCAGATCATCGGCAGTTCGCGCTTCGGCTCGAACCCGACCATGTAGCGCGGCGTGACGGCGGCATCGTCGACCACCACGCCGATCGCCTTGCTGCCCGCCTTGCCGGTGGTCGCGGCGATATCGTCGAGGCTGGCGGCGGCGAGCTTGGTGATTCCGGCGATGTCGTCGAGCAGTGCGACCAGTCCTGTCGGCATCGATGGTATCCTTCGCGTGTTCGGTTTCTCGGCGCTCGGTAACGTGACAGGATTGTCATGCAACGCCTTTCGCACTTGCGGTAGTGCGCGGCGCGCGGAATGGTTGCAGCCGACATGCCCATTGCGACTGGACGGATCATGACAGACGACTTCATCACCAACCTGCCCAAGGCCGAACTCCACCTCCATATCGAGGGCAGCCTGGAGCCCGAACTCATGTTCGCGCTTGCCGAGCGCAACAAGGTCGCGATTCCGTTCAAGAGCGTCGAGGACGTCCGCGCCGCGTACAGCTTCACCAATCTCCAGACCTTCCTCGACATCTATTATGCGGGCGCCGCGGTGCTCCAGACCGAGGAGGATTTCCGCGATCTCGCGGTCGCGTATTTCGACCGTGTCGCGCAGGACGGCGTGGTCCATGCCGAGATCTTCTTCGATCCGCAGACGCACACGCACCGCGGCATCCCGTTCGACGTCGTCGCGCGCGGTCTGTTCGCCGGCATCGACGTCGCGCAGGAGAAGCACGGCATGTCAGTAGGGCTGATCATGAGCTTCCTCCGCCATCTCGACGAGGAGGATGCGTTCAAGACCTTCGCGCAGGCCGAGCCGTGGCTCGACCAGTTCATCGGCGTCGGGCTCGATTCGTCCGAGGTCGGCCATCCGCCCTCGAAGTTCGCCCGCGTGTTCGCGGCGTCGGCGGATGCCGGGCTTATGCTGTGCGCGCATGCCGGCGAGGAGGGTCCGCCCGCCTATATCCACGAGGCGCTCGACATCCTGCAGGTGGACAGGATCGACCACGGCAACCGCGCGCTGGAGGATCCGGCGCTGGTCGCGCGTCTCGCGCGTGACGCGATGACGCTGACGGTGTGCCCGCTGTCGAACGTCGCGCTGCGCAACGTCGATAAGCTTGAGAACCATCCGATCGACCGGATGCTCGATCTCGGCCTGCGCGCAACGATCCATTCGGACGATCCGGCGTATTTCGGTGGCTATATCGGCGAGAATTTCCGCCAGACGGCGCGCGCCCGCAACCTGTCGCGCGAGCAGGTCGTGACGCTGGCACGCAACAGCTTCCTCGGCAGCTTTCTCGACGACGACGCGCTCAGCGGCCATCTCGCGACGCTGGATGCCTATGTGAAAGCCTATTCGTGATCGGCCGCTTCCTGTCGGTGTTCGAGCCATTCATCCTGATGCTGCTCGGGACGGTCGTGCTGGCGAGCCTGTTGCCGGCGCGCGGCGAGATGGCGACGATCGTCGGCTATGCGGCGGATATCGGCATCGTCCTGCTGTTCTTCCTGCACGGCGCAAAGCTGTCGCGCGACGCGATCCTGTCGGGTCTGCGCAACTGGAAGCTGCATCTCGCAGTGCTCGCGGTGACGTTCGTCGCATTCCCGCTGTTCGGTCTCGCGCTCGGTACGCTGCCGTTCGTGACGGGGCCGCTCGCTGCCGGGCTCCTGTTCCTGACCCTGCTTCCCTCCACGGTGCAGTCGTCGATCGCGTTCACCGCGATCGCGCGCGGCAACGTCGCGGCGGCGGTGTGCAGCGCATCCTTCTCGAACCTGCTCGGCATCTTCGTCACGCCTGCGCTGGTCGCGCTGCTCATGGAGACATCGGGCAGTGGCGGCATGTCGATCGAGAGCATCGAATCGATCGTGCTGCAACTGCTCGTGCCGTTCGTCGCCGGGCATCTGCTGCGGCCGTGGATCGGCGCGTGGGTGACGCGGCGCAAGGCCATGCTGACGGTCGTCGATCGCGGCTCGATCCTGCTGGTCGTCTATTCGGCTTTCGGCGCCGCAGTGGTCGAGGGGCTGTGGACCAGATTATCGCTCGGCGACCTGATCCTCATCGGACTGCTGTGCGCCGTCCTGCTCGCCTTCGTCCTCGCGCTCACCTTAGCGGTCGCGCGCCTGATGAAGCTGCCGCGCGAGGATGCGATCGTCCTGCAGTTCTGCGGGTCGAAAAAGAGTCTCGCGTCGGGCGTGCCGATGGCCGGCGTGCTGTTCCCGCCTGCGAAGGTCGGTGTGATCCTGCTCCCCGTCATGCTGTTCCACCAGTTGCAGCTGATCGCTTGCGCCGTAATCGCGCGCCGCTACGCTCGGTCCGCACCGGACAATCTTGATGCAGATCAACGCGGTACCGGGTAGCGGGTATTTGCTTTGTTCCGCTCGCGTCGGCAAAGCGGAGTCTTCGAAGTGGAGACTATAGTGCCGACGATCGCGCCGAACGATATTGGCCTGGACCTGACGGCGTGCGATCGCGAGCCGATCCACATTCCGGGCGCGATCCAGCCGCACGGCCTGCTGCTGGTCGCGGACGCCGCGTCGGGCCGTGTCGTCGCGGGCGCCGGCGACCTCGAGACGCGGTTATCGGCGGACTGGCTCGGCAGCGATCTGTCGACGCTGATCGCACAGGACGTCGGCGCGTTGCTCGCGCAGCAATTCAATTCGGGCACCGCCGTCTTCGCCGTTCCCGTGGACGGGGCGACCGAACGCTTCGACGTGACGATCCACCGCAATGGCGAGCGGCTGCTCGTCGAGCTCGAACCGGTCGAGGCGGCCCCGGCGACGGCGACGGAAATGCTCGGCCGGTTGAATGCGATGGCGAGCGGATTCGAACGCGCCAGCAATCTCCAGTCCCTTTGCGAACGGGCCGCGATCGCCTTTCGCCAGCTGACCGGCTTCGACCGCGTCATGGTGTACCGCTTCCTCGACGACGAGGCCGGGCGCGTGATGGCGGAGGACAAGGTGGTGGGGCTGGGTACGTTCCTCAACCACCATTTCCCGGCATCCGACATCCCGAAACAGGCGCGCGCGTTGTACGTGCGCAACCGGACGCGGACGATCCCGGCAATCGACTATGTCCCCGCCGTGTTGCGGCCTGCCGGCTTCGAGGCGCTCGATCTCAGCGACGTCGCGCTGCGCAGCGTGTCGCCGATCCACCTGCGCTATCTCGCCAACATGGGGGTGGCCGCGTCGGCATCGATCTCGATCGTCAAGGACGGCCTGTTGTGGGGCATGATCGCCTGCCATCACGGCACGCCAAAGGTCCTGACGCCGGACATCCGCGCGGCATCGTCGACTCTCGCCAGCGGCCTCGCGCGCCAGATCCGCGCGAAGGAGGAGGCGGAGACGTACCGCGAACGACTGCGGCTACGCGCGGCGGAAGATGCGGTCATCCCCAAGCTCGCGACGGAACCTGCCCCCCGCAGCATCGTCACGGCGCTGCGCGACGACCTGCGGCGAATGCTCGATGGCGACGGGTTCGCCTATGTCGAGGGCAGGCTCGTCGATACCGACGGCGTGTGCCCCTCGAACGACGATATTCTCGATCTGGTGTCGTGGGCACGCCGGCGCGGTGGGATCGAGCCGTTCGCGACTCACGAGCTATCCACCGCCTTACCTGGCGCTGCCGCCTATTCCGGCGCGGCGAGCGGCCTGCTCGCGCTGCCGCTGGTCGACGACGGCGCGATGCTGTTGTGGTTCCGCGCCGAGCATATCGAAGAGGTCGAATGGGCGGGCAATCCGCACAAGGCCGTCTCGGTCGATCCGAACGCGGTGCTGACCCCGCGCACCTCGTTCGAGTCGTGGACCCAAGCCGTCAGCGGTCGTTCGCGTCGCTGGACGCGCGAGGAGATCGAGGCCGCGCACCGCTTGCGCCGCGCGTTCCACGACGCGCACGTCAACCAGCGGCTCCGGTCGCTGAACGTCGACCTGCAGCGCACGCTCGCCGACAAGGATGCGTTGATCGCGCAGAAGGACGTCCTGATCAAGGAGGTCAATCACCGCGTGCAGAACAGTCTCCAGTTGGTCGCCGCGTTCCTCGCGCTCCAGGCGAAATCGTCGGACGACGCCAATGTGAAGGCGCATCTCGCCGAAGCGCAGGCGAGGCTCGCGGCGGTCGCCCTGGTCCACCGCCGCCTCTACCGCGACGACCAGGTCGAGTCGGTCGATCTTTCGCGCTATCTCGAGGAACTGGCGGATGACATGAAGACGTCGCTGGGCGAGGAATGGGCGTCGCAAATGACCCTCGATCTCGCTCCGGTCCTCGTGCCGACGGACCGCGCGGTGAACATCGGGCTGGTGCTGACCGAGCTGATCATCAACGCAAGCAAATACGCCTATGGCGGCCAGCCGGGACCGATCCTGGTCGCGCTCGAACAGCATCGCAACCGGCTGCGGCTGATCGTCGCGGACAAGGGTATCGGCCAGAGCCGAACCGCCGACATGCGCGTGGGATTCGGCAGCCGTATGATGAAGGCGGTCGTCGCCGGACTGTCGGGCACGATCGAGCAGGACGACAACCTGCCCGGCCTGCGCGTCATCATGACCGCGCCGATCGAGGACGAGCGATGACAGGAAGTGCCGCGTTGCGTGGCGCGGTGACCGGCTTGGTCACGCGACGCTGACCGGCCCTCATTCGTCATCCCAGCGGAAGCCGGGGTCTCACGCGGGTCGGGGGACGGTTGCCTCCACGATGATCTCCCAGCTTTCGCTGGGATGACGGATCAGGCTGGGCGGGCAGTCGGCAGTCGGCAGTCGGCGGTCGGGCAAGCGGAGCAGCCGTTGGACGGTCGCCCGATCCCATTGATCCAGAGCAAGTCCCTGAACCTTTCCCGGTATCGCAGGTTACCTCTCCGTCCTCCCGGAGCCGATGCCGATGCCTGAAATCACCGCTGGCGACCTCGTCGTCTCCTATGCGGATCACGGCGATCCGCTCGCGCAGCCGGTCCTGCTGATCCACGGCTGGCCCGACGACTCATCGACCTGGGACTCCGTCGTCCCGCACCTCGATGCCGCCGGCGTGCGGACGATCGTGCCCGTGTTGCGCGGGTTCGGTGACACGCGGTTCGTCGATCCCGCTGCGTCGCGCACCGGCAACAGTGCGGTACTGGCGATGGACATGATCGCGCTGATGGACGCGCTCGGCATCGATCGGTTCATGGTCGCCGGACACGATTGGGGCTCGAACACCGCCGAGGCGCTGGCGGTTGGCTGGCCCGACCGGGTCGAGCGCATGGCGATGCTGGCGACGCCGCCGCGGCTGGGCGGCATGCCGACGCCGCCGTTCGAGCAGGCGCAGCGTCAATGGTATCACTGGTTCATGGCGACCGCGCGGGGCGCGCAGGCGGTCAACGACGATCGCGCCGGATTCGCGCGCATCCACTGGACGAACTGGTCGCCGCCCGGCTGGTTCGACGAGTCGACCTTCGAGCGTGTCGCCCGGTCGTTCGAGAATCCCGATTGGGCCGCGGTCACGCTGCACAGCTACCGCGCGCGCTGGGGCGAGGCCGAGCCCGATCCGCGCAGCCGCTGGCTCGAGGACAAGGTGAAGGCGACCGGGACGCTCTCGTTGCCGACGATGTACTTCCAGGGTGCGGTCGACGGTGTGAACCCGCCATCCGCCGGCAAGGACGTGCCGGCCAAGTTCACCGGTCCGTTCGCGTTCGTCGAACTCGCGGGCGTCGGCCACTTCATCCCGCGCGAGAACCCCGACGCGGTCGCGCGACACCTCATCCAGCTTTTCACCGGCGATCCCGCCGACCTGTCCGACACCATCGACCGGAGCCTCATCATGTCCAAGACCAAACCCCTGCTCGCCGGCGCCGCCGCCATCGCGGTCGTCGCTGCGGCCGCGATCGGCATCGCCCAGGCGCAGACCGCTGCCAGCCCGCTGACCGAGGTCGCCCAGTTCGATCACCAGGCGACCG
>JAYVRZ010000182.1:0-21495 GCA_043775965.1 Sphingomonas sp.
TCCCCGGCGAAGGCCGGGGTCCAGTTGGGGGAGGCAGGTAACCGCGGATAAACCTCAGTTACATGGACCTTTCCAACTGGACCCCGGCCTTCGCCGGGGAGGTGTCAGTGGCGGAGTGGCTACCCCACCCGGTGCCCGCTCAACTCCGCGCCCGCATCGTTCGCGAACCGCCGGTTCCAGATCGTCGCCGACGCCGACACCGCGGTCACCACCAGGAACGCCAGCGTGAAGTCCGCCAGCGCCGGCCGGGTCGCCCCCGTACCCAGCATCCCGACATGCAGCGACGCCGCGCCGACGCAGATGCCGAGCGACAGCATCAGCTGCTGGAACGTCGCGTAGAAGCTCGTCGCGCTGCTCATCCGCGACGACGGGATCTCGTCATACGCGATCGTGTTGTACGCCGAGAACTGGAACGACATGAAGAAGCCCGAGATCATCAGCACGCCGAAGATCGCGGGAATCGGCCAGTCGGGGCGGAACAGCCCGGCGACCGCATAGCCCGAACTCGCGCACAATCCGCCGACGATCAGGCTGTTGCGAAACCCGAAGCGCCTGAGCACGCGCGGTGCAAGGCTCTTCATCATCAGCGAGCCGATTGCCCCAGCGATCGTGATCGCGCCGCTCGCCGCCGCGGTCATGCCGAAGCCCAATTGGAGCATCATCGGCAACAGGAAGGGCTGCGCGCCCTGCGTGATGCGGGTCAGCGATCCGCCGATCACCGACAGCCGGAACGTCGGGATCCGCATCAGCGAAAGGTCGAGGATCGGGTCGCTGCGGTGCTTGGCGTGACGGATATAGGCGACGCCGGCGACCAGCCCGACCGCGACCAGCACCAGCGCGCGCGATAGTTCACCGGTGCGGCTGGTCATCTCGAACCCGAACAACAGGCAGCCGAGCGACACGCCCGACAGGATGAAGCCGGGTACGTCGAAGCGCGCCGGCTTGTCCTCGCGCACCTCGCCGATGAACCGCGTCACCAGCACCACGCCGAGCAGGCCGATCGGGACGTTGAGGTAGAAGATCCAGCGCCAGTCGAGATACGTCACGATCGCGCCGCCGACCGGTGGCCCCAGGATCGGGCCGATCAGCGCGGGCATGATCAGCCACGACATCGCCTGGACCATGTCCTCCTTGGCGACGCTGCGGAGCAGGACGAGGCGGCCGATCGGGATCATCATCGCGCCGCCCAGCCCTTGCAGGAAGCGTGCGGCCATCATGAACGGCAGGCTGTTCGCCTGGCCGCACAGCATCGATCCGCCGACGAAAATGAGGATCGCCGCGCGGAAAATCGTCCGCGAGCCGAACCGGTCGGCGAGCCGCCCGCTGGCGGGGATGAAGATCGCCAGCGCGAGCAGATACGAGGTCAGCGCCGAACTCATGCTGGTCGCGGGAACGCCGAAATCGCGCGCCATCGTCGGCAGCGCGGTGGCGAGGACGGTCGAATCCATCTGCTCCATGAACAGTGCGCAGGCGATGATCAGCGCGGTGACGCGGTAGTTGCTCGGCGTGTGCGGGAGCGCATCCGGATCCTTGGCAACGCGCGCGATCGTGTCGGCGGCGGGCATGATGCCGTCGCGGATCTCGCTGTTGATCGACGCCAGCCCCCGGCGACGCAGCCTCAAGTCTGCCACCCCCCGCCGAGCGCCTTGAAGACGTCGACCTGGCGATCGACCAGCAACGCGTCCGACGCGGCGAGGTTCGCCTGCGCAGTGGTCAGCGCCGCCTGCGCCGTCAGCAGCGACAGGAAATCGGTGCGGCCGAACCGGTAGAGCGTGCCCGCCTGATCCGCGGCGCGCGCGGCGCTGGCCTGCGCCCGGCGTAGTGCAGCGTTGCGGTCGCCTTCGCGGGCGTAGGCGGACAGCGCGGTCTCGGTCTGGCGGAGCGCCTCGAGCGTGGTCGAATCGAACTGCGCGAGCGCCTGGTCCGCGGACGCACCGGCCTGCGCGATCTGCGCGCGGATGACCGGGCGGTTGGGGAAGCTCCAGCTGATCAACGGCCCGAGCCCGAGATGGAACGCGTTCGTCGACCCCAGCGACGACACGGGGCCGGTGAACCCCGCAGAACCGCCGAGGCTGACCTGCGGGTAGAGGTTGGCGGTCGCGACGCCGATCCGCGCGGTCGCGGCGGCGAGCGATCGTTCGGCCTGGCGGATGTCGGGACGGCGCTGGATCAGCGCGCTGCCGTCGCCGATCGGCAACGGCCGGCTGAGCGCGGGCGGCTTGGCACAGGTCTCGACGTCCCTCGGATAGTCGGCGGGGGCGCGGCCCATCAGCGTGGCGAGCCGGTACAGCGCGGCGGTGCGCGTCGCGACCTGGGTCGGGATCAGCGCCTCGCTCTGGTCGACCGCGGTCCGCGCGCGCGTCACGTCGAACGCGGTGCCGCGGCCGCCGCGTTGCAGGCGTTGCGTCACGTTCAACGTCTGGCGTTGCAGCGTGAGGATCCGGGTGTTGGCCGCGAGCACCATGTTGGCTGTGCACGCGGTGGCATAGCTGCGCGCGGTTTCGGCCGCGACGGTCACGCGGACAGTGTCGCGCGCGGCGGCGACCGCCTCGGCATCGCCCCGCGCCGCCTCGATCCCGCGACGGAGGCGGCCGGACAGGTCGAGCGGATAGGCGAGCGTGATGCCGAGGTTGTAGTCGAGCGTGCCGGGCAGGTTGCCGCCGGTGGTATAAGGCCGGTCGAGCGACGTGCCCCCGCCGAGCACGGTCGACAAGGTGCGTCCAGCGGCGACTTCGGCGACCACTGCATCGGCACGGCGCAGGTTCGCGTCTGCCGCGCGCAGGTCGGTATTGGCGGCGAGCGCTTCGGTGACGAACGCGTCGAGCCGCGCGTCGCCGTACAGCTGCCACCAGTGATCGGGGAGCGGGGTGTCGGCGAACGCCTTCTCGTGGCCGCTGTCGAATGCGCCTTGTGCGGAGGTGCGGTTGACGACCGCGGACTCGGGGAGTGCGTAGTTCGGGCCTGCGGTCGTGCACGCGGCGAGGGCGAGGGACAGTATGGCCGTCAGTATCAGTGGCATTTTCGACGATATGCCGCCGACCACGCCGGCACGACGAAGTGCGCTTGAGGATGCATCCCCGTTTCCTCCTCCCCGGCGAAGGCCGGGGTCCAGTTGGGCATCGTCGCCAACAAAAAGCTGCACTTCGTCACGACGGCCTTGCCACCTGGGCCCCGGCCTCCGCCGGGGAGGTGCATCGCTTTGGGTGGGGCGGGCGGCAAACCCGTTTGGAGTCAAGACGTAAGCCCGCATCACGACGCTGCCCCCGGAGCCACGCGCGGCTGCACCGTTACCGTCGCGGTGCGACCGACGATCAGCTGCGTCCCCTTGGGCACCTGGGTCAGTTTCACGCGCACCGGGATACGCTGTGCCAGCCGCACCCAGCTGAAGGTCGGGTTCACGTTGGGCAGCAGGTTGGTCGTGTTGGTCCGCTCGCTGTCGTTGATCCCCGCCGCGATGCTGTCGACGCGGCCGTGGAGCGCCTGCGGCTCGCCCATCAGGTGGACGACGACCGGGTCGCCGACCCGGATGCTGCCGAGCTTGGTTTCCTCGAAATAGCCTTCGACGCGGAGTGAATCGGTATCGACCAGCGCCATCGCCTGCGTGCCGGTCGCGATATAGTCGCCGGGGTGGAGGTCTAGGTTGGTGACGATCCCGTGCACCGTCGCGCGCACCGTCGTACGGGCGAGGTTGAGCGCGGCGGTCGAGCGGGCGCTCTGCGCCTGCGCTAGCGCGGCGGACGCGGTGGCGACGCGCGCGACGTTCTGCTCGTGCGTTTCCTTGGCCACCAGGTCGCCGAGCGCCAGGTCGCGCTGAGCCTCGCGCCGCGCCTGCAACAGCGTCGCGCGCGCGCTGGCGATCGAGGCGTCGGACTGCGCCAGCGTCAGCTCGAACCGCGGGCGATCGACCACGAACAGGATATCGCCCGGCTTCACCACCTGGTTGTCGTGCACCGGGACCTGCGTGACGAGGCCCGGGACGTCGGGCGTCACGCGGACGATGTCGGCGCGGATATGCCCGTCGCGCGTCCACGGATCGGTCTCGTACCGGCGCCACAGCCACAGCGCGACCAGGATCGCGAGCACGACGATGATCAGCGTGACGGCGGAGCGCCCGAGGGGGGCGAGCAGCGACTTGAAGCGAGCGGAGGTCATGCGGAAGGTCCGGTGAGCAGGGCGAGCAGCCCGAGGATGAGGATGAAAACGGCAAGGTCGACGAGCGGTCGATACGTGACCGCGCGGTAGAGCCCGGCATAGGCCAGCAGCCGCGTGGCGATGCCGGTCAGGATCACGGCTGCGATGGCGAGCAGCAGGATGCTCGGCAGGTAGACGCCGCCGATCGAGATTTCGCCGGTCATGCGGGGGCTCCGTAGGCTGCTGCGCGGGGAAACAGATTGCGACGCAGCGACGTGAGCGCGAGCACGCCGGTACGCTGGCGCTCGGGATTGCCGGTGGCCATGCCGGTCATCGCAGCATCGATCCCGGCGAGCAGTTCCGGCTCGGGGGGCGCCGGTTCGTCGGGGCGCAGTGCACGGTAATGCGCGCCGATCCCCTGGAGCACGGGCGTGATCATATCGCCTTCCTCGGCCGAGCCGTCGAGCCGCAGCTGCCGCAGCTCGCCGACCGATACGCCGACGCGCAGGTCGGTCAGCGCATCGAGCAGCGGCTTGCCCGGATCCTCGCCCTGCAACGCCAGGCGCGGCGCGAGCAGGCCGATGCGGTCGAGCATCCGCGCGACCCAGCCGGCGGCGTCGGGGCGGCCGGGCGAATCGCTGCGCGTCGCCAGTTCGCGCCAGCCCGCACGGATCAGTCGCCGCGCGCTGGTATCCGCCCCGATCGTCTGGAACAGCCCGACCGTGACGACCGCGAACAATGTCCCGACCAGCTGCGCGATGCCGCCGTTGATGAAGCTGCTGAAGTCGCTGGCAAAGCGGTCGTTCAACCCGACCGTGTTCAACCCGCCGAGCAACGCGCCGAACGTCAGCAGCAAGGTCTGCGGTCGCGAGAGGAATACGCCACCGATTAACATCGGTGGTGCCAGGACCGCGATCAACGTGACGAAATCGGTGACTCGCGGCAGGATCGCAAAGGCATAGATGGCAGAAACGACGAGGCCGATAATCGTACCGTAGAAGAACGTTATGATCGAAGGCGCCGGATCGTCGCTGTTGCCGAACAGTGCACAGCACACGCCCGCGATCAGCACCGCGCCGGCGCCGTCTGCCCAGCCGGTGCCGATCCAGAACACGCAGCCGAGCAGGATCGTCGCGATCGTGCCGAACGCCGCGCGCAAGGCGATGCCGCGGTCGCGGTGAAGCGGGCGCTTCGCGGTGCGCGCGAGCAACCGGGCGACCGCGGGCGTCACCGGCACGCGCGACGGCGAGCGCATCTGGTCGCGCAGGTCGCGCGCGTTGCGGTGCGCGTCGATCAGTTCGGCGAGCCGCGCGAGCAGGCTCAGCCGCAACGCGTCGCGCCAGATCAGCGTATCGCCGATCGTCGGCTCCAGCATCCGCGCCCGCGCGATCAACGCATCCGCGGTCTCGCTCCGGTCCGGCATCGGCGGGGGATCGCGCAGCCATTCGCGGACGTCCTCGATCAGCGCGATCGCCTCGGGGCGGGGGGCGTCCGAGCCGCGCATCAGCTCGACGATCCGGTCGTCGACCGCGCTGGCGAGCGGCAGCAGCATCGACAGCTCGGCCTGGAACGCGCGCAGCGTCCGCACCCGCGGCAACAGGCGCGCGGTATCGAACGGCAGGTGGATCGAGAGCTGGTGCAGCTCGTTGATGTCGAGCGCAAGCCGCCGCCGGTCGCGGTCGAGTGCCGCATCCGATGCGCCGGCCAGCGAGTCGCGCGACCAGCGCTCCGCATCGCCGAGGATCGCGTCGATCCGCGCGAGCAGCGTGGCGGTCACGGTCTGCGGGAAGACGAAACCGTGGATCAGGCTGCCGCACAGGATACCGAGCGTGATCTCCTGCACGCGCAGCGCCGCGGTCGTGAAGATCGCGCCCGGCGCCTCAACCGAGGGAAAGCCGATGATGCTCGCGGTATAGCCGGCCAGCAGGAACACATACGCGCGCGGCGTCCGGTCGAGCAGCGAGATATAGAGGCACAGTCCCAGCCACAGCGCGAGGCCGAGCGACAGCAGCTCGGGCGCGTTGACGAGGTTGGGCACGAGCACGACCGCGGCGATCGCGCCGAGCACGGTGCCGGCGACCCGGAACACCGCCTTCGACAGCACCGCGCCGGCCAGCGGCTGCGCGACGATGTACGACGTCGTCACCGCCCAATAGGGACGCGTCAGGCCGATCCTCAGCGCAATGTAATAGGCCAGCACCGCCGCGATCAGGCATTTGACTGAGAACAGCGATTCCTTCGCTCCGAACCGGGCCAGCATCATCGTGCGCGATCCGCGATGAATTTCGCGCCGAGTCGATCGGCGACGCGAAGCGCGATCGCGAGATCGTCGTCGGACACGTCGTCGAGCATCTTGCCGCGCAACGCGGCAAACTTCGCCTCGATCGTCGCGACCAGCGCGCGGCCATGCGGTGTCAGGCGGATCCGACTGACGCGCGCGTCGGCATGATCGCGGCGCCGCTCGACCAGGTCCGCCGCCACCATCTGATCCAGCGAACGGACCAGCGACGCCGGGGTGACATCGAGTTTATTGGCGAGATCGGTCTGACGGACGTCGTCGTCGAGGCGGCCGACCTGCACCAGCGTCCACCCGATCGACGCCGAGACGTTCATGTCGCGCAACGCCCCATCGGCCGCCTGCCGCCACATCCGGGCAAGCGGCAGCAGGGTGCGGGCATAGTCCGATTCGAGAGTTGCACGGGCTGAAGTCATTAGCGTGCTAAGTAATGCCGTTTGGCTATGCTGCAATGCGGAATCTCGCTTCGACGGCAAAAAATACCGTTTCCCCGCTTACTCCACCGCCAGGATCACGTGGCTCGCCGTGATCGACGCGAGCGCCCGTACGCCGACCGGCAAGTCGAGGGCTTCCGCACTCGCGCGCGTGAGCGTCGCGGTCAGCGTCTTGCCGAGCGTCAGTTCAAGCGTCACTTCGCTCGAGATCGCCCCGTCCTCGCGCGCGATCACGGTGCCGGCCAGCGTGCTCGCGCGCCGACGTCCACACGCTCTCATCGCCATGGAGATTGGTGAAGTCGGCGCTGAGCTTGATCGACAGGTCTTCGAATGCCAGCCCGTCGTTCGCCTGGCTGACCGCGACGACGCTGCTGCCAAGTCCGCGGATCGTGAACGCGGTGTTGCGCGGATTGAGACGCACGCACGACCGCCACCCCGGCGAAGGCCGGGGCCCAATTGGGGGACGACATTTGGCTCGCGTTGCAAGGTGTTACAGCAGCCTTCCCAGTTGAGCCCCCGCCTGCCTCGGGGTGGACTGGGGGGGGCGTTAGTCGAGGAGGGCGACGATCTCCGCCGCGATCTCTACTGGCAACCGCGACGCACCGGCCACCACGGTCGACACCGTTGCCCAGCGGCCGAGCAACCCGGCCTCCGCCATCGCCGCATAATTGGTCCGCACCCGGTCCTGCAGCCCGGTATCCGCCTCGTACGCATCGAACGCGTCGTCGGTGTAGGAGCGCTTCCGCTTCTTGAGGATGAGCCCGCGGGCGATCGCGGCGGGAGTGTCGAGATAGACCGAGAGGTCCGGCGTCGGCAGCGCGAACGATCCCGTCTCGAGATCCGCGATCCACGCCATCATCGCGTCGGCCTCGTCCGCCGGGACCTGCGCCGCCTGATAGGCCATGTTCGAGGCGATGTAGCGATCGAACACCACGACGTCGTTCGCCGCGATCGTCGCCATCAGGTGACCCCGCGATTCCAGCCGGTCGAGCGCATAGAGCACCGCCGCCGCCCTGGGCGAGGTGCCGCGCGGCAGCGTGCCGGCCAGCATCGCGCCCAGCGCCCAGCCGCCGACCGTCTCGGTATAACGCGGGAACGACACGACCTCGGAGGTGCGGCCAGCGGCGCGCAACTGCTCGACCACCAGCGCCGAGGCGGTGGCCTTGCCCGCGCCGTCGGCGCCTTCGATTGCCAAGAGAAAACTCATGGCGTCAGCCCTAGCGAGGCGGGGCGCCCTAGCAAGCCTTACCGGCTCACCAAGGCCTGCAAATCGATGAGCCCGCGCAGCAGCGACGTGCCGCCCGGCGAGGCGATGTAGCGCGGCGTCCAGTGCGGACGGAACTTCTCCTTGTACGCGCGCAGGCCCGCGAACCCGTAGAAGCGCTCGCCGTGGCGGAACAGGAACGCCGCGACCTTCGACCAGGTCGGCGATAGCCGCCGCGCCTCGATCCCCGACAGCGGTGCCATCCCGAGCGAGAAGTTGCGATAGCCATGCTCGCGGCCCCAGAGCATCAGCCGCGTGAACAGGAAATCCATGCCCCCCTGCGGCATCGATTCGGCATGGCGCATCAGGTCGACCGACAGTTCCTGGCCGTTGGGTGTCGCCCAGATATTGGCGAAGGCGACGATCCGTCCCTCGATCCGCACCACCGCGCAGTCGAACTTCGTCAAATAGCCGGGTTCGAACCGGCCGACGCTGAAACTCTTCTCGGCATGGTCCTTGTCGGCCAGCCACCAGTTCGAGATCGCCTGCAGTTCGGGCAGGATCGCCGGCATGTCGGCGGCGGGCACGACCGCGAACGCGGCGCCCGCGCGCTCGGCGACGCGGCTGGCCTTGCGCACGCTACGCATGTCGGGGGTGTCGAGCGCGAAGCCCTGGAGGTCGACGGTCGCCTCCTCGCCGTATTTGACGAGCTTCAGCCCCATCTCGATCGCGATCGGCACGATCCGCAGGCCGATCTGGTACAGCAGCAGTCGCCCTTGCGCAGCGTCGGCGCGCGCGCGGATCGCCCAGAGGAGTTCGGACCACGCCTCGCTGGGGCCAACCGGGTCGCCGATCACGATCCAGCTCGCGCCCTTGACCTGGTACATCAGGAACGCATCGCCGCTGTCCGACACCAGGAACCGCTTGTCGCCGGTGAAGGCGAGCATCGCATCGGTCCGGTCGGCATGCGCAAGCGCGGCCCTGGCGATGTCGTCGGGCAGCGTGTCGTGCACCATCGGCACCGGCGCCGCCGCGAACAGCCGCCAGATCGCCGCGCCGATCAGCAGGAGGCCGACCGCGAGGCTGGTGCGCAGAAAGCGCGAGGCGTTGGCGTCGGTCTCGAACTGCCACCACAGGTCGCTCGAATAGCCGACGCGCCGGTAGGCGAAGAACCCGATCAATACCGACAGCCCGATCGCCGCACCGACGCCGACCAGCCATTCGGGCGACAGCGGCTCGGCGGTCAGCCGGGTCCGCCGATAGAATGCGGCGCGCGTCCACTGCAACGCGGCGGCGGTGAGCAGCAGGACGCCCGCCTCCTCGTAATCGAAACCCTTGGCGATCGACAGCAGCGCACCCGCGATCAGCAACGTCCGCGCCGCCCAGAATGCGCCGTCGAGCCGCCGGTACAGCCCGAGCGCGACGAACAGCAGCATGACGCCGACGAGACTCGCCGCGACATGCGCCATCTCGCTGATCGGCAGCGGCAGGATCGTTCCCAGCGCGATCATGCGCCCCGGCGCGGCGGGCAGCGCGCCCGAGACCAGCAGCATCGCGCCGCCGAGAAACACGAGAACGCCCAGCAGCAACGGCGCCAGCGGCAGCGCGATCGCCAGCGGATCGGCGCCGCGCGCGCGCCATTGCCGCCCCTCGTGGAACGCCATCAGCACCGCCGCGAGGACCAGGGGCGCGACGTAATAGATGATGCGATAGGCGAGCAGGGCTGCGAGGATCGTCGCATTGTCCTGCGGCATCGTCGCGATGATCACCGCCTCGAACACGCCGAGCCCGCCGGGCACATGGCTGATCAACGCGACCACGATCGCCACCGCATAGCCGAGGAACAGCACCGGATAGAGTTCGAGCGACGCGTTCGGCAGCAGCACGAACAGCGCCGCGCTCGCCGCCGCCAGGTCGACCGTGGAGACCAGCACGAGCGCCAGCGCCTGTCGCCAGTTCGGCAACGGCAGTCGCCAACCGAACAGCCCGAGCGACCCGCCGCGGCGATAGCGCAGCACGATCCCGACCATCGCCAGCGGAATCGCTATGCCGATCCCGCGCTCCAGCCACGGCGGCATGGTCCACTTCACGATCGGCAGCATCCCCGGATGGATCGCCATCGACAGGCACGCGACCGTGATCACTCCCGCCCAGAACGTCACCCCCGCGATCAGCACCACGCGGGCGACGGCGGCTTCGTCGAGCCCGGCGCGGCTATAGACCCGGTAGCGCGCCGAGCCTCCGGTCAGCATCGCGAGGCCCAGATTGTGACTGATCGTGTAGCTGGTGAACGAGGCCACCGCCGCCGTCCGCCACCGCAAGGGATGGCCGATCACCTGCAGCGCGATCGAATCGTAGAAGGTCAGCGCGATATAGCTGATCACGGTCAGCCCGATCGACACCGACAATTGCCGCCACCCCAGCGCGGCGAACGCCGCGCGCACCTCCGACAGGCGGATTTCGGCCGTCAGCTTGTGGATCGCGGCGAAACCCAGCACCGCGACGACCAGCACCGCCAGCGCGATCAGCATGCCGCGCCGGTGGACGATCCAGTCGCGAATGCGGCCCGCGCGCGTCAATCGCGGTGCCACGTCTGCGTCTTGCAGAGGAACCCGCCGATCAGGCAGCCCTTCACGTCGATCGTGTTCGTGTCGACCAGCGTGATCGTCGATCCGAAGGTGCGACCCATATCGGGGACGTAGATCTGGCCAGCCCATCTCTTGCGACCGCTCGGCCGGTATTCGCGCAGCAGGGCGGTGCCGATCAGCTTGGGCGTGCCGCCGTCGCGCGCATCGGCCTGCGCCTCGTCGCTCGCCCTGACGACCCATCCGCACAGCCTGTCACCACATGACCCGGTCTTCACCGCGACGCTGTTCCTGGGATTGTGCCAAACTCCCTCGACCGGGGACGGCGCGCCGGAGGCGGGTCTCCCCGCGGCCGCGCTCCCGAGCATTGCGAGCGCCATCAGGGCAGGAATCATCGATCGATCCTTATTGCGCGAAGACGAACCGCGCGAGCACGGCGTAGAGTGCATCCGCGTCGCGGTGAAGCGGATGCCCCCCCGGCAGCGCCACGGTGCGCGCATTGGGCTGCTTCAGCAGCGGACACAAGCTGTCGACCTCCTCGATCCCGTGGACGCACAGCAGCGGTGCCCAGGTCAGCTGCCGCGCAGTCGGCCCCGCATCGGTCGTCGGCGTCCAGTAATCGAAGATCTCGCCGGGCGACGCGCGGAACTGCACCGTCTTCTCCGGCACGATCAACGCGACTCGGGCGATCCGCGCGCGCAGACTGGCGGGCAGGCCTACCAGCCCGACGTGGAGCATGTCCGCGCCGAACGACATTCCGACCATCACGACCCGGTCGGTATGCCCCAGGCTCAGCGCTCGCTGTTCGGCGCGGGCAACCAGTGTCGTGATCTCGGCCTGCGTCCGCGTTCGTCGCAGATAGGTGAGGGTGTTGACCCCGACCACCGGCACGCCGTCCGCGGCCAGGCGGTGCGCCAGATCGGGGCTGATGCCGGTGTTGAAGCCGATGTCGCTCGACAGCAGCACGACCGCGAACGGGACATGCCGGGCGGAAGGGCCTTGCGCGGCCGGCACGTCGGTGAACAGCGGCCCGCCGAAATAGCCGAGCCAGCCCATCACGCCCGCCGCGACTGCAATGGCTGCTGCCAGGACGATTGGGACTCGGCGCAGATACGTCATCGGCAACCGAGTGCACCCGGCCGGATGATCGACAGGTGGAAGCCGCATGACGTTTTCGTCACGGACCGACATCTTTCGTCACGGGTGGGGACTCCGGTCTCAGCCCTGGTCGTGCGCAAGCCGTTCATGGTGGCGGATCACCTCGTCGATGATGAACCGCAGAAATTTTTCCGAGAATTCGGGATCGAGCTGCGCGTCCGCCGCGAGCTGTCGCAACCGCGCGATCTGGCGCTCCTCGCGGCCCGGATCCGCCGGCGGCAGGCCGTGCGTCGCCTTGTGGCGCCCGACCGCCTGCGTCACCTTGAAACGCTCGGCGAGCATGTGGATCAAGGCGGCATCGATATTGTCGATGCTCTGGCGGTATCCGTTCAGCAGGTCGTCAGCCACCCACGCACCCTTTCGTTGGTTCGCGCGCCTTTTGCGAGGATGCGCCATCGGGGGCAAGGGGGTCGGCACCACCTGCCAAGGGTTGCTTTGCAGGGGCATAGGCGTCAGAGGCACGGGCAGATGAGCGCTACCGTCCACCGCCTCGACCCGCTTCGGTCTAATCCCGGATCACAGCCCTCGCTGGACCCGATGGTCAAGCTCGTCACGCGCGACATGGAGCAGGTCAACACGGTCATTCGTGGCCGGATGCAGTCCGAGATCCCGCTGATCCCCGAACTCGCCGGGCACCTGATCGCCGGCGGCGGCAAGCGGATGCGGCCGATGCTGACGCTCGCGAGCGCGCGGCTGATCGATTATACGGGATCGCAGCATCACCTGCTGGCGGCCGCGGTCGAGTTCATCCACACCGCCACGCTGTTGCATGACGACGTGGTCGACGGCTCCGACCTGCGCCGTGGCAAGCGCACGGCCAACATCATCTGGGGCAACCCGGCGAGCGTCCTGGTCGGCGATTTCCTGTTCAGCCGCAGCTTCGAACTGATGGTCGAGGCCGGCAGCCTGAAGGCGCTGAAGATCCTGTCGTCGACCAGTGCCGTCATCGCGGAGGGCGAGGTCAACCAGTTGACCGCTGCGCGCCGCGTCGATCTCGGCGAGGAGCGCTATCTCGACATCATCGGTGCCAAGACCGCGGCGTTGTTCGCCGCCGCCTGCCGGATTTCCGCGGTCGTCGCGGAACGCCCCGAAGCGGAAGAGGCCGCGCTCGATGCCTATGGCCGCAACCTCGGTATCGCGTTCCAGCTGGTCGACGACGCGATCGATTACGTCTCGGACGCGGACACGATGGGCAAGGATGCGGGCGACGACTTCCGCGAGGGGAAAATGACGCTGCCGGTGATTCTGGCCTATGCGCGTGGCTCGGCCGAGGACCGTGCGTTCTGGAAGGATGCGGTCGAGGGTCGGCGCGACAGCGATACCGACCTGCAACAGGCGATCCGCCTGATCCGCTCGACCCGCGCGATCGACGATACCTTCGCCCGCGCCCGCCATTACGGCCAGCGCGCGATCGACTCGATCGGCGGTTTCGCGAATGGTGCCGCCAAGGACGCGATGATCGAAGCGGTCGAGTTTGCGGTAGCACGCGCCTACTGATCCTGCCGTCGCACGGGTCTGCATCGACATCCGTTCGCCCCGAGCGAAATCGAAGGGTCTGGCCTGGACGAAAATGCGTCGACTGCGCTCGGCACGAACGGAATGCGAGCACGGATACCAGACATGAAAACGGCGGCCGATCGCTTGGCCGCCGTTTTCGTTTTGAGAACCCGTTAAGGTCTCAGCGGCACTTCACGTTGCCGCGGTCGACCGAGCGCCCGAGCAGTGCACCGCCGCCGGCACCCGCCAGCGTCCCGAGCGTCCCGCCACCGATGAGGTTCGCAAGTGCGCCGCCGCCAAGGGCACCGATCACCAGCCCGGTCGTGCCGTCGTTGCGCTTGCAATAGGCGCGACCGTCCTTGCCGCGATAGATGCGGTCGTTGCGGCCGAGGCGACGCTCGCGGTAGTTGCCGTTCTGGTAGCTGCGCGACGGATCCCAGTTGCGGTCGTTGTCGCCGCGCCAGTTGCGGTCGGCGCGCTGGTCGCCTCGGCGGTCGTCGCGATCCCGGCGGTCGTCCTGTGCACGACGATAATCATTGTTCTGCGCGGCGACCGGTGCAGCGATCATCGCGGGGGCCGCGACGGCAACCGACATCAGCGCGGCGATAAGATGCTTCTTCATGGGTCAATACTCCTGATCGATGGGAGCCTAACCCGCGCGAGCCGCGAAAAGTTCAAACCGTCGGTTTACACCGTGGCCGTGTCGGCCATCGAACATTCGTGATCACCGCCCGTCTCGACCTGCAACGTCGCATGGCCGATCCCGAACCGGTCGTGCAGCATCGTCCTGGCATCGCTCAGAAAAGCATCGCCCGGATGGCCGCCCGGCATCACCAGGTGCGCGGTCAGCACGGGTTCGGTGGTGCTCATCGGCCAGATGTGGAGATCGTGGATCTCCGTCACGCCGGGCAATCCGCACAATGCGTCGTCGACATCGTCGAACGCAATTCCGCGCGGGACTGCCGACAGCGCCATCTCGACCGTCTCGCGGAGCAGGCCCCAGGTCTGCCAGAAGATCAGCACGGCGATGACGATGCTGACGGCCGGATCGATCCAGGTCAGCCCGGTCCGCCAGATCACCAGCCCGGCGATCACCACGCCCGCCGACACGATCGCGTCCGCCGCCATGTGCAGATACGCGCCGCGGATGTTGACGTCGCCCTTGCGGCCGCGCGCGAACATCCAGGCGGTGACGGCGTTGACCGCGATGCCGATGCCCGCAACCATCGACACGGTAAGGCCGGCGGTGGGGGCAGGGTCCGAGAAACGCTGCGACGCCTCCAGCACGATCGCGCCGAGCGCCACCAGCAACAGCAGCGCGTTGGTCAGCGCGGCGAGGATCGTCGAACCCTTCAGCCCGTAGGTGAAGCGCTTGGTCGGAGCCGTCCGCGCGAGCATCGTGCCGCCCCATGCGACCACGAGGCCGAGCACGTCCGACAGGTTGTGCCCGGCGTCGGCAAGCAAGGCGACCGAGTCGATCCGCAGGCCGACGATCGCCTCGACCGCGACGAACACGATGTTGAGCCCGATCCCGATCGCGAACGCGCGGTCGTACGACGCCGGGGCGTGGCTGTGGCCGTGTCCGCCATGTGAGTGTGAGTGACCGTGGGAATGGTCGTGTCCGTGATGATGTCCGCCCAACTCTTGGCACTCCGTCGATTCGTCCGGCGCCTAGCATCGACGTATCGTGTGATACTAGGACGCGAAGAGGCTCGATCGCGAGTGGCTGGTGGCTGGTGGCTGAGTTCCACCCCGGCGAAGGCCGGGGCCCAATTGGGAAACCTAGCCAATAACCGTGCGCGCGTCGTTACCTCGACCTTGCCAATTGGGCCCCGGCCTTCGCCGGGGTGGCAAAGGGGGGCTTCCGCTCACCCCTCGTTGGCGAGCGCCTTCAACCGGTACAACGCCTCCAGCGCCTCCCGCGGACTCATCGCATCGATGTCGAGCTTGGCCAAATCCTCCCGCAACACATCGCATGCCGCCTCCTCGACCTGCGCCGCGGCGGCAAACAACGGCAGATCGTCGAGCCCCGCGGCCAAGCCCCCGGTCTTCGCCCGCCCGGCCTCGAGCTTCGCCAGCACAGCCTTCGCGCGCGCCACCGTCACCGGCGACATCCCCGCCAGCCGCGCGACCGCCAGCCCGTAACTCCGATCCGCCGGCCCGTCGGCAAGCTCGTGCAGCAGCACCAGCTCCCCCTTCCACTCCCGCGCGCGGACGTGGTGCAGCGACAGCGCCTCGCAGCGCTCCGCCAACCGTGTCAGCTCGTGGTAATGCGTCGCGAACAGGCACCGGCAGCGATTATCCTCGTGGATCGCCTCGACCACCGCCCACGCGATCGCCAGCCCGTCATAGGTCGACGTGCCGCGCCCGACCTCGTCGAGGATCACGAACGACCGCGGCGTCGCCTGCGCCAGGATCGCCGCGGTCTCGACCATCTCGACCATGAACGTCGACCGCCCGCGGGCGAGATTGTCCGACGCGCCGACCCGGCTGAACAGGCGATCGACCAGCCCCAATGTGGCCTTGGTCGCAGGCACGTACGACCCCGCCTGCGCGAGCACCGCGATCAGCGCGTTCTGGCGCAGGAAGGTCGACTTACCGCCCATGTTCGGACCCGTGACGAGCCACAGCCGCGAGCTCTCCGACAGATTGCAGTCGTTGGCGACGAACCGGTCGCCAGACTTCGCCACCGCCGCCTCGACCACCGGATGCCGCCCGCCCTCGATCTCGAAGCAAGCATGATCGACCAGCGAAGGCCGCGCCCACGCGCCTTCCGCGGCACGCTCGGCCAAGCCGGCCGCCACGTCGAGCCGCGCCAAGGCATCCGCCGTAGCCGCAATCGCCTCGCGCCCCGCCAAGGCCTGCGCGGTCAGTTCCTCCAGATGCGCCGCCTCGGCCGCGAGCCCGTGCGCGCCGGCCTGCGACACCTTCGCCGCAACCTCGTGGAGCGCGGGCGTGTTGAACCGCACCACGCCCGCCAGCGTCTGCCGATGCGTGAACCCGCTGTCCGCCTTCATCAACGGATCGGCCGCGCGCGCCGGCACCTCGACATGATAGCCGAGCACGCCGTTATGCCGGATCTTCAACGCGGTAACGCCGGTAGAAGCCCGGAATTCCGCCTCCAGAGCCGCGATCGCCCGCCGTCCGCCAGCCCCCGCATCGCGCAGATCGTCGAGCGCGGCATCATAGCCCGCCGCGATATACCCGCCGTCCGACGCCTCGATCGGCGGCGACGGCACCAGCGCGCGCTTGAGCAGGTCGATCAGCGCGCCATGCCCACGCAACCGCGGCGCGATCTCCCGCAGCAAAACCGGCGGATCAGCGATCCCGTCCAGCCGCTCGCCAAGGCTCCAGGCCCCGTCCAACCCATCGCGCAACTGACCCAGGTCGCGCGGCCCGCCACGCCCCGCCGCCAGTCGGCCCAGCGCCCGCCCGATGTCCGGCAGCGCCCGCAACGTGGAGCGCAACCGCTCCCGCGCCGCCTGGTCGTCATGGAACAGCCGCACCAGATCGAGCCGCGCATCGATCGCCGCCTTGTCCATCAATGGCGCGCCGAGGTCGGCCCCCAGCAATCGCGCACCCGCGCCCGTGACGGTCCGGTCGACCGCATCGAGCAGGCTGCCCTTCCGCTGGCCGCCCGTCGTGCACGTCAGCTCCAGGCTCTCCCGCGTGGCAGCGTCGATCGCCATCGTCTCCGCCGCCCGCCCGATCCGCGGCGGCCGCAGGAACGGCATTGCACCCTTCGCATTATGCTCGAGATACGCGACCAGCCCGCCTGCCGCGGCCAGCCCAGCACGCCCGAACTGCCCGAACCCGTCGAGCGTCGCCACGCCGTACAGCCGCTTCAGCCGCGCCTCGCCGGCGCCGCTGTCGAAGTCGCCCTTCGGCCGCAACGTCGTCGCTGCTTCCTCGAAGACGCTCGCCTCCGACGCTACAACCTCGGCAGCGCCCAGCCGCGCCAGTTCCGCGCCGACCGCGTCGCCCGCAACCTCGACGATCTCGAACCGTCCCGTCGACACGTCCGCCGCGGCAATCGCCACCGACCCGCCAGCCTCGCCGATCGCCACGCACCAATTGTCCGAGCGCGCGTCAAGCAACGCCTCCTCGGTCAGCGTCCCCGCGGTCACCACCCGGACGATCGCACGCGCCACCAGCGTCTTGGAGCCTCCGCGCGCCTTCGCCGCCGCCGGGCTCTCGACCTGTTCGGCGATCGCCACGCGGTGCCCGGCCTTGATCAGCCGCTGCAGATACACCGTCGCGGCATGCACCGGCACGCCGCACATCGGGATCGGCTTGCCCTCATGCTCGCCGCGCGCGGTCAGCGCGATGTCGAGCACCCCCGCGGCGATCCGCGCATCGTCCATGAACAATTCGAAGAAATCGCCCATGCGGTAAAACAACAGGCAATCCTGCGCCTCCGCCTTCAGGCCGAGATACTGCGTCATCATGGGGGTAGGAGCGGGGGTGGACATCACCGTGCGGGTAGCGAAAAGCCGCGCCCCATAAAACCCCTCTCCCCTCGGGGAGAGGGAGGGGCTCGCGCGAAGCGGGGGAGGGTGAGGGGGCGCGAGGCTCGGGCGCGTGACCCAATCGCCGCTCATCCGGCGCCTGCGCGCCACCTTACCCCGTGGGGGAGAAGGAGTTCCCATCGCCGGCTCCCCTGCGTAAAGACACGGATCAAAGAGAGAGGCCCCGCCCATGTCCGACGAAACGCTCCAATTCTCCGAACGCGAAGCCTTGCTCTTCCATTCGGAAGGCCGCCCGGGGAAGATCGAGATCATCGCCTCGAAACCGATGGCGACACAGCGCGACCTCGCGCTCGCGTACTCGCCCGGCGTCGCGGTGCCGGTGCAGGCGATCGCCGACGATCCCGCCAAGGTCTACGACTACACCGCCAAGGGCAACCTCGTCGCGGTCATCACCAACGGCACCGCGATCCTCGGCATGGGCAATCTCGGCCCGCTCGCCAGCAAACCGGTGATGGAAGGCAAGGCGGTCCTCTTCAAGCGCTTCGCCGACGTCGACGCGATCGATATCGAGCTGAAGACCGAGGACGTGAACCGCTTCATCGACGCGGTCGAGCTGATGGAGCCCACGTTCGGCGGGATCAACCTCGAGGATATCAAGGCGCCCGAATGCTTCATCATCGAGCAGGCGTTGCGCGAGCGGATGAACATTCCGGTCTTCCATGACGACCAGCACGGCACCGCGATCATCACCGCCGCCGGGCTCATCAATGCGTGCCTGCTGACCGGGCGGAAGCTCTCCGAGGTGAAGATCGTCGTCAACGGCGCCGGCGCGGCGGCGATCGCCTGCACCGAACTCGTCAAGGCGATGGGCGTGCGCGGTGACAACGTCATCCTGTGTGATCGCAAGGGCGTGATCTACCAGGGCCGCGAGGGCGTCGACCAGTGGAAGTCCGCGCACGCCGCGATCACCGAGACGCGCACATTGACCGAGGCGCTGGTCGGTGCCGACGTGTTCCTGGGGCTGTCCGCGGCGGGCTCGCTGACGCCGGAGATGGTCAAGGACATGGCCCCCGCGCCGATCATCTTCGCGATGGCCAACCCCGAGCCCGAGATCCGCCCCGAACTGGCGATGGCCGCGCGCCCCGACGCGATCGTCGCGACCGGCCGCTCGGATTATCCGAACCAGGTCAACAACGTGCTCGGCTTCCCGTTCATCTTCCGCGGTGCATTGGACGTGCGCGCGACCGGCATCAACGACGCGATGAAGATCGCCGCCGCCAATGCGATCGCCGAACTCGCGCGCGAACGCGTCCCCGAGGAAGTCGCCGCGGCATACGGCGTCAGCCACAGCTTCGGCCCAGCCTACATCATCCCCGCGCCGTTCGATCCGCGCCTGATGGAGGTCGTCCCCGTCGCGGTTGCGAAAGCGGCGATGGCGTCGGGTGTCGCGACCAAGCCGATCCTCGACATCGAGGCATACCGCCACTCGCTCCGCGCACGCCTCAACCCGACCACCTCGGTCCTGTCGATGGCGTATGAAGGCGCCCGCGCGCATCCCAAGCGCGTGATCTTCGCGGAGGGCGAGGAAGAAGTCGTCCTCCGCGCGGCGATCGCGTTCAAGGAAGGGGGTTATGGCACCCCGGTGCTGGTCGGCCGCGACGACGTCCCCGACCGGTTGCGCGCGCTCGGCGTGACCGATCCCGAGAGCTTCGAACTCCACAACAGCCGTGTCTCGCCGCTTGTCCCGCGGATGGTTGATTTCCTGTATTCGCGGCTCCAGCGTCGCGGCTATCTGCGCCGCGATTGCGAGCGGATGGTCAACCAGGACCGCAACATCTTCGGCGCGCTGCTGCTCCAGCTCGGCGAGGGCGACGCGATGATCACCGGCATCACGCGCACCTACGGCGAGACGATGCGCCAGATCTACCGCGTGATCGATCCGGTGAAGGGCAAGACTCCGTTCGGCATCCACCTGCTCGTCGGCCAGAGCCACACGGTGTTCATCGCCGACACCACGGTCAACGAACGCCCGACCGCCGAGCAACTCGCCGACTTCGCGGAGCAGACGGCGGCGGTCGCGCGCCGCATGGGCCACGAACCGCGCGTGGCGTTCCTGAGCTACTCGAACTTCGGCAATCCAAAGGGCGCCTGGGTCGACAATATTCGCGATGCGGTGACGGTGCTCGACGGCCGGCAAGTCGGGTTCGAGTACGAAGGCGAGATGGCGCCCGACGTCGCGCTAAACCCGAAGCAGCTCGCGAACTACCCCTTCGCGCGGCTCTCTGGTCCGGCCAACGTGCTGATCATGCCAGGCCTCCAGTCCGCGCATATCTCCGCGAAACTGCTCCGCGAACTGGGCGGAGACTCGGTCATCGGCCCGATGCTGATCGGCATGGAAAAGCCCGTCCAAGTGGCGCCGATGACGTCGACGGCGAGCGAACTGGTAACGCTGGCCGTCCTCGCAGCGGGGGGCATCGCGCGGTAGAACTCGCCTCAATATGATGAATTCACTTCCGAGAGCGCTGCCAAACCCAGTAAGATTGGCGCGCTCTTGAACGAAGATCTTCCGGAATTTTGTAAGGTTTCAACGATTGTCACCGTTATGGATGTTTTTCGGTAATCTCTGTTCGTTGCAATTAATACTGGATGTATTGACCTTAACGCGTTGATCAAAGAAGATACCCCGTCAAAAGGGGGATATAATGAGATCGATCTATGTGGCCGTACTTTGTGCGGCCCTGTCCGGTTGCGCGACTACCGCGGGGCCTGTGGACCAGCGCAATAGCGAGCTGACGCAGGGAAACGTGCAACTGAACCTGCGAGTTGGAACGACGACGAAAGCGGAAGTTCTCGAGAAGTTCGGTAGCCCCAACATCACCACGCGCGATGGCTCCGGCCAGGAAGTGTGGAGCTATCAGCGAATGGCGACGGTCTCCCAGTCGTCGTCGTCTTCCAGTTATTGGACGATCCTTCTTGCAGGGCAAAGCAAGAGCGCGGACGGATTTGCGCAGACATCGCGCACGATGACGCTGATCATCAAGTTCGACGGCAAGGATGTCGTGTCCGACTTCCGTAGCCGCACCAGCGAATTTTGAGGGGTATGACGATGGGACGTATGCTCGCAACCGCGGTGCTCGGGATATTCGCGATTATTTCGAGTCCTGCAGAGGCAAAGAAGAAGCCGCAGATGACGCCGATGGAAATACAGGCGTTGCAATCTCATGAGTATGAGACATCAAAAGAGATATTGTTCGCGTCTGTGGTAAGTGTGTTCCAGGATCTGGGGTATCAGCTTGAAAACGCCGACATGCCGAGCGGTTTCATCACTGCGTCGAGTGCAACGCAGAACAAAACTAGCTTTCTGGATGTTTTGGCGAAGCAATCATCCTCGGGGAATACCCGAACGACGGCATTCGTCGAGGCCATGCCCAATGGTATGGCGCGCGTGCGACTAAACTTCCTCAACTCCAAGACAAGTTCGGGGATGTGGGGGCATCAGAACAAGGAGGACAAGGCGATATTGGATCCTCAGACATATAAAATCGCCTGGGACAAGGTCGACGAGGCGATCTTCCAGCGTAATGCATTGGTGGCTACCGCCAAGCCTAATCCGCCAGCCACGCAGACTTCGCAGCCAGCCGCTGTAAGCATCCCGGTGACCGCGGGAACGTCCATTACGGTCGCACCGACTGTTTTGCCAAAAGCAAAGTAGCCGCTTGGG
>JAYVRZ010000183.1:0-16525 GCA_043775965.1 Sphingomonas sp.
GGTACGAGAACAGCCGGTTGGCGGGCAGGAACTGCTTGATGGTCGGGCCCACGAACGGGGTCCGCCCCATGCCGCCGCCGACGAACACCTTGCCGCCGAGCTTGCCGTCCTTCTCCACCAGCTGGATGCCGATATCGTGGAGGCGCATCGCCGCGCGATCCTCGCCGGCCGCGATAACGCAGATCTTGAACTTCCGCGGGAGGTAGGTGAATTCCGGGTGGAACGTGCTCCATTGGCGGATCAGCTCGGCCCAGGGGCGCGGGTCGGCGACCTCGTCCGCGGCGGCTCCGGCGAACTGGTCGGAGCTGATGTTGCGGATGCAGTTGCCGCTGGTCTGGATGGCATGCATCTCGACCGTCGCCAGTTCCTGGAGGATGTCCGGGGTCTGGTCGAGCTGGATCCAGTTGAACTGGATGTTCTGCCGCGTCGTGAAATGCCCGTAGCCGCGATCGTATTTGCGCGCGATATGGCCGAGCATCCGCATCTGGCGCCCGTCAAGCGTACCGTACGGCACCGCCACGCGCAGCATGTATGCGTGGAGCTGGAGGTACAGGCCGTTCATCAGCCGAAGCGGCTTGAACTGGTCTTCGGTCAGTTCGCCCGAAAGGCGGCGGCGGACCTGATCGCGGAACTCGTCGACGCGCTGGTCGACGATCGCCTGGTCGTATTCGTCGTATTTATACATGCGGGGTTCCGGAGCAGTTTTGGTTCACGCGAAGCCTGTCCTGAGCGAAGCCGAGGGGGCGCGATGGCGCGAAGAAGATTGGGTTCACGCGGAGACGCGGAGACGCGGAGGAGAAAGAAGAAGGGGGAGGTCCCGCGTTAGCGGGCCATAAATCTTTCGCGGCCAGCGAGTGTGAAGGCCGCTGCGCGGCAAGCGCAACACCTCCGCGTCTCCGCGTCTCCGCGTAAAACACCTTCTGGTTTTGAACCTCTTCGCGCCCCCTCGACTTTGCTCGGGACAGGCTTAGCGCCAATTCGGCGTCGCTCAGGACAGCCTTCGCGTGAATCATATTACCCAACTCCCAGCGTCAGGATCGGCCGGTTTGAGTGTCAGGTCGGGCCGCATCGTCGGGCCGAGCGCGCGGATGCGGTCCTTGATGTGGGCAGGGCGGGGGCCGTCTTCGGTCTGTGTCGCCTCGATCAGATAGGGGACGTTGACGCGGCGCGCACCTTCCTCGGCCTGGAGGATGGCTTCGCCGGATACGCCGACGTCGGTCGCGTCTTCGATGTGGCGCGACCAGCCATTGCCGGTCCACCAGACGACGTCGCCGGTCGGAAGGTCGTTTCCGGTCAGGATCTTCATGCTGCTGCGTCCTCTGCTACGCGGGCCCAGCGGGCGAGTTTGTCCTGTGCGTCGGAGAGTTCGACGACTTCGCCGACGACGATGATCGCAGGGCTCTTCACCGCCTCGCGGGTGACCATCGCGCCGAGATCGGCCAGCAACGTGCGGATCGCGCGGCTGCCCTGCAGCGTGCCGCGTTCGAGCACCGCGACGGGCATGTCGGGCGCAACGCCGTCGGCCATCAGCTTGTCGGCGATATCGGTCGCGGACGCGATGCCCATGTAGATCACCAGCGTGCGGCCTTGCCCGGCGAGCCCGGCCCAGTTCTGCTCGCTGAGACCCTTGCATTGGCCGGCGACGAAGCTGACCGCGCTGGAGTGATCGCGATGCGTGAGCGGGAGCATGGCCTCGGCCGCGCAACCGAGCGCGGCGGAGACTCCGGGAATGACCTCGACTGGCAGGCCCGCAGCACGCACCGCCTCGACCTCTTCGCCGCCGCGGCCGAATACGAACGGATCGCCGCCCTTGAGGCGGATGACGATCGCGCCGGTGCGGACATGCGCGATGATCAGCGCATTGATCGCCTCCTGCGGCAGCGTGTGGCGTGCGCGCTGTTTGGCGACCGAGATGCGCTGTGCGGACGGCGGCGCGATATCCAGCACGCGCGGATCGATCAGGCCGTCATGGACGACGACGTCGGCGGTCTTCAGCGCCTCGACCGCGCGGACGGTGAGCAGGCCGGGATCGCCTGGCCCCGCGCCGACGAGGATGACGCGCCCGCGGGCGGTGGGGTCTAGGAGGCTGGCCATGCGATAGGAGATGGGCGGCTGCGCGCTGCACCGCAACCGAATGATGCTTTGCAGGGAGGTAGGAGAGCTTTTGCGCTGGCTGAACCGAGAGGCGTGGTTGCCGGAACTGGTCCTTCCTCCCCCGCCAGGGGGAGGTGGCGCGCAGCGACGGAGGGGGAGGGCACGCAACGGCGGTCACCGCGTACCTCCCTCTCCGTCTGGCAAGAGCCAGCCACCTCCCCCTTGCAGGGGAGGATCGCAGGCCCTCAGCCGTCAGCCGTCCGCCAGACCGATGCCGATCGACGCACGCGCGCTCTCGGATTCGCTGCTGACGACCGGGTAGGCGCAATAGTCCGCGGCGTAATAGGCGCTGGGGCGGTGGTTGCCCGACCAGCCGATCCCCCCGAACGGCGCGCCCGACGATGCACCGTTGGTCGGCTTGTTCCAGTTGACGATGCCGGCACGGATGTTGGCCCAGAAACGATCGTAGAGCGCGGGCGTCTGGCTGATCAGCGAGGCGGACAGGCCGTAGCGCGTGTTGTTGGCCTCGGCGATGGCGGCATCGAAATCGTCGACGCGGACGACCTGCAGGATCGGACCGAACAGCTCGACATCCGGGCGATCGGTCATGTCGGTGACGTCGATCAGCGCTGGCTTGAGAAAGGGGCGATCGTCGACGGGGCGCTCGAGGTGACGGATCGCGCGACCGCCTTTCGTGAGCAGCGTCAGGAAACTCTCGGTCAGCTGGTCGGCGGCGTGGTTGTCGATCACGGGGCCCATGAACGGGGCAGGGTTTGCGTGGGGTTCGCCGACGATGATCCGCCCCATCATCTTGTCGATCGTCGCGATCAACGGATCGTAGAGTCGGGTTTCGACGATCAGCCGGCGTGCGGCGGTGCACCGCTGGCCGGCGGTGGTGAAGGCGGACTGGATCACGAGCACCGCGGCCGTATGGAGGTCGGGCGTGTCCCAGACGACGATCGGGTTGTTGCCCCCCATCTCCAAAGCGAGGATCTTCTCGGGCTTGTCGGCGAAGGCGCGGTTGAGGGCCAGGCCGGTGCTGGCCGAGCCGGTAAACAACAGGCCGTCGATGTCGGGATGCGCGGCGAGCGCCTTGCCCTCGGTCGGACCGCCGATGACGAGGCGGATGCATTCGGGCGGGACGCCGGCGGCGCGGAAGCACTCGACCAGGAACGCACCCACCGCGGGGGTCTTTTCCGACGGCTTGAAGACGACCGCGTTACCGGCGATCAGCGCGGGTACGATGTGGCCGTTCGGCAGATGCGCGGGAAAGTTATAGGGGCCTAGCACCGCGAGCACGCCGTGGGGCTTGTGACGGACGGCGATCCGCGAGCCCATCGTCGCCTCCAGCCGGCGCTGCGCCGTGCGATCGGCATAGGCGCTGACCGAGATGTCGACCTTGGCGATCACGGTCTCGACCTCGCCGCGGGCTTCCCATATCGGCTTGCCGGTCTCACGCGCGATCAGGTCGGTGAAGGCGTCGTTGCGCTGGCGGACGATGTTGGCGAAGCGGCGCATCGTCTCGATCCGAAACGCGAGCGGTTTCGATGCCCAGCTGGACCAGCCGGTGCGCGCGCAGGCGACCTCCTTGTCGACGTCGCCGATCGGATGACGCCAGAGGACGGCGCCGGTTGCCGGTTCGTAGGAGATGATCTCGTCGGACATCCGCTGCTCTTGCCTTGATTCGCGCGGAGTTTCCACTGTGCGTGGTTAAGGGCCGCTGATCGGAGATTTCCGTTCCCCGGACACGCGGGGGAACATCGTTCAGGCGAGCGCTTCGCCCATGACTCGGATCGCGGCGACCTTGGCGTTCAGACGCGTCCAGTCGTCGTGCTCGGCGATCGGGGTCCAGATCGCCTCGACCTCGTCGATCAGCATGCTGCAGGGTTCGCCCGACCAATAGGGATGCGCGCGGTCCTTGCGCGGTTCGTACGGCGCGAGCGCGGTGCGGACTTCGGTCCAGGGTTCGGCATAGGTGTCTGGCAGGTTGCCGCCGAACGCGTCGAAGAAGAACCGGTCGATGCCGACACCCGACGTGCGGAGCGCGCGTTCGGTGGCCTGGACGAGGTCGCGGTCGGCGTCGGGATCGCGGGGACGGACGCCGAGCCGCCAGAGGATCGCCTGCGTGACCTCGGGTTGATAGCGCGGGCCGAACCGGTCGAGCGCGGCCACGAGGGGGTCGCTGTCGGCGATCTGGCGGAGCGCGATGGCGAGCTGCATCACGTCCCAGTGGATCGCCTCGGGCTGGCGACCGAATGCATAGAGCCCCTGATGGTCGAAATAGGCGGCGGTGAAGGCCGGGTCCCAGGTCGGCGCGAACCGCCACGGGCCGTAGTCGAAGCTCTCGCCGGTGACGTTGATGTTGTCGGAATTCAGCACGCCGTGGACGAACCCCGCCGCCATGTAGCGGGCTGCGAGGCGCGCGGTGCGGGCTACGACGAGGTCGAGCAGCCGGACGGGGTCGGCGCTGTCCTCGTCGTAGAGGTTGCGGAGCGTGTAGCCGACAAGCTTGCGGAGGCCGGCTTCGTCGCGGTGATAGGCGAAGCGCTGGAAACTGCCGATGCGGACGTGACTGTGGTTCAAGCGGACGAGGACCGCCGAGCGCGTCGGGCTGGGTTCGTCGCCGCGCTGCAACTGCTCGCCGGTTTCGATCAACGACAGCGTGCGCGAGGTCGAGACGTTCAGCGCCTCGAGCATCTCGGTGGCGAGGATCTCGCGCATGCCGCCCTTCAGCGTGAGGCGACCGTCGCCGGCGCGGCTCCAGGGCGTTTGACCCGAGCCCTTGGTGCCGAGGTCCATCAGGCGGCCCTGGTCGTCGCGCATCTGGGCGAAGGTGAAGCCGCGACCGTCGCCGAGATCGGGGTTGTAGTTGCGGAACTGGTGGCCGTGATAGCGGAGCGCGAGCGGTCCGGGGAGCGTGCCGGGAAGGGGCTCGAACCGGCCGAAATGGCGGGTCCACTCGTCGTCGGTGAGTGCGTCGAGACCGACCTGCGCGGCGGCGCGGTCGTTGCGGAAGCGCAGCCGCGTCTCGGGGAAGTCGGCGGGTGCGACGGAATCGAAGAACGTGTCGCCGAGCTCTAAGAGTGCGGTCTCGGGGCGATAGGCTTGCGGGCGGATGGGCATGCGGCGATATGGTGGGCGCTACCCGAAGGACGCAACCATGGCCGCTTACGAAAACCTCTATTGGTGGTCCAACGACGGGCTGCGACTCCACGCACGCGACTATCCGGGCGGTGCGGAGGGGCAGTTGCCGATCATCTGCATGGCGGGCCTGACCCGCAACGCACGCGATTTCGATGCGCTGGCGGCGCGGCTGGCCGGGCGCTGGCGGCTGATCGCGATCGACTTCCGCGGGCGGGGCGAGAGCGCCTATGCCAAGGATCCGATGTCGTACGTGCCGCTGACCTATGTGCAGGACGTCGAGGCGCTGCTGACCGAGCAGGGCATCGATCGGTACATCGCGTTCGGGACGTCGCTGGGTGGGATCGTGGCGATGCTGATGGCGGGGCCGTCGCGCGGGCGGATGGCGGCGGCGTTGCTGAACGACGTCGGGCCGGAGATCGACGCGCAGGGGCTGTCGCGGATCCGGAGCTATGTCGGCAAGGCGAGCGTCTTCCCGACCTGGATGCACGCCGCGCGCTGCGTGTCCGAGAGCAATGCCGACGTCTATCCCGACTGGAGCATCGAGGAGTGGCTGGCGATGGCCAAGCGGCTGTACCGGCTGAACAGTTCGGGACGTATCGTGCTCGACTACGACCTGAAGATCGCCGAGCCGTTCCGTGTGCCGGGGAACGAGGCGGGGCCGGACATGTGGCAGGCGCTTGGGTCGTTGCGCGACGTGCCGACGCTGATCGTGCGCGGTGGCCGATCCGACCTGTTGTCGCCGGCGGTGGCGGAGCGGATGGCGGCCTCGCTCGACCACGCCGAACTGGTGACGGTACCGGGCGTCGGGCATGCCCCGACCCTGAGCGAGACGATCTTGCAGGGGCCGATCGACCGGTTGCTGGCGCGCGCGCTTGAGGGTGCGGCCGTCGGTGCGTAAGCGCGCTGCGTAACGATTTGCCGGGAAACCTGATGACCGACCTTCATACGAGCCTTCGCCCCCTGAAGGGCCGCCGCGCGATCATCACCGGGGGAACGACCGGGATCGGGCGGGCGATCGCGGTCATGCTCGCGGGGCAGGGGGCGAAGGTCTTCATCTGCGGGCGCGACGAGCATTATCTGCAGGACGCGCTGGTCCAGATCCGCGCGGTCGGCGAGGGCGACGGGATGGTCACGGAGCTGGCCGATCCCGACAAGGTGCGCGCGTTCTTCGATGCGGGCGAGGCGTGGCTCGGCGGTTTCGACATCACCGTGGTCAACGCGGCGATCGCGGCGGGCGGGCTGACGCAGATGGGCGAGGACGAGCTGCGCTATGCGATCGCGGTCAATTTCACCGCGTACCTGCTGAGCGCGCACCACGCCGCGCACCGCATGACGGCGATCGGCGACCTGGTGATCATCGGCTCGCTGAGCGCGCATATCCTCGGGCCCAGCTCGACCGTGTATGCCGGGATCAAGTCGGGCATCGCCGGCTTTGCGGAGGCGTTGCGGCGTGAGCTGGGGCCGAAGGGGATCCGGGTGTCGCTGATCGAGCCGGGCAAGGTCGGCTCGAACATGCAATATCCGGACGTCCCCGACGACAAGCAGCGCGCGATGATCGCGGACGAGCAGATGCTGCGCGGCGAGGACATCGCGGCGGGGGTCGAGTTCCTGCTGACCCAGCCGACGCGCTCGGTGATCCAGCAGATCGTTATCGTCCCGCGGGCGTTGGAGGGCGAGTAGGCGTTCCAGTCGTCCCAATTTCCGTTCGTGCTGAGCGAAGTCGAAGTACCCGAGCTTGGTGCATCCCCTTCGACTTCCCTCAGGGCGAACGGAATGGGTGGCTAAGTCCATTGCAAGAGCAGACACACGAGGAAATTTCGATGTTCGACCAGCTCGTCTTCACCCCCGCCGATATCAATCTGTCGCGCTCGCCGCTGGCGGGAAAGGTTGGCGCGGAGACCTATGTGCTCGGCGCGTTCAACCCGGGAATGACTCGGCTGGCGAACGGTAACCTGCTGCTGATGGTGCGCGTCGCGGAGGCGCTGAAGCAGCCGGTCAGGAACGGCCATGTCCACGCGATCCGCTGGGAGGACGGCGCCTATGTGCTCGACGCGTGGCCGCTGGCGATGGTCGATACCAAGGACCCGCGGAAATTCCTGATTCCCGGTGGCGGGTGGAAGGTGATGGCGCTGACGTCGTTGTCGTGGCTGTTGCCGGTCGAGCTGGACGCCGAGGGGCGCACGGTCGTCGCGGTGCATTACGACCGCGCGATCGCGCCGCGGACCTCGTACCAATGCTACGGCGTCGAGGATGCACGGATCTCGAAGGTCGGCGACCGATACCTGATGACCACCTGTTCGGTCAGCCCGGAGCGGCATTCGACGACGCTGTACTCGTCCGCCGACGCACTCGACTGGCAGCTCGAAGGCATCGTGTTGGATCACCAGAACAAGGACATGCTGATCTTCGAGGGGCTGATCGACGGGCAATATTGGGCGCAGACGCGGCCGCTCGGCGACCTGTATTTCGCCTATCCGCCGGGCAGCGAATGGCGCAGCGGACCCTCGATCAACCTGTCGCGCTCGCCCGATGCGCTGCATTGGAAGCCGCACGACAAGCCCGGCATCCGGCCGCACGCGGCGACCGTCGCGACGGCGCGAATGGGGGGCGGTGCGCCACCTATCCTGACCGATCGCGGCTGGTTGACGCTGTGGCACGGGGTGGAGCCGTCGGGCGTCGTCGGGATCTACCGCACCTATTGGTCGATCCTCGACAAGGACGAGCCGTCGATCACCGTGGCGACGCAGCACGCCGCGCTGCTGGAGCCGAACCCCGCGCTGACCGAGCCGCTGAAGGACAGCATGTACCTCGACAACGTCGTCTTCACGACCGGCATAGCGGATGCAGGCGCGTTCTACGTCTTGGCGAGCGGGGAAGCGGACCTGGCGTGCCGGATCACGCATATCGGCAAGGACGCGTTCGCCTGAAGCGGGCGATGGGCGGGAGCCGGTGGTACGGCTCCCGCCCGGCGGGTCAGGGCGTCAAGTCAGGACGCAGGTCAGGGTGTCGGCTTGGTCATCATCAGCGTGATCCACTCGGTGATCTTGGCGGGCGGGATGACTGCGCTGGCGTTGACGCGGGCGAACAACAGCCCGTCCTTGGCGTAGAATGTCGCTTCCGATATCTGCGGATTCATCACGGCGAATTCCTCCGGAATGGACTTGATTAGATCGTTCGGCGCGATCGCCTTGCTCATCGCTTTGCGCGCCTCCTCGTTGATGTCGATATTCGCGAGTCTGAGGATGCCCTTGGTGATGAAGACGTATTGGCCCTTGAGCGAGATGTCCGGGTTACCCGTCACGATTCCGATCGACGTGTCGCTGATCTTGCGGAAATAGATCGGCAGCGTCGCATCGAAGGGTTGGGAAGCGCTCTTGTTCTTGAACGGATCGCCGGGATTGGTTTCGACCACGGGATACGGAATGCCGAAGCGCCGGTTCCACCGTATGGTGATCTTGGGCACCGGATTCTCGAAGCAGCTCCAGACATCAACCTTCCCGGATATCGCCATCGTGGCATGGTCCCCCTCCGCGCGAAGTTCGCGGCGTGGCAGTGTGACGATCAAATTGTCGGGCTTGTAGCTCGCGCAATTGTCGCTCGGCAGGGGCAGCGCGCCGATGATCGACGGAAACTTCTGCTGGAGGTCGGAAAGATCGATTTCCAGCCGCGAATTGAGATGAAGGCCATCGGGTTTGCCGATGACCTGAAAATAGTCGTTGGCGATGATCCGGACCTGCGTTCCGTTGACGTCCTGCAGTATCTCGATCGGCCCGACGAGAAATTCAGGCGGGGTTATCGGTGGTGGGGTCGCGGACGTGATCGCAGGTTGGGTCGCAGGTTCGGTCGCAGGCGGGGCGGCAGGCGTTTGGGATTGGCCGAAAGCGGGCGGTGCAGCGCAGGCTAGCAGGCATGCGACCAGTCTCGAACATACCATGGATTTTCCCCCGTTGAATGGTCTCGGATCCCTGTGCGTCCTCTTGGAAGCGGGCTTCAGGGATAACCGGAGGCTATCAGACGAGTGAGACGAAGCGCCGCGAACCCGCTCCGAACTGGAGGGTCCGATCTTGCGTCCGGGGTTAGCGTGGCTCTTGAAAAGACCGGCGCAAGTGGGGCATCGCTCGCTGATGACCAGACCCGTGAACGTCCTTCACCTCCACTCCTCGTTCAGCCTTGGCGGCAAGGAGGCGCGCGCGGTTCGGTTGATGAATGCGTTCGGGGACCGGGCGAAGCACACCATCGTCTCGGGCGTGCCGGATGCGCTTGGCGCACGCGATTCGATCGAAAAGGGCATTCGCTACGAGATCGCGCAGAACCCGCCGTCGCTGACCGGCAAGCCTTCGGTGAACCGCTACGAGGCGATAGCGCAGTATATGCGGCGGTTCGACCTGGTGCTGACGTATAACTGGGGTGCGATCGACGGGGTGATGGCGCGGCGGGCGTTCAGCAAGGGCGCGCCGCCGCTCGTCCATCACGAGGACGGGTTCAACGCCGACGAGGCGGGCGGGCTGAAGATCGAGCGCAACATCTACCGTCGGATCGCGCTGGGCGCCGCTCATGCGCTGGCGGTGCCGTCCGAGGTGCTGGAGGGGATCGCGCTCAAGACGTGGAAACAGCCGCGGGAGAGGGTGCACCGGATCGTCAACGGGATCGGCACCGCGCATTACGCGCAGAAGCCCGAGCCCAAGGCGATCCCCGGCTTCACCCGTAACCCGAAGGAAATCGTGATCGGCGCGCTGGCGGGCCTGCGCGAGGTGAAGGACCTGACCGCGCTGGTCCGCGCGGTCGGCGGCGTCTCGGGGCGGGTGCGGCTGGTGATCGTCGGCGAGGGGCCGGAGCGCGCCAACATCCTCCAGGCTGCCGCCGCGATGGGCATGGCGGACAAGATCGTTCTGCCCGGATTTCTCGACCGGCCCTACCGTTATATCGGCCATTTCGACATGCTGGCGGTGTCGTCGCGCAGCGAGCAGTTCCCGATCTCGGTGGTCGAGGCGATGGCGGCGGGGCTGCCGATCGCGAGCTATCCGGTCGGCGACGTGAAGCGGATGGTGTCGCCCGAGAATTTGCCGTTCGTGACCGATATCGCCAACGAGGTGCGGTTGCGCGATGCGTTGCAGGCGCTGGTCGCGGACCCTGCGCTGCGGGCGTCGGTCGGCGCCGCGAACCAGGCCAAGGCGCGCGCGGAGTATGACGAAGCCGTCATGATCGCGCGCTATCGGGCGCTGTACGAGCAGGCGCTGGGGCGGCCGGGTGCACTAACCTAGGTCTTAATTTGCTCGCGCGATGCGTCCGTGCGTTCTAGGAGGCCGTATTTTCCGGGAGAGGTGACGTCGTGTTCAAGGGCCTGAAGCCTATCGTCTATAACGGTCGCGAAGTGTGGCCGCTGGTGGAAGGCGGCAAGGGTGTAGCCGCGACCAACCACGCGTCCGCCGGCGCCTGGGCCGCGGCTGGCGGCATTGGCACGGTTTCGGCCGTGAATGCCGACAGTTACGATCCCGACGGCAAGATCATTCCGCAGGTCTATGCGGCCCTTACGCGGCGCGCGCGTCATGAGGAACTCGTCGAATACGCCATCGAAGGCGCGGTCCAGCAGGTCGAGCGCGCATACGAGATTTCGGGCGGCAAGGGCGCGATCAACATCAACGTGCTGTGGGAAATGGGCGGCGCGCAGCGGATCCTGCACGGCGTGCTTGAACGCACGCGCGGCAAGGTGGCCGGCGTGACCTGCGGCGCGGGCATGCCATACAAGCTGAGCGAGATCACCGCGTCCTACGGCGTCAGCTATCTGCCGATCGTCAGTTCGGGGCGTGCGTTCCGTGCGCTGTGGAAGCGGGCGTATTCGAAGGCCGCCGAATGGCTTGCCGCGGTCGTGTACGAGGATCCGTGGCTCGCGGGCGGCCATAACGGCCTCTCCAACGCCGAGGACCCGTTGAAGCCGCAGGACCCGTATCCGCGCGTCAAGGAATTGCGCGACGTGATGCGCGAAGGCGGCATTTCCGACGACGTGCCGATCGTGATGGCGGGCGGCGTCTGGTATCTGCGCGATTGGAACGACTGGATCGACAATCCGGAGCTTGGGACGATCGCGTTCCAGTTCGGCACCCGGCCGCTGCTGACGCGCGAAAGCCCGATCCCGCAGGGCTGGAAGGACGCACTGACCAGAATCGAGGAAGGCGATGTGCTGTTGCACAAATTCTCGCCGACCGGTTTCTACTCGTCGGCGGTGCGCAATCCGTTCCTGCGCTCGCTCGAGGCACGGTCCGAGCGTCAGATCGCGTTCTCGACTCAGGAGGCCGGCGATCACGTCTTCCAGCTCGACGTCGGCGTGAAGGGCAAGAACTTCTGGGTGACGCGCAACGATCTGCTACGCGCGCGCCAGTGGTTCGGCGAGGGGCATACCGATGCGCTGAAGACGCCGGACAACACGCTGGTGTTCGTCAATCCGGTCGAAAAGGGCATGATCCGCAAGGACCAGGCGGACTGCATGGGATGCCTGTCGCAATGCTCGTTCTCGAGCTGGGCGGATACCGAGACGAACTCGACCGGCCGCCTCGCCGATCCGCGCAGCTTCTGCATCCAGAAGACGCTGCAGGACATCGCGCATGGCGGCGACATCGACCAGAATTTGATGTTCGCCGGGCACGCCGCGTATAATTTCAAGAAGGACCCGTTCTATTCCAACGGCTTCGTGCCGAGCGTCGGGCAGCTGGTCGACCGGATACTGACCGGGGATTGAACTGCCTCTGGTCCGGAACTCTCACATCACCGTCACCCCAGCTTTCGCTGGGGTGACGGGTTCGGGGCGCTTGCGCGACCGAGGCTAGGTCCGCGTCCAGGTGGGCAATAGAAACGGAAATCGCGCATGACGTTGCATCTGTGGTGGCTGTTCGTCGTCGCGGTGTTCCTCCTGTCGGGGACGCCGGGGCCCAACATGCTGCACGTCATGACGCGCAGCGTGGCATTCGGTGCGCGGCGCAGCATCGCGGCGATGGCAGGGTGCCTGACCGCGCTGGTGATCGTGCTGGCGGCATCGGCGGCGGGCGTTTCGGCGCTGCTGGCGGCGTGGCCGAGAGTGTTCGACGCGCTGCGCTATGCGGGCGTCGCGTACCTGATCTTCCTGGGCATCAAGGCTTGGCACGGGGCCGGCCGCGGGGCAGGGCAAGGGGCTGGCCACGCGGCCGGCCACGGGGCTGCGTCCCCGATCGACGTCGGGCGCGGCGACCTGCCGGTCACTCTGTCGCCGCGCCGGCTGTTTCGCGGCGGGTTCGTGATCGCGATCAGCAACCCGAAACTGCTGCTGTTCGCCGCCGCGTTCCTGCCGCAGTTCGTGGATCGCGGTTCGCCGCAGGGGCCGCAGTTCGCGATCCTGGTCGCGACCTTCGCGGTGATCGAGTGCTTCTGGTACGGCGTCTATGCCGCGGGCGGACGGTCGCTGGCAAAGTCCCTGACGCGACCCGCGTTGCGGCGCGCATTCGACCGGGCGACCGGAGTGATCTTCGTGGGTTTCGGGCTCGCGCTGTTGCGTGTGCACCCTTAGCGCGCCTTGCCGTTTCGGGGTGGCGCGTGCATAGCGATACCATTGCGGCGCTTCGTACGAGCAGGCCGCGACTGAGAGATGCTTTGCGCTCCCGCTCCGAGCCGGGAATGCCCAATGCGTATCGATACAGCCTCAGCGACCACCGGGATTTCATCGTGACGACGGATGGCAATACAGTGGTGCCGATCTCGCGCGCGATCAACGTCAGCGTCGGCCAGGCGCAGGTCGTCGCGATGTGCAAGAAGCACGACGCGATCATCAGCGCGATCGAGACGCTGCCGTCGGGCGGCACGCGCGTGGTGATGATGAACAGCGCGGACGCGGCGACGATCGTCAAGGCGTTCGGTACCAAGGTCCTGACCGGTACGGTCGCCCGGACCCACTGGATGCGCGCCGTCTAGTCGGCGGCCTCGACCGTCCCTTGGAGCTAGGCCCAGCCGTCGAGGACCTGGTCGGGCGGACGGTGGCCGTCGGCCCACATCCGGATATTCTGGATGACGCGCTCGCCCGACGCCATCCGACCCTCGAGCGTGGCGGATCCCATGTGCGGGAGCATCACGACGTTGGGCAGTGCGAGCAGTCGCGGGTCGATGACCGGCTCGTGCGCCCACACGTCGAGCCCGGCGCCGGCGAGGCGGCCGCCCTCGAGCGCGTCGACGAGTGCGCTCTCGTCGACGATCCCGCCACGTGCCGCATTGATGAGGTAGACGTGCGATCGCATCAGGCCGATCCGGCGCGCGTCGATCAGGTTCCGGCTGTCGGGATTGAGCGGGGTGTGGATCGTCACGATGTCGACCGCCGCGAGCATGTCGTCGAGCGAGGCATGGAAGGTCGCAGCGAGTTGCGCCTCGCGGACCGCGGGCAGGCGCGTGCGGTTATGATAGTGGATCGTCAGCCCGAACGCGCGCGCGCGGAGCGCGACCGCCTGGCCGATCCGCCCCATGCCGACGATGCCGAGCGCCTTGCCGCCGATCCTGTGGCCAAGCATCCCGCCCGGGCTCCAGCCCTTCCACTGGCCCGAGCGTACGAGCTTCTCGCCTTCCGCCAGCCGTCGCGGCACCGACAGGATCAGCGCCATCGTCATGTCGGCGGTATCCTCGGTGAGGACGCCGGGGGTGTTGGTGACGATGATGCCGCGCGCGCGTGCCGCTTTCAGGTCGATATGGTTCACACCGGCGCCGTAGTTGGCGATCAGCTTCAGCCGGTCGCCCGCGCCGGCGATCAGCGCCGCGTCGATATCGTCGGTGACGGTGGGCACCAGTACGTCGCAATCCGCCATCGCCGCCGCGAGCTGCCCGCGCGTCAATTTCGCGTCCGCGCGGTTGTTGCTGGTGTCGAACAGCGCCTCCATCCGGTCCATCAGCGTGTCGGCCAGCTCTCGCGTGACGACGACCTTGGGGTTCGAACAGCGGCGCGTATCGGTCATGTCGATGGCTTGGCGAACGTGCGTGCGCGCGTCAACGCTTCAAAAGGACGTTGCCGGAGGGCGCAGTTGAGCAAAGCCGCGCACCGCGATAGGACGGGGTTCGCCTGTTAGGATATGACCATGCGTCTTGTTGCCGCCGCGCTCTCCGCTCTCGTCGTCGCCACGCTGGTGCCGGACCCGGTGCACGCCGCCGATGCGAGCAAGAAGACGGTGCCCTATTACGCGTCGATCTCGGCATCGCGCGCGCGGATGCGGACCGGGCCTGCGCGGACCTATCCGGCGAGCTGGCTGTACCAGCGCCAGGACTTGCCGATCAAGGTGGTCGCAATCTTCAAGGAATGGCGCAAGATCGCCGACCCCGACGGGACCGAGGGCTGGATGCAGGCGAACCTGTTGAGCGGCACGCGCACCGCCGTCGTCCGCGGCACCGAGCCCGCCGACCTGCGCGAACGACCCGACGCGTCGAGCCGGCTGTCGTTTCGTGCGGCACCCGGCGTGGTCGGGCGAGTCAGCCAGTGCGGCAATGGCTGGTGCCGGCTCGACGTGAAGGGCCAGGCGGGGTTCGTCCAGGTCGGCCGTGTGTGGGGCGTCGAGGCCGGCGAGACTCTACCCTGACCCGCGCCCGGATCGCGGCGCTGACCGAGGTCGGCACGATGCGGTTCGTTCGCGACGACCTGACGCATCCCGATGTCGTCGCGCTGGTGACGCTGCATCTGGAGGCCGCGCATGCGAACTCGCCGCCGGGCAGCGTATTCGCGCTCGACCTGGCCGGACTGCGCGACCCGGCCGTGACGTTGTGGTCGGCTTGGGATGGCGACGTGCTGGTCGGGATCGGCGGGTTGAAGCAGCTCGATCCGCTGCACGGCGAACTGAAATCGATGCGGACTGCGCCGTCTCATGTCCGGCGCGGCGTGGGTCGGGCGATGCTCGACCATCTGGTCGCGGACGCCGTTGCGCGTGGCTATCGCCGCGTCAGCCTGGAGACCGGGAGCAATGCGCCGTTCGCGCCGGCACGGGCGATGTATGCGAAGGCCGGGTTCGTCGAATGCGCGCCGTTCGCGGCGTATGAGGACGCGGCGTTCTCGCGCTACTTCACGCGGGCGTTGTGAATCCTGGTTGACCTGCGTCAGTACGCCGTCGTCTGGCGGACGGTAGAGCGCTGGGCATGGAAACACTCATCGCGACGCTCAAATGGTTTGCCGCAGGGTCCGGGGTGATCGCCGCGTTCATGGTGTCGCTCGATTTCGGGCGGCGCGTGACGGGGTGGGGGTTCGTACTGTTCGTGGCGTCGTCGATCGCGTGGCTGTCGGGTGCGGCCTTGACCGGGGACTGGGCGCTGGGCACGCAGAACATCGTGTTGTTCGGCATCAACCTGCTCGGCGTGTACCGCTACCTGATCCGCAATACCGGTGTCTGAGCCGCTGATCTGGAGCGCTGCGTTAGGCGTGCTCGGCGCGATCATCGGCAGTTTCATCGCGGCGCTGGTGATGCGCTGGCCGGAGGGACGATCGGTGATGACCGGGCGGTCGGCCTGCGACGGTTGCGGACGGCCGTTGCGCGCGATCGAACTCGTCCCCCTGTTCAGCGCGCTCGCCCTGCGTGGACGCTGCAGCGGTTGCGGTGTCACGATCAGCCCGGTGCATTGGCGGATCGAGCTTGCCGGTCTGACGATCGGGGTCGCGGCGGGAATCGCCGCGCCCGGGCCGGTCGGGATCGCGGGGTGTGTATTCGGATGGCTACTGCTCGCGCTTGCCAGCCTGGATCTCGTCGCGTTCTGGCTGCCCGATCGGTTGACGGCGTTGCTCGCGCTGACCGGGGTGGCGAGCGGTATGCTCGGCATCGAGCCGCCGATCGCCGAGCGGTTGATCGGTGGGGCAGCGGGGTTCGGGGCGTTGTGGCTGGTCGCGTTCGCGTATCGACGGGTGCGCGGGCGCGACGGGATGGGGGGCGGCGATCCCAAATTGTTCGGCGCGATCGGGCTATGGCTCGGCTGGCAGATGCTCCCCGCGGTGCTGTTGACCGCGAGCATGATCGGGCTCGGTGCGGTCCTCGCCGCGCACCTGAAAGGGCGAAGCATGGCGGCGGATACGGCGCTGCCGTTCGGCGCATTGCTGGCGATCGCGGCTTATCCGGCGTGGCTGTTCATGATAGGCCTGACGTCATGATCGCGCTCGCCCTCATCCTCGCCGGCCAGGTGGCCGCTGCCGCTCCGCCCGCAGACCCGGGCCCGAACCCCGGACCGGGGCCACTCGCAGCGATTGGCCAGCAGAAGCTGCCGGCAAAGGGGTGTGCCGCGTACCTGTGGAACGTCGACGGCAACCGTCAGA